>NZ_JBEPKM010000016.1:0-182523 GCF_040544715.1 Methylobacterium sp. 1030 | reverse complement strand
TCGTGCCGGTGGCCATGGAGGAGAAGCTGCGCTTCGCCATCCGCGAGGGCGGCCGCACCGTCGGCGCCGGCGTCGTCGCCGCCATCAACGACTGAGCTCGAGCAAGCATCCTTAGCAGGGCGCGGCGGGGTGAAGGCCTCGCGTACCCCGCCGTCCCTCTCAAGGTTCCAGGATCATGAACGGTCAGAACATCCGCATTCGCCTCAAGGCGTTCGATCACCGCATCCTCGATGCGTCGACCAAGGAGATTGTCTCCACGGCCAAGCGTACGGGCGCGACCATCCGCGGCCCGATCCCGCTCCCGACGCACATCGCCAAGTTCACCGTGAACCGCTCGCCCCACATCGACAAGAAGTCGCGCGAGCAGTTCGAGATGCGCACGCACAAGCGGGTGCTCGATATCGTCGATCCGACGCCTCAGACCGTGGACGCGCTGATGAAGCTCGACCTCGCCGCTGGCGTGGACGTGGAGATCAAGCTCTGAGTCCGCTGAGGACTTAGAGCTTACCGTTTCATCGCGCGAGGGAGAGAACCTATGCGCTCAGGCGTCATCGCACAGAAGGTCGGCATGACCCGCGTCTTCACGGACGCGGGGGAGCATGTCCCCGTCACCGTGCTCAAGATCGATCAGTGCCAGGTGGTTGCCCACCGCACCGTCGAGAAGAACGGCTACGTTGCGCTGCAGGTCGGCGTCGGCAAGGCCAAGGTCAAGAACGTCTCGGCCGCCGAGCGGGGTCGCTTCGCGGTCGCCAAGGTCGAGCCGAAGAAGAAGCTCGCCGAGTTCCGCGTGTCCGAGGACGCGCTGATCCCGGTCGGCGCCGAGATCACCGCGGACCACTTCATCCCCGGCCAGTTCGTGGATGTCACCGGCACCACGACCGGTAAGGGCTTCGCCGGCGGTATCAAGCGCTGGAACTTCGGCGGCCTGCGCGCCACCCACGGCGTGTCGATCTCGCACCGCTCGATCGGTTCGACCGGCGGCCGCCAGGACCCGGGCAAGACCTTCAAGAACAAGAAGATGCCGGGTCACCTCGGCGTCGAGCGGGTCACCACCCAGAACCTGCGCGTCGTGCGCACCGATCCCGAGCGCGGCCTGATCTTGGTCGAGGGCGCGGTCCCGGGCGTCGCCGGCGGCTGGATCCAGATCCGCGACGCGGTGAAGCGCAAGCTCCCCGCCGACGTTCCGCTGCCGGGCAAGTTCCGCGAGAACGGCGCCTCCGCCCCGGCGACCGAGGCCCCTGCGGCTGAGGAGACCGCGTGATGAAGCTCGATATCAAAACCCTCGACGGTGCCGGCGCCGGCTCGGTCGAGCTGAACGAAGAGATCTTCGGCCTGGAGCCGCGCGCCGACCTGCTGCAACGCATGGTCCGCTGGCAGCTCGCCAAGCGGCGCGCCGGTACCCACGCCGTGCAGAACCGCTCGGACGTGAACCGGACCCGCAAGAAGCTCTACAAGCAGAAGGGCACCGGTAACGCCCGCCACGGCGCGGCCTCGGCGCCGCAGTTCCGCGGCGGCGGGCGCGCCTTCGGCCCCGTGCCGCGCGACCACAGCCACGACCTGCCCAAGAAGGTCCGCGCGCTGGCGTTGCGCCACGCCCTGTCGGCCAAGGCCAAGGCCTCGACCCTGATCGTCGTCGACGACATCAAGATCGAGGATCACAAGACCAAGGGTCTCATCGAGCGCTTCGGCAAGATGGGCCTCTCGAACGCGCTGATCATCGGCGGTGCCGAGGTCGACGTGAATTTCGGCCGGGCCGCCCGCGCCATCCCGCAGATCGACGTGCTGCCCGTGCAGGGCATCAACGTCTACGACATCCTGCGCCGCGACACGCTCGTCCTGACGAAGGCTGCCGTCGACGCGCTGGAGGAGCGTTTCAAATGAGTGCCGATCCGCGCCACTACGACATCGTCGTCTCCCCGGTCATCACCGAGAAGGCGACCAACCTGACCGAGCAGAACAAGGTCGTCTTCCGCGTCGCCCCCAAGGCGACGAAGCCTCAGATCAAGGAGGCCGTCGAGAAGCTGTTCGACGTGAAGGTCACGGCCGTGAACACCCTTGTCACCAAGGGTAAGAAGAAGATTTTCCGCGGTCTCCGCGGACAGCGCTCCGACGTGAAGAAGGCGATCGTGACCCTGGCCGAGGGCCACTCGATCGACGTCACGACCGGGCTCTGAGGACGGGATTTAGGGATCCAAGCCGATGGCCTTGAAGACATTCAAACCGGTCACGCCGAGCCTGCGCCAGCTCGTGCTCGTCGACCGCCGTGAGCTCTACAAGGGCAAGCCGGTGAAGGCGCTGACGGAGGGCAAGTCGTCCTCCGGCGGCCGCAACAATCTCGGCCGCATCACCGTCCGCTTCCGCGGCGGCGGCCACAAGCGCGTGCTGCGCAACGTCGATTTCAAGCGTCGCGAGCAGCTCGGCGTCGCCGCCACGGTGGAGCGGATCGAGTACGATCCGAACCGCACGGCGTTCATCGCGCTGATCAACTTCCCCGACGGGAAGCAGAGCTACATCCTGGCCCCGCAGCGCCTGCAGCCGGGCGACAAGGTGGTGGCCGGCGAGAGCGTCGACATCAAGCCGGGCAACGCCGCTCCGGTCGGCTCGATGCCGGTAGGCACGATCGTCCACAATGTCGAGCTGAAGATCGGCAAGGGCGGCGCGATCGCCCGCTCGGCCGGCAACTACGCGCAGATCGTCGGCCGCGACCAGGGCTACGTGACGCTCCGCCTGAACTCGGGCGAGCAGCGCCTGGTCCACGGCCAGTGCTTCGCCAGCGTCGGCGCGGTCTCGAACCCGGACCACATGAACATTTCGCTCGGCAAGGCCGGGCGCAACCGTTGGCTCGGCAAGCGCCCGCACAACCGCGGTGTGGCGATGAACCCGGTCGACCATCCGCACGGCGGCGGCGAGGGTCGCACCTCGGGCGGCCGCAACCCGGTCACGCCCTGGGGTGTGCCCACCAAGGGGAAGAAGACCCGGTCCAACAAGCGGACCGACGTGTTCATCCTGTCCAGCCGCCACAACCGCAAGAAGTAATCGCTATGGCACGCTCTCTCTGGAAGGGGCCGTTCGTCGACGGCTACCTCTTCAAGAAGGCCGAGGCGGCGCGGGGCTCCTCGCGCTCCGAGGTCATCAAGATCTGGAGCCGCCGCTCCACGATCCTCCCGCAGTTCGTCGGGCTCACCTTCGGTGTGCACAACGGGCAGAAGCACATCCCGGTCTACGTCACCGAGGAGATGGTCGGGCACAAGTTCGGCGAGTTCTCGCCGACCCGCACCTTCCCGGGCCACGCGGCCGACAAGAAGGCGAAGAGGCGCTGAGATGGGCAAGCAAGCCACCCCCCGCGCGCTCCCCGAGAACGAGGCGAAGGCCGTCGCGCGCATGCTGCGCGTCAGCCCGCAGAAGCTCAACCTCGTGGCGCAGATGATCCGCGGCAAGAAGGTCGACACGGCGCTCGCCGAGTTGCAGTTCTCGCGCAAGCGGATCTCGACCGAGGTCAAGAAGTGCCTCGAGAGCGCCATCGCCAACGCCGAGAACAACCACGACCTGGACGTCGACGACCTCGTCGTGTCCCAGGCCTTCGTGGGCAAGGCGCTGGTTCTCAAGCGTTTCCACGCTCGCGCCCGCGGCCGCGGCGCGCGCATCCTGAAGCCCTTCTCGAACCTCACCATCGTGGTTCGCGAAGTCCGCCAAGCCGAAGCGGCTTGAGGAGGATCTGATGGGTCAGAAAGTCAACCCGATCGGTCTCCGGCTCGGCATCAACCGGACCTGGGATTCCCGCTGGTTCGCCAACAAGGGCGACTACGCGAAGCTCATGCACGAGGACGTCGCGATCCGCGCCGCCCTCATGAAGCAGCTCAAGCAGGCGGCGGTCTCCAAGATCGTCATCGAGCGCCCGCACCGGAAGTGCCGGGTCACCATCCACTCGGGTCGTCCGGGCGTGGTGATCGGCAAGAAGGGCGCGGACATCGAGAAGCTGCGCAAGCTCGTCGGCACGATGACGAAGGCCGACGTGACCATCAACATCGTCGAGGTGCGCAAGCCCGAGATCGACGCCACCCTGGTGGCCGACTCGATCGCCCAGCAGCTCGAGCGCCGCGTCGCCTTCCGGCGTGCCATGAAGCGGGCCGTGCAGTCGGCCATGCGTCTGGGCGCCGAGGGCATCCGGATCAACTGCTCGGGCCGTCTCGGCGGCGCCGAGATCGCCCGCCAGGAATGGTACCGCGAGGGCCGCGTCCCGCTGCACACGCTGCGCGCCGATGTCGACTACGGGACCGCTACGGCGTTCACGACCTACGGCACCTGCGGCATCAAGGTGTGGGTGTTCAAGGGCGAGATCCTCGAGCACGACCCGATGGCCCAGGACAAGAAGGCCCAGGAAGAGGGCGGCCGCTCCGGCGGACGCCGTGAGCGCGATGGCGAGGGCGGCCGCGAGCGCGGACGCCGCGAGCGCGAGCACGCGTAAGGTAGGAAGCCATGCTGCAACCGAAAAAGACCCGCTTCCGCAAGCAGTTCAAGGGCCGCATCCACGGTGCGGCCAAGGGCGGCTTCGAGCTGAACTTCGGCCAGTTCGGCCTGAAGGCGGTGGAGCCCGAGCGCGTCACCGCCCGCCAGATCGAGGCGGCCCGCCGCGCGATCACCCGCGAGATGAAGCGCCAGGGCCGCGTCTGGATCCGGGTGTTCCCGGACGTCCCGGTCTCGTCGAAGCCGACCGAGGTCCGTATGGGCTCCGGTAAGGGCGCCCCGGATTACTGGGCGGCCCGGGTTCATCCCGGCCGGATCATGTTCGAGGTCGACGGCGTTGCCGAGAACATCGCCAAGGAGGCGCTCCGCCTCGGCGCCGCGAAGCTCCCGATCCGCACGCGGGTCGTCCAGCGCATCGCCGACTGAACGGAGGATATCGTGAAGTCGACCCAGAGACTGTCTGATCTGAAGGCGCTGTCGCCGGATCAGCTGAATGACGAGCTGATCAACCTCAAGAAGGAGCAGTTCAACCTGCGCTTCCAGGGGGCCACCGGCCAGCTCGAGAACGTCGCCCGCGTCCGCGAGGTCCGTCGCGACATCGCCCGTGTCCGGACTCTGCAGCGTTCCAAGACGCTGCAGCAGGCCAAGGGCTGAGGCGGGTTTTAGGAGACAACCATGCCGAAGCGCATCCTGCAGGGCACCGTCGTCAGCGACAAGGGTGAGAAGACCATCGTGGTGAAGGTGGAGCGCCGCTTCACGCACCCGGTGATGAAGAAGACCGTGCGGCGGTCGAAGAACTACCACGCGCACGACGAGGGCAACGTCGCCAAGGTCGGGCAGACGGTGTTCATCGAGGAGTGCCGTCCGTTCTCCAAGACCAAGACCTGGAAGCTGGTCGAGGGCGAGGCCGCCCAGGCCGAGGCCGGCGAGGCCGCCTGATCCCGGGATCCCGGCGGCTGCGGTCTCCGCGTCCGCCAGATCCCGGCCCGCGGCGTCGCGGGATGGTGCCTCCTTTGGGGTGACCATCCCGGGGATGCCCGGCGACCGGTACGACGAACGCCCGGACGCAATTCGACTCGCGAGAGCCGGATTCGTGCCGGGCGTCGTCGTTTTCGGCGGCATGTCTGGCGGTTGGGTCCTGGTCGCCGGCGGGCCGAGCCTGCTGCGGGACCGCGGGAGGCGTCGCCATTGCGGCTGGCGGTCGTCCCGTCCCGGCGCGTTGTGTCGGCGTTCGTACGGGTCCTCGCGGGCGATTACCGGATTGGATTGCTGTCGCGGGGCATCCGGGGCTCGAGCCGGGATTTCGTGACTTGCGTCCAGCAAAACGGCGTTCCGGCCTTGCTGGCTGAGAACAAAACGGGTACATAAAGGCGGTGGCGACGCGCGTTGTGAACTGCGTCCAACCCCTTCATAAGGAGCCCGCCAGATGGCCCAGCCCGCATTGAAAGTGGTCGACATGCCCCCGGTGGACAAGGACAAGTCCAAGGCCATTGACGCTGCCCTGGCTCAGATCGAGCGCGCCTTCGGCAAGGGCTCGATCATGCGGCTCGGCAAGAACGACAAGGTCCAGGAGGTCGAGACCGTCTCGACCGGCTCGCTGGGCCTCGACATCGCGCTCGGCGTCGGCGGCCTGCCGCGCGGCCGGGTGATCGAGATCTACGGTCCGGAATCGTCCGGCAAGACGACGCTGGCGCTCCACACGATCGCGGAGGCCCAGAAGAAGGGCGGCGTCTGCGCCTTCGTGGATGCCGAGCACGCCCTCGACCCGGTCTACGCCCGCAAGCTCGGCGTGAACCTCGACGACCTGCTGATCTCCCAGCCCGACACGGGTGAGCAGGCGCTCGAGATCACCGACACGCTGGTGCGCTCGGGCGCCATCGACGTGCTGGTGGTCGATTCGGTGGCCGCGCTGACCCCGCGGGCCGAGATCGAGGGCGAGATGGGCGAGAGCCAGCCGGGCCTCCAGGCCCGCCTGATGAGCCAGGCCCTGCGCAAGCTGACCGGCTCGATCTCGCGCTCGAACTGCATGGTCATCTTCATCAACCAGATCCGGATGAAGATCGGCGTCATGTACGGCAGCCCCGAGACGACCACGGGCGGCAACGCCCTCAAGTTCTACGCCTCGGTTCGCCTCGACATCCGCCGCATCTCGACCCTGAAGGACCGCGACGAGGCGATCGGCAACCAGGTCCGCGTCAAGGTGGTGAAGAACAAGGTCGCGCCGCCCTTCAAGCAGGTCGAGTTCGACATCATGTTCGGCGAGGGCGTGTCGAAGGTCGGCGAGCTGATCGACCTCGGCGTGAAGGCCGGCATCGTCGAGAAGTCCGGCGCCTGGTTCTCGTACAACAGCCAGCGCCTCGGCCAGGGTCGCGAGAACTCGAAGGGCTTCCTGCGCGACAACCCGAAGATCGCCGCCGAGATCGAGGGCTCGATCCGGCAGAATTCCGGTCTGGTCGCCGAGAAGATCCTTGAGAACGCCGCGCCGACGGCGGACGATCTCGACGAGGGCGAGGCCTAGGCCGCGCCGCCGCGGGCCGGCGACGGCGCGCGGCGGACTTGGCGACGTTCGAAGATGCGCGGCCCCGGAGTCTCTCCGGGGCCGCTCTTCGTTGAGCGACGGTGAGCGGAAGCGAGGGGCCGGTCAGTCCGCCATCGTCTTCTTCACGGTCTCGACGAGCTGCTTCAGGCTGAAGGGCTTGGGCAGGAAGTTGAAGGTCTCGCCCTCGGGCAGGTTCTTGCGGAACGCGTCCTCGGCGTAGCCGGACACGAAGATCACCTTCAGGTCGGGCTGATGCTTGCGCACCTCCCGCAGGAGCGTCGGGCCGTCCATCTCGGGCATGACCACGTCGGAGACGACGAGATCGATGGTCTGCGCGCCCTCGCGGACGATCGCCAGGGCCTCGAGGCCCGAGGCCGCCTCCAGCACCGTGTAGCCGCGGGCCGAGAGCGCCCGGCTGTTGACCGCCCGCACCGGGTCCTCGTCCTCGACGAGCAGGATGGTCCCCTGCCCCGTATGATCGGCGGCGGGCTTGCGCGGCGCCGGCTTGTCGACCTTGGCGGGCGGCGTCTTCCCGTTCGGCACAGCGGCGTCGCCGCCCGCGGCCGGCGCGGTGACCGGCTTGGCGTCCGACCCGGAATCGGGATGGGCGGTGGTGGAAGCCGGCGCGAGCGGCTCCGCGCGCGGAAGTGCCGGCTCGGCGGCCGCGACCGGCACCTCCTCGGGCTCCGCCACGGGCACGTGACGCGGCAGGTAGATGCGGAAGGCCGTGCCCTCCCCGACCTTCGACTGCACGTCGATGGTGCCGCCGGACTGCTTGACGATGCCGAACACCGTCGAGAGCCCGAGGCCGGTGCCCTTGCCGATCTCCTTGGTGGTGAAAAACGGCTCGAAGATCTTCTCCATCAGCTCGGGCGGGATGCCCTGGCCGGTGTCGCGCACCTCGATCAGCACGTGGTCGCCCGCCGGCGCCCCACCGCGCCCCTCCGCCCCGGCGGCCGCCCCCGGATCGGAGACGTTCTCGGTGCGGATCATCAGCTTGCCGCCCTCCGGCATGGCGTCGCGGGCGTTGACCGCCAGATTGACGATCACCTGCTCGAACTGGTTGACGTCGGCCTTCACGGGCCAGACCTCGCGGCCGTGCTTCAGCTCCAGCGCGACGCGCTCGCCGAGCAGCCGCTTGAGGAGGAGGGTCAGCTCGGAGAGCGCCTCCCCGACATTCATCACCTCCGGGCGCAGCGTCTGCCGGCGGGAGAACGCCAGGAGCTGGCGGACGAGGCCCGCCGCCCGGTTGGCGTTCTGCTTGATCTGCATGATGTCCTGGAAGGCCGGGTCGGTCGGCCGGTGGCTCGCGAGCAGCAGGTCCGAGTAGCCGATGATCGCCTGCAGGACGTTGTTGAAGTCGTGCGCGATGCCGCCGGCGAGCTGGCCGACCGCGTTCATTTTCTGGGCCTGGGCGACCTGCTGCTCCAGCTGGCGCTGCGCCGTCGTGTCGAGGGCGTAGAGGATCACCCGCTCGGCCTCGTCGGTCTGCTGGCCGGCATCGCCGCCGTCGGCCGGGCTGAGCCAGACCCGGGCCGAGCGGCCGCCGGGCCCGTTGAGCTGGACCTCGATGGGCTCCGGATCCGTCCGCCCGCTCGCGGCGCGGGCGAGCCCGGCCTCCAGGGCGGTCCGGTCGGCCACCGAGTCGGCGACGTTGGGCTCGACCCGCGGGACACCCTCCCCGTCCGGGGCGCCGTCGTCGGCCTGCCGCGGGACCGTGCCGAACAGGCGCGTGAACGAGGCGTTGGCGCGGGCGATCCGGCCGCCGCTGTCGAGGGTCGCGATGGCGATCGGCGAGTTGTTGAGGAAGCGGGCGAGCCGGACCTCGGCGGCGCGCTGCGGCTCGTCGGTCTCGGCCCCGGCGGAGCGGTTGATCACGAAGGTCCGCGACGAGCCGGGCTTGCCGTCCTTGCCGAAGGCGACCCGGTGGTAGAGCCGGACCGGCAGGGTGTGACCGTTGCGGCGGCGCAGGTCGAGGTCGAAGCGGTCGGTGCGGACCTCGCCCGGCAGGCCGGCCGTGCGCACCAGCACGTCCGCCTCCGGGGCGATCTCGGTGAGGTGCGGGCCGCCGGGGCCGACGCTGGCGAGGTCGTAGCCGAGCCAGGCCGCCAGGGTCGCGTTCATGTAGACGATGGCGCCCGCCGGATCGATCGACAGGAAGCCCGCCGGGGCGTGGTCGAGGTAGTCGATGGCGTGCTGGAGCTCCTGGAAGACGTTCTCCTGCCGCTCCCGCTCGGCAGTGATGTCGGCCACCGTCCAGAGGGAGGCCGACCGGCGCGGGCGCGCGAGGGGCCGCACCGAGACCCGGTACCAGCCGAAGCCGCGCTCGCCGGCCGTGGGGCCGAGGGGCGGCGACATCCGCACCTCCTCGGTGTGGGCCCGGGCGTCGCGTGAGGCCTGCGACAGGCGGTAGACCGCCTCGGAGACCTCCGGCGAGCCGACGAGGATGCGCTCCACCGGCACGAGGTTGGAGAAGGTGTCGCCGCTGGCGATCCGGAGATAGGCCTCGTTGGCGTAGATCAGCCGGCCGCCGTCCTCGACGACCAGCTGGCCGTCCGGCGAGGCGTCGACGATGCCCTTGGTGATGTCGTCCCGGGCGGCGCTGCCGCTGAGCTGGAGCGCCCCGATGGCGAGGGCGAACAGGAAGAACACGCCCGCCATGGCCAGCAGGGCCAGCAGCCAGACGATCAGCGACTGGGCCTGCTCGTTGGCCACGAAGGACAGGCCGATGGCCGCGCCGACCAGCAGGCCGGCGAGCACGAGGAGCAGGCCGACCCGGCCCGGCTGTTCCGAGCGGTCGATCGAGCCCGTTCCCAGCAGGGACGAGGCCTGCGCGACCGGGGGACCCGAATTCTGCGGGCCCGCGGCGGGCGCCGGAGGTCCAGTGACGTCGGCCATCGGCTTCATTCCAGAACAGTCACCCGGTTAGTCCGCCGGCCATATCAGGACATGCGGGGCGCGGCATCAGTCTCGTCGCGCCAAGCCTTGACACAGCCTCGCGAAAAAAGGTGGAGGAAGCGTGGCTTTCGCCCCACCGGGCGTTCGGCGAGACGGCGCGGCGCGCGGATCGCGCGGGGCTACGCCGCCCGTCTCCGCAGGCGCAGCACGAACCCGATGACCTCCGCCACCGCGCGGTAGTGCTCGGCCGGGATCTCCCGGTCGATCTCCACGGTGGCGTGGAGCGCCCGGGCGAGCGGCGGGTTCTCGATCACCGCGACCCCGTGCTCGGCCGCCACCGCGCGGATGCGCAGGGCGAGCGCGTCGACGCCCTTGGCCACGCAGACCGGCGCGGCCATGCCGGTCTCGTAGCGCAGTGCCACCGCGTAGTGGGTGGGGTTCGTCACCACGACGGTGGCGGTGGGGACCGCGGCCATCATGCGCTTCTTCACCCGGGCCATCCGGAGCTGCTTCAGGCGACCCTTCACCTCGGGATTGCCCTCCGACTCCTTCATCTCCTGCTTCAGCTCCTCCTTCGACATCCGGTGGCGCTTGCGCCAGCGGAACCGCGCGTAGAGCGCGTCGCCGAGGGTGATCGCGAGGTGCATGCACAGCATGCCGGCGAGCAGCTTCAGGCTGAGGGACAGGATCGCCGGCATGGAGGCGGCCGGGTCCAGCTGGGCGAACACTTCCAGCCGGTCGCGGTCGTTCCACAGCATCACCGCGCCGACCACGCCCACGGCGGCGATCTTCGCCAGCCCCTTGCCGAACTGGAACAGGGCCTCGACGCCGAGGAGGCGCTTCACGCCCGCCATCGGCGAGAGGCGCGAGAATTTCGGCATCAGCGTCTCGGCGGAGAAGACCAGCGGGTGCTGCAGGAGCCCCGCGGCCAGCCCGGCCACGACCGCCAGCCCGACCGGCACCGCCACCGCCTGGAGCCACAGCCACAGGCCGCGCGTCATGGCCGCCTTCATGGCCGTGGCGTCGTCCGGCAGGGTATGGGCGTTGGCGAGGTAGGCCTTGAGCCCGTGCAGCAGGTTCGTGGCGATGGTCGGGGCCGCGACCAGCAGCGCCAGGGTGAACGCGGCCAGTATCGCGAAGGTGTTGATCTCGGTGCTGGTCGCGACGTCGCCGCGCTCGATCGCCTGATCGAGCCGTCGTTGGGACGGCTCCTCGGTCTTGTCCTCGTCGTCGGTATCGTCGGCCATCGCGCGTCGGGCTCAGAGCGTGGGCATCGTCGGGGCACGGGCGGTCCGGCCGCTCAGCGGCCGACGTAATCCCCGAGATACCGGCCCAGGTCGTCCAGGAAGACGCCCATCATGACGCCGAGGCAGCCCATCAGCAGCAGCATGCCGATCAGCACCGAGGCCGGGACCGCCAGGAAGAACACCTGCATCTGAGGCATCAGCCGCGACAGCACGCCGAGACCCAGGTTGAACAGGATCCCGAAGGCGATGAACGGGCCGGCGATCTGCACCGCCAGGGTGAAGCCCCGGGCCAGCGCCTTCGTGGCCAGCATCAGCGCGTCCGAGAAGGACGGCACGCCGTCGGGGGGCAGCACCACGTAGCTGCGGGCCACGCCCTCGATGGCGAGATGGTGCAGGTCCGCGGCGAAGATCAGCGTGATCCCGAGCAACGACAGGAAGTTGCCGATCGCCACCTGCTGGCCGCCCTGGCTCGGATCCACCGTCATCGCGTAGGACAGCCCGACCTGCGCCGAGATGATCACCCCGGCGGTCTGAAGGGCGGCGAGGATCATCCGCACCGTGAGGCCGAGCACCAGCCCGATGATCGTCTCGCCGAACAGGAGCCCGATCAGCCGCGGGCCGGCCACGCCCTCCGTGCCGCCGAGCAGCGGACGCACGGTCGGGAACAGCACCAGGGACGTGAGCAGCGCGAAGGCGAGGCGCAGGCGCGGCGACACCGTCTGCTCGCCGATCCCCGGCATCAGCATGATCAGCGTGCCGATGCGCGCGAAGGTGATCAGGTAGGCCGAGGCGATGCCGGGCAGGAGCAGGTTCATCGCGGCCCCTATGGCACGCGGGGGCCGGGCCTGTCCCGGCCGGCGGGCGCATCAGCCGCCGGCCGCGATGCGGGCGGCGATGCGGGTCATGTAGCCGGCCATGGCGTCGCCCATGAAGGGCAGCATCAGCAGGAGCGCGGCGAACACCGCCACGACCTTGGGCACGTAGATCAGCGTCTGCTCCTGGATCTGCGTCAGGGCCTGGACCAGGGACACGGCGAGGCCGACCGCGAGCGCGACCAGCATCAGGGGCCCGGCCACCTTGAGGAAAACGAAGATGCCGTCGCGGGCGATGTCGAGGATGGCGAGGCCGGTCATGGGGGTGCGATCTGTGCGGGGGGAGCGGGCGGCGAAACGGTCGGCCGGTCAGATCTGCATCCGCATGATCTCCTCGTAGGCGGAGATCATGCGGTCGCGCACCGCCACCATGGTCTGCAGGGCGGTCTCGCTCTCGGCGACCGCGGTGACCACGTCCACGACGTTGGCCTTGCCGGCGGCCGCGGAGACGGCCTGGGAATCGGCCCGACGGCCGGCATCGCCGACGCTGTCCAGGGTCTGCCCGAGCATCTGCATGAAATCGGTGCCGGTGCCGGTCGTCGGCTGCACCCGGGGGGCGGGCCGGCCGCCGGCGAGGCCCTGGACGGCCGCGTAGGCACCCGCCGCGAAGTTGCTCGAAGCCATCGCCATGCGTCCTTGCTAAGCGGTCCTGCCGCGGGCTTCGGGGGTCACTTCAGGATGCCGAGGGTCTGCGCCAGCATCTTGCGGGTGGCGCTGATCATGTTGAGGTTCGCCTCGTAGGAGCGCTGGGCCTCCCGCAGGTCCATGTTCTCGATCAGCGCGTTGACGTTGGGCATCTGCACCACGCCCTGGGCGTCGGCCGCGGGGTTGCCGGGCTCGTACTTGGTCCGGAAGGCCGACGGGTCGCGCCTGACGCGCCCCGCCTCGACGAGCTTGGCACCGGTCTCGTCGTCGAGGTGGCTGGTGAAGGTCGGGATCTTGCGGCGGTAGGGCTGTGCCCCGGCGGAGGCCGGCGCGGAATCGGCGTTGGCGATGTTCTCGGCGATGATGCGCATCCGGCCCGACTGGGCCTTGAGGCCCGCGGCCGCCACCGCCAGCGACTTCGTGAATTCCATGACTCAGGACCCTCCCGCTGCCGCGACCCCGCGGCCGTCGGCGCTCCACATTCGGCCGTCGCGCGTCAGCTCTTGCCGATCGCGATCTTCAGGGTGGTCAGGCTGTGCTGATACAGCGAGGCGGCGAGCTGGTAGTCCGCCTGGTTCTCGCCGGCCTTCATCATCTCGTCCTCGAGGTTGACGCCGTTGCCGCTGGGCCGGACCTCGAAGCCCTTGGCGCGCTTGGAGTCGGCTCCGACCGTCTGGCCGGGCGGTGCCATGTGGCCCGCGCTCGTGAGTGTCAGGCCGGAGCCGCTGGTGGCGAGGGCGCCGGTCGCCCGGTCGAAGCGCGGCTCCACGAGGTCGCGGGGCTTGAACCCCGGCATGTCGGCGTTGGCGACGTTCTCGGCGATCACGCCCTGGCGCGCCTGCGCCCATTGCATCCGCGTGCGCAGCATGCTCAGCACGGGCAGATCGGTGAGGGCCATGGTCGCCTCCGGGATGGCGTGGCCGCGCCGGGACGAGCGGGCTCGGCAAAATCTGCCGCCTGCATGGTTAACGGCGCGTTAAGCCCGATCTCCGGGGCGGCCGGTGCCCGCGTCAGCTCGCGCCGCGGGGGAGTGAACCCCCGGTTCGGCCGGGCCGGCGGCGCAGTCCCGACCTATTGTCTTGCGCGCGCTCAATTAAAAGGTCTGTTAACGAACTCTTAACGTCGTTTGCCTTGCCGCCCCTCCGGCGTGGTATGGATCAAGTCCGTGCCGGCGCGCACCCGCGGCGGTCGGAACGTGCGAGTGCGTAATCTTGCGATGGCTGCAATCCGTGTTCGGCTCTGACGGCTCCCCCATCGTCCAGTATATCGTGATCTTCGCCGTCATCTTCACGGCGCTCGCGGCGATCGTGTTCACGGTGCGCCGGCTCACCGGCCGGAGCCTCGCCCTGCCGGGGCGGTCCGGGAGCCGCGGGCGCCAGCCGCGCCTCGGAATCGTCGACGTGTACGAACTCGACCGGGCCCGGCAGCTCATCCTGCTGCGCCGGGACAATGTCGAGCACCTGCTCCTCGTGGGCGGCCCCAACGACGTGGTGGTCGAGCGCAACATCCAGCGCGGCCAGCGGCCCCTGCCGGAGGCGGCGATCCGGCCGGAGCTGGCGCCGGAGCCGCTGGACGAGCCGCTCCCGGACCCCCTCGTCCAGGGCGGCCGCCTGCCCGAGCCGCCCCGCGGTCTGCCGGAATCCGGCGGCCGGCGCGCGGAACCGCTGTTCGATCCGGGCTTCGCGATGCCGGTGGTGGTGCCGTCGCCGGTGCCGCGCTCGGCCTCCGCTCCGCCCGTGACGCTGCCCCTCGATCCCGGGCTGTTCGGCGGCGACGAGCCCGGCCAGGACGTCACCGCACCTCTGAGTGCCGCGCCGCCCGCGCCTCAACCCCCGGCGCCGCCCGCGCCCGAGCCGGTGGTGCCGCCGCCGATGGTGTCGCCGCCGATCGCGCCGCCGGCGGTGGAGCCGCCCGCGCCCCCGCCGCGCGAGCCGGTCGCCCCGCGGCGGATCCTGAGCCGGACCGCGCCGCCGCTGATCGAGCCGCGGCCCAACCCGGCCTCCGAGCGCAAGCCCGAGCCGGCACCGGCGGAGCCGGAGACCGCCCGTCTGGCCCCGAGCCTCGCGGTGCCCTCCGAGCGCAAGTCGGTCGATCCGGTGGTCCTGTCCGACATGGCCCGGCAGCTCCAGGCCGCCCTGTCGCGCTCGTCCTCGGCCGTGACGCCGCCGCCGCAGCCCGCGCCCGCCCCGCCGGCGCCCGAGGGCGTCGATCCGCTGGCCGCCGCGATGGCGAGCGTCCCGGTCGAGCCGGTGCCCGCCCCCGCCCCGGTCGACGAGCCGGAGGCCCCGCCGCCCCCACCTCCACCTCCGCCTCCGGCCAAACCCGTGCCGCCGCCGGCGATGCCCAAGGTCGAACCCCCTCCGCCCGTGCCGGCCCCGCCGCCGCCGCCGTCCGCGCCCACGCCCGACGCGAAGGGATCCGGCAACCCGTTCTCGGTGGAGGAGATCGAGGCCGAGTTCGCCCGCCTCCTCGGTCGCCCGCTCGACAAGCGGAGCTGAGGGGCTCCGCCCCCGCCGAGCGGGCGCGTCGGGACCGCGTCCTCGATCGCGAGAACCGCGATTTACCGGCGGTTAACCATCTTCCGGGACGTTCCGGCCCGGAGGATGTCGCTATGCTCGCGCTGGATGCTGGAACGGCTCACCGGAGCCGCGCTTACAGGGCCTTCCGGCTCGACCGGGCCGGCCGCGTCCGCGCGGCCGAGATCCTGTCGGCCGAGGACGACACGCAGGCGCGCCGCCGCGCCCGGGCGATGGTCGGGCGCGACGCGATCGAGCTGTGGGAGCGGACGCGCTTCCTCGGGCGCTTCGAGCCCACCGTCACGGCGGCTCAGGATCGCGCCGGCCGCTGAGGCCGGCGGCGCCCGCCCGTCCCGTCAGCGGCCGGCAGTCTCCGGCATGGCCAGCACGGCGAGGAAGCTGAGGATCGCGGCCCCCGCCAGGTAGAACCCGACGAAGCCGATGCCGCCGTAGGCCGCGAGCTGCTGCGCGATGTAGGGCGCCCCCGAGGCCCCTAGGATCCCCGCGAGGTTGTAGGTCACCGAGGCGCCCGTGTAGCGCACCCGCGTCGGGAACAGCTCGGGCAGGACGGCGCCCATCGGTCCGAACACCCACCCCATCGTCAGGAGGCTGAGGCACAGGAAGCCGAGGACCGGCGGCCAGGTGCCGGTGCCGGCGGCGTGGCCCAGCATCGGCCCCATGAGGAAGCCCAGCAGGAACGTCACGGCCATGCCGGAGAGCAGCACAGGCCGGCGGCCGAAGCGGTCGGCCGCGGCCCCCGACACGACGGTGCCGAGCGCCATGAAGCAGACCGCGATGCACTCGAACAGCAGGAAGGTCGGCCGGCTGTAGCCGAGGGTGCCGGTGCCGTAGCCCAGGGCGAAGACGGTGGAGAGATAGAAGACCGCGTACACCGCCACCATCGCGAAGGTGCCGACCAGGACGGCGTGGCCGTGCTGGGTCAGCATGGTGGCGAAGGGCACGCGCTCCGGCCGCGCCTGGCTGAGCGCCGCCTTGAAGGCCGGCGTCTCGGTGAGCTTCAGGCGCACGTAGAGCCCGACGCCGACGAGCGCCGCCGAGGCCAGGAACGGCAGGCGCCAGCCCCAGGCCTGGAAGCTCTCGGGCGTCAGGCCGAAGCTGAGGGCGAGGAAGCCGAGATTGGCCAAGACGAAGCCGACCGGCGCCCCGAGTTGCGGGAAGATGCCGTACCACGCGCGCCGGCCCGGCGGCGCGTTCTCGACCGCCAGCAGCGCCGCGCCGCCCCACTCGCCGCCGAACCCGATCCCCTGCCCGCAGCGCAGGATGCACAGCGCCGCCGGCGCCCACCAGCCGACCGACGCGTAGGTCGGCAGGCAGCCGATCAGCACCGTGGAGATGCCCATGATCAGCAGCGACGCCACCAGCGTCGCCTTGCGGCCGACCCGGTCGCCGAAATGCCCGAACAGGGCCGCGCCGACGGGCCGCGCGATGAACGCGATGGCGAAGGTCGCGAAGGCGCTGAGCTGCTGCACGCCGGGCGCGCCGGCGGGGAAGAAGACCGGGCCGATCACCAGGGCGGTGGCGGTGGCGTAGATGTAGAAGTCGAAGAACTCGATCGCCGTCCCGACGAAGCTCGCGGCGAGGATCCGCCGAGCACTCGGGGGGGCGCTCGGGGTCGCCTGCGAGGGGTCTGCGGTGTTGCCCGCGGGGTCGATGGTCTGCAGCATGATCGGGATGGGGGGTCCGGGTCGGTCGCGGCGCTTTCGCACGGGCCGCCGGGGGCCGATACCCCGCTCCGGACATGGGCATCCGCCCTGGACGCGGAGGTCGCTGTGCGGTGCACCGACGGCGGCCTTGCGTTCCCCTGTCCCCTTCGCCAAGCTGAACGGCCATATTCCGCGACGGTCGCCGGCCGCGGCGCCGTCCCTATCACTTGAGTATTGCGATGAGAGTCACTGTCGAGCGCGCGGCCCTGCTCAGGTCGCTCGGCCACGTGCACCGGGTCGTCGAGCGCCGCAACACGATCCCGATCCTGTCGAACGTGCTCCTGCGCGCGGAAGGGTCGGGTCTCCAGCTCCGGGCGACGGATCTCGACATCGAGGTGACCGAGAGCGTGCCGGCGGACGTGGCGGATGCGGGCGCCACGACCGTGCCGGCGCACGTGATCTACGACATCGTGCGCAAGCTCCCCGACGGCGCGCAGGTCTCCCTGGAGACCGGCGGCGAGTCCGGCCAGATGACGATCCGGTCCGGACGCTCGCGCTTCGCCCTGGGCGCCCTGCCGGAGGGCGACTTCCCGGACCTCGCCGCCGGCGAGATGCCGCACGGCTTCGAGATCGCCGCCGCCGACCTGAAGCGGCTGATCGAGAAGACCCAGTTCGCGATCTCCACCGAGGAGACCCGTTACTACCTGAACGGCATCTACCTGCACACGCTGGAGACCGAGAACGGCCCGGCGATGCGGGCGGTGGCAACGGACGGCCACCGGCTCGCCCGCGTCGAGATCCCGGCCCCGCAGGGCAGCGTCGGCATGCCGGGCGTGATCGTGCCCCGCAAGGCGGTCGCCGAGATCCAGAAGCTCCTCGACGACGGCGGCGAGACCGTCGCGGTCGACCTGTCGCCCGCGAAGATCCGCCTGCGCTTCGCCGGCGGCCTGACGCTGATCTCCAAGCTGATCGACGGCACCTTCCCGGATTACCAGCGGGTGATCCCGGCCAACAACGACAAGCGGCTGACCGTCGAGCGCGACGCCTTCGCGAAGGCCGTGGACCGGGTCTCGACGATCTCGTCGGAGCGCGGGCGCGCGGTGAAGCTCGGGCTCGCCGAAGGGCGCCTCGCGCTCTCGGTGAACAACCCGGATTCCGGTAGTGCCACCGAGGAACTCGACGTCGACTACGAGGCGGCCGGCCTCGATATCGGCTTCAACGCCCGCTACCTCCTCGACATCACCGCGCAGCTCGAGGGCGACACCGCCCTGTTCAAGCTCGCGGATCCCGGCTCGCCGACCCTGATCCAGGACCGCGAGGGCGCGCCGGCGCTGTACGTGCTGATGCCGATGCGGGTGTGAGGCGGCCGCGCGGATCCCGGTCCCGCCCTCGTCCCGAGGTGCCGGAGCGCAGCGGGGGCCGCGCGGGAGGTCCCCGGACGGCGATGTGGTTTCTGGAGCCCGCCCGCGCGGCCCGCTGACGCGGGCGCCTCGGGGCGAGGTGGTTGGATGGGATGTCAGACAGCAAGGGACGGTTGAGCGCGGCGCGTCTCGGCCCCTCGGTTCACCCCTCGGTTCACCGATGAGCGACATCCGCGATCCGCGGGACGAGCTCGACGGGTCGAGCCTGCGCGTCACCCGCCTGATCGCCCGCGATTTCCGCAACCACGCGGACCTCGAACTGACGCCCGAGGCCCGCTTCGTCGCGCTGGTCGGGGAGAACGGCGCGGGCAAGACCAACCTGCTCGAGGCGCTCTCGCTGTTCGTACCGGGCCGGGGCCTGCGCCGGGCGGAGTTCGCCGCCATGGCGCGCAGCGGCGGCCCGGGGGGATTCGCGGTCTCGCTCACCCTCGACCGCGACGGCGCCGAGCACCGGCTCGGCACCGGGCTCGAGCCGCCGGGTCCCGACGGGCGCGCGAGCCGGCTGTGCCGGATCGACGGCGCCACCGCGGCCTCGCCGGTGGCGTTCAGCGAGTTCCTGCGGGTCGTCTGGCTGACCCCCGACCTCGACGGCCTGTTCCGCGGGGCGGCCGGAGACCGGCGACGGTTCCTCGACCGTCTCGTGCTGGCGGTCGACGCCGCCCACGGCGCCCGGGTCTCCGCGCTGGAGCGGGCCCTGCGCTCGCGCAACCGCCTGCTGGAGGAGCGGCCCGACGACGACCGCTGGCTCGACGCGGTGGAGCGGGAGGTCGCGGAGCTCGGCGTCGCCGTGGCGCTCGCCCGGCGCGAGACCGCCGAGCGCCTCGACCGGCTGATCGCCGAGACCCGGGACGACGCGCAGCCCTTCCCCTGGGCGGCCATCCGCCTCGAGGGCGACCTCGACGATCTGGTCGCGGTCTGGCCGGCCCTCGAGGCCGAGGACCGCTACCGCATGGCGCTCCGCAACGGCCGCAACCGGGACCGGGCCGCCGGCCGCACGCTGATCGGGCCGCAGAGCAGCGACCTCGTGGTCCGCCACGGCCCGAAGGACGTGCCGGCCGGGACGGCGTCCACGGGCGAGCAGAAGGCGCTGCTCATCGGCCTCGTCCTCGCCCACGCGCGGCTGGTGCGGGCCATGAGCGGCATCGCCCCGCTGATCCTCCTGGACGAGGTGGCGGCCCACCTCGATCCCCGCCGCCGGGCCGGCCTGTTCGAGGCCCTCGAGGCCCTGCCGGGGCAGGTCTGGATGACCGGCGCCGACCCGGACGCCTTCGCGCAGGCCGGCACCCGGACGCAGGTCCTGCGGGTCGGCGGCTGATCGGCCTCAGGCCGCCCGGACCGACCCGAGGAAGCGGGAGACCTCGGCGCCCAGATGCTCGGACTGGCGCGACAGCTCGCCGGCCGCCCCCAGAACCTGGGCTGCCGCGGCGCCGGTCTCTTCCGAGGCCCGCGCCACGCCGGCGATGTTGCTCGTCACCTCGTCGGTGCCGGCCGCCGCCTGCGAGACGTTGCGGACGATCTCCTGCGTGGCCGCGCCCTGCTCCTCGACCGCTGCCGCGATGGTGGCGGCGACCGCGTCGATCTCGCGGATCCGGGCGGCGATCGTGTCGATGGCCGAGACCGCCTGGCCGGTCACACCCTGGATCTGGCCGATCTGCTGGCTGATCTCCTCGGTGGCCCGGGCGGTCTGGCCGGCGAGCTCCTTGACCTCGGCGGCGACGACCGCGAATCCGCGGCCGGCCTCGCCGGCCCGGGCCGCCTCGATCGTGGCGTTCAGCGCCAGCAGGTTGGTCTGCCCGGCGATGTTCGCGATGAGCCCGACCATGTCGCCGATGCGCGTCGCCGCCTGGCTGAGCGCCTGAACGAGGTGCTGGGTCTCGTCCGCCTCGCCGACCGCCGCCTGCGCGAGGTTGGCCGAGCCGAGGACCTGCCGGCCGATCTCCTGCACGGAGGTGCCCAGCTCCTCGGCGGCGGCCGCCACGGTCTGGACGTTGGCGGAGGCCTGCTCGGCGGCGGCCGCCACCGTGGTGGACTGGCTGGCCGTCTCGGTCGCGCTCGACGTCATGGTCTGCGCCGTGGCCTGCAACTCGGTGGCCGAGGACGAGACCATCCCGACGATGTTCCCCACGGCCCGCTCGAACCCGTCCGCGAGTTCCACCATGGTCCGCCTGCGCGCGGCCGCTGCCGCCTCGTCGGCGCGGCGCTTCATCTCGGCTTCCTCGGCGGCCTTTCGGGCGACCATGACCTTGATGCCCTCGACGGCCTTGCCGACGGCGCCCACCTCGTCCCTTCGGGCGGCCTCGGTGATCTCGGCCTCGACCTCGCCCTGCGCCATCCGCTGCAGGACCTTGACCAGCCGGTCGAGCGGCCGCGTGATCCCGACCGTGGCGATGAACACCGCCGCCAGCAGCCCCGCCAGCATGCCGAGACCGCTGACGATCATCAGCGTCCGGCGGGTCTCGTTGGTCTGATCGGTCAGGTCGCCCGAGCCCCTCTGCATGTACGCATCGATGTCCTCGGCCATCCGGTTGCCGTCGGTCAGCAAGCCGGAGAACGTCGGATCGATCGCCGTGTGGATCAGCGCGATGGCTTGCTCGTTCTGATTGGCAGTGCCCAGCCGGCGGACCTCGCTCACGTCCCTGAGATAGCGCTCGATCCGCGCGGCCTGCTCATCGATGCGCGCGGCGAAGGTCGGCGCGTGCGATCGGAGGCTCGGAAGGAGCGCCCTCACCGCGGGCAGCGCGGCCTCGAAGCCCCTGTTGGCGGCCTGCATCTGGCCCTGATCGGTCTCCGCGATGATCCGGTAGACCCAGTAATTCAACTCGATCACCAGGCGGTTCAGCCTGCGTGCCTCCGCCACCGCCGTCGCCTCGCGGGCGAGGAACTCGCTGTAGCGGTCGTCGATGACCGTCATCCGCGCCTGAGCGTACCAGATACATCCGCCGACAATCACGCTTATCAGTGCGATAACGGCAGCAATCTTTGGAAGTATATTGATATTGGATAAGCGTATCACTGTCCTGAAATCCCTTCACTCGATCGATGATCGGCCTCATGATCTCATGGGATTCACTTTGGTTGTCGAGGACGATAAAGCGTTGGAAGCGCGATTGTGTCAATGAGAAATATCATTTTGCGGTTTAATTTTGTGTCTACGAGCCTTTTGCGATATCTTATATCAGCATGGCTCCTCATATATTGACTCCAATACACTCCTTGGAACGATTTAAAGAACAGGTATTGATCTAGGATATGCAATATGGGATCGGTCTATACGGGCCGGGTTCTTCGACAGCTCGCGGCCGATGTCCCGGGGCGCGACCCCGGCGCCGCGCCACCGGCCTTTTCGCGGCTGCGGATCGCGCCACATAGTGGGCGCTGCACGCCGCCGGCGTGCCCACGGAACTCCGCGCGCATGTCCAAGCCCGTCCACGCCATGATCCGCGTCCTCGAGGAAGAGCGCGCGCGCGACTACTATGCCCGTGCCTTCGGTCTCGCGGTGTCCGGCCGGTTCGACTTCCCGGACTTCACCCTCGTCTACATGCGGGATCCGGACTCGCCGTTCGAGCTGGAGCTCACGGTGAACAAGGGCCGCGACAAGCCCTACGATCTCGGCGACGGCTACGGGCACATCGCCTTCGTGGTCGACGACGTGGAGGCCGAGCACGCCCGGCACCGGCGCGAGGGCTTCACGGCCACCGACGTCAAGACCCTCAAGCACGGGGACGACGTGCTCGCGCGGTTCTTCTTCGCCACCGACCCGGACGGCTACAAGATCGAGGTCATCCAGCGCGGCGGCCGCTTCGCGTGACCGGTCCGGTCCGCCATTCCCTCTCCGGAACGTCTTCGAGATCCATGCAGGACAAGACCCGCATCGTCTGCATCCGCCACGGGCAGTCGACCTTCAACGCCGCCCACCGGCACGGGGGCGGCGATCCTGGCCTGCCCGACGCCCGCCTGACCGAGCTGGGCCAAGCCCAGGCCCGGGCCGCGCGGGAGCGGCTCCGGCCGATCCCCTTCGACCTCGTGGTGGTCTCGCCCCTGACCCGCGCCATCGAGACCGCGGCGATCCTGTTCGGCGAGCATCCGAGCCGGCCGCGGGTGCTGGTCGAGGTGCTGCACCGCGAGTGCCAGGAGAGCAGCTGCGATGTCGGCCGGGCCGCCTCGGAGATCGCCGCGGACTTCCCCCACCTCGATGTCGGGCACCTGCCCGAGGTCTGGTGGCACGCGGAGCCCGGCTGCGAGGTCGGCGGCTACCCGGTGGAGCCCCGCCCCCTGTTCGACGCCCGGGTCGCGGCGTTCCGCGACTGGCTGCGGGCCCGGCCGGAGACCACCATCGCGGTGGTCGGCCACGGGACGTTCTTCTACCACCTCACCGGCACGTTCCTGGAGAATTGCGGCACCATCGACTTCGATCTCGACGCCGCGCCCGCGGCGGCCTGATCAGGCCGGCACCCGGGCGCGCGCCGCGTCCATGCGCTGACGGGCGCCGGCGACGGCGATCTCCGGCGCCTGCCGGCCGATGGCGAGGGTCTCCGCGAGGATCGCGCAGGCCTCGGCCCAGGTTCCGGTCAGGAACGGTGCCGCCCCCTCGGCCACCTCGGCGGCGCAGCGCGCGTCCTCGCCGGCGCGTTCCGCCGCCGTCGCGGTGCGGGACACCGCCGCGGTCAGCGCGCCTTCCCGCCAGCGCCGCGCCTGGGCCGCCGCCTGCGCGCGCGCCCCGCCCCGCCACGCGGCCGCGCGGGCCGCCGCCAGGGCCGCGGGCCAGTCCGGCGCGCCGGAGCAGGCTTCCGCGTCCTCGACCATCCCGGCGACCGCGCAGAGCGGCGCCAGGATGCGGCGGACGCTCTCCAGCGCCAGCTGCCGGGTGCGGGCGGCCTCGATCTCCGCCGTGTCGGCGCTGCCCGACAGGCGCAGGACGAAGGCCATCAGCTGCGGCCGCACCTCGTCCGGCATGGCGTCGTTGAGCCCGAGGGCGTAGGCGGCGGCCGGCCGCGAGAAGCAGGGTGGGCAGTCCGCGCTGGAGCGGATCGCCCGGTAGGGCAGGCCCGCGGCCACCATCGCGGCCTCGTTGATGCAGGTCCCGCCGTCTGGCCCGGGGAAGGGATGCGATCCGGCGAGCAGACGCCAGTTCAGGATCGTCGCGAAGTCGGGATGCATCGGCGCGCGCTCCGTCTCGGTCGCGCAGCGTGGCACGCCGCGCCCCGGAAGGCGAGGCCCTTCAGCCGCCGAGGCCCGGGGCGAGGCCCGAGAGCATCGCGGCGCCCAGGACCAGCACGAAGGCGGCGGCGACGAGTTCGAGGCCACCGAGCGCCAGGAGTCCGGCCTGTCCCCGTCCGCCCGCGAGGCGCAGCGCCATCCGCTTGGCGAAGACCGCGAGGCAGGCCAGGGCCGTCGTGGTCAGCGCGGTGCCGAGCGCCATCGCCAGGACCGCCAGCATGCCCGCGCCGGGCACGCCCTGCGACACCGCGAAGACGAGGACCAGCACGGCGCCGGCGCAGGGGCGTGTCCCGGCCGCCAGCACCACCCCGGCCCGCTCGCGCCACGTGTCGAGGGTGTCGAGGGCCTGCGGTTCCGGCAGGTGGCTGCAGCCCGGGCCGCAGCCCGCGCCGAGATTGGCGAGGCGACCGGCCTTGCGCCACGTCAGGACCAGCCCGATCAGGGCCACGAGGGCGAAGCTCACGGTCTCGATCAGGGTGCCGGCCCGGGTGATGCTCGCCGCCGTGGCGTTGAGGACCAGCGTGCCGAGGCCGACGATCGCCCCGGCCACGCAGGCCTGGAGCAGCGCGGCGCAGACGCTCAGCGCGGCGCCGCGCCGGAGCGCCCGCTCCCCCGCCAGGATGTAGCCGGCGATCACCGCCTTGCCGTGGCCCGGGCCGGCGGCGTGGAACACGCCGTACGCGAAGGCGAGGCCGATCAGCGGGGTCCAGCTGCCGCCGCCCCGCAGCGCGCTCACCGCGGCGTTGAGGCTGCGGGAGAAGCTCGCCTGCAGCGCCAGGATGACGCCGCCGAGACCCGTGGCGGCCGGCGCGGCCTCGCGGAAGCCGATCCCGAAGGGCGAGCGCGGCGGCGGCGCGGCGAGGCCGGGCGCGACCAGCCACGCGATCGCGGCCGCGAGAAGCGCGGCCAGCGCGATGGCCGCGGCCATGAGGCCGAGCCTCAGCCCCAGCCGTCCCGCCCCGGCGGGGGCGACGATCCCGATGCCTACGGACATGCCACGAGAACCCGGCTGGCGAACTGCACCCCGTAGGTCGAGGCGGCGGTGAGCGCCTCGAAGAAGGCCTCGGTCATGCCCGGCGACCCGGCATCGGCCGTCTTCGGCTGCTCGGTCTTCGGCCGGGTGACCGTGGCGGCGCAGCCCTGGGGCGCACCCGCGAGGGTGGCGGCGTCCGCGCCCTCGGCGAACGAGAAGGCGACGAAGTAGGTCGGGTCGTAGACCTCCAGCGCGGCGACCCCCCGCCCCTGCTGGACCGGGGTCTTCAGGGGCAGCAGGAAGGTCATGACCAGCGCCCGGTCGTCCATGTGCGCCGCCGGCTCCTTCGGATCGCCGAAGGCCTGCTCCTTGCCGCCGACCTTCAGCTTCGTGAAGTAGCCGAACTCGGCGAGGTTGGCGGTGTTCTCGGCGGCGAGCCCGGCGAGTTCCTCCGGGCTGAGCTTGCCGTCCTTGTTGGTGTCGAGGCCCTGCGTGACGAAGGCCGTGTACTCGGGATCGAAGCTCCACGTGTCGCGGACGCCGACGAGCTTGCCGTCCGCGTAGACGAGCTGCGCCTTGGCGGTCACCCAGACGTGCGGGTGGGCGGTGGCCGCCGAGGCGGCGCAGCCGAGGGCGGCGGCCAGCGCCAGGGCGAGCGGTTTCGGACAGGGCGCGGCGATCAGCATGGACGGTGGCACGCTCGCGGCGGGAGGGAAGCGATCAGGTCGCGTCTTCCTCGCGTGCCGGTTGGGCGAAAGCGAGGCGCCGTCCGGTCGTCGCGCCTGTCCCCGCGCCGGTCACTCGCCCCCGTCGAGGCCCATCAGCTGGAAGCTGACCCGCAGGTCGTTCGACATCGGGATGTCCAGGCGTTCGCCGTTGGGCAGGCGCTTGAGGAACCAGCGCTCGTAGGTCCAGCGCAGCGCCCGCGACTCGGCGAGCCGCGTGAAGGTCTGCTGCACGAGGCCGGCGAGTTCCGGATCGTCCTTGCGGAACATGATGCCGTAGGGCTCGTAGGAGAGCTTGTCGGGCAGCACCGTGTAGTTCGCCCCGTCCTTCGCGTCCGTGGCGATCAGCCCGTAGAGCAGCACGTCGTCGGTGGCGAAGGCGTCGGCCTTGCCGGCCTTGACCATCGCGTAGGAGGCGGCGTGGTCGGGCGCCGTCACCACCTGCGCGTCGATCTTCAGGCGGGCGAACTGGTCGCGCACGGCCTTCTCGTTGGTGGTGCCGGCCGTGACCACCACGGTCTTCCCGCCGAGATCCCGGTAGGAGGCGATGCCCGATCCGCGCTTCACCAGCAGCTGCGTCGCGCTGATGTAGTCCACGGGCGAGAACGCGACCTGCTTGCGGCGCTCGGCATTGGCGGTGGTCGAGCCGCACTCGAGGTCGATCTTGCCGGAGGTCACCGCCTCGATGCGGCTCTCGGCCGTGACCGGTGCGTAGCGGATCTTCACCGGCCGGCCGATCGCCGCCTGGATGTCGTCCGCGATCTCGCCGCAGAGGTCGATGGCGTAGCCGATCGGTCGGGGGCTCCCGTCCGACTGCTTGCCCTCCACGAAGGAGAACGGCACCGAGCTCTCCCGGTAGCCGAGGACGATCTCCCCGCGCTCGGCGACGCTCCTGAGCGTCCCGGTGAGCACCTCGACGGCGGAGGCGGGCGTCGCCGCCAGCGCCAGCGCCAGAACCGCGACGAGCCGCATCGTCATCACTCCGCCTCCGAAGGGCACCGAACAAGCCACGCCGCGATTCAGGGCACCCGTGAGAGCGCTCATGAGAGCGGCCGTCCTGCGCCCGCCATCGCGGCGCGCGCAGATTTCGCCGGACCGGCCCCTATTCCGCGGGCGAGGCCACCGTGCCGACATGGTCGAGGCGCTGGTCGGTGGTGCTGAGCTGGCCCTCCCACTTGGCGACCGCCACGGTGGCGACGCTGTTGCCGAGCACGTTGGTGGCCGACCGGCCCATGTCGAGGAACTGGTCGATCCCGATGATCAGCAGCAGCCCGGCCTCCGGGATGTTGAAGTGCGACAGCGTCGCCGAGATCACCACCAGCGAGGCGCGCGGCACGCCGGCCATGCCCTTCGAGGTCACCATCAGCAGGAGCAGCATCGTGAGCTGCTGGCCCCAGCTCAGCGGGATGTTGTAGGCCTGCGCGATGAACATCACCGCGAAGGTGCAGTACATCATCGAGCCGTCGAGATTGAACGAGTAGCCCATCGGAAGCACGAACGAGGTGATCCGGTTCGGCACCCCGAACTTCTCCAGGTTCGAGAGCATCTTGGGGTAGGCGGCCTCGCTCGACGCCGTCGAGAAGGCCAGCACGAAGGGCTCCTTGATCAGGTTGAACAGGCGCATGATGCCGCCGCCCCCGAGCAGCAGGAAGCCGACGCCCATCAGCAGCGTCCAGAGCACGCCGAGGCTGATGTAGAACTCCACGAGGAACTTGCCGTAGGTCACGAGCACGCCGATGCCCTGCGTGGTGATCGTCGCCGCGATGGCGGCGAACACCGCAACGGGGGCGAACATCATCACGTAGCCCGTCACCTTGAGCATGACGTCGGCGATGCCCTCGATGCCCTGCGCGAGCAGGCGGCCCTTCTCGCCGAGGGCGGCGAGGCCCACGCCGAAGAAGATCGAGAAGACCACGATCTGCAGGATCTCGTTGTTGGCCATCGCCTCGACAGCGCTCTTCGGGACGAGGTGCGTGACGAACTCCTTGAGCGAGAGCGAGGCCGCCTTGAGCCCGGTGCCGGCCCCGGCATCGGGCAGCGGCAGGTTCAGGTTGTGGCCGGGCTGCATCAGGTTGACCATGATGAGGCCGAGCATCAGAGAGCAGAACGAGGCGCCGACGAACCAGAGCAGCGCCTTGCCGCCGACCCGGCCGACGGAGGCGGTATCCCCGAGATGGGCGATGCCGACGACCAGCGTGGAGAAGACCAGCGGCGCGATGATCATCTTGATCAAGCGGAGGAACACGTCGGAGACCAGCGCGATGTAGCCGGCGATCTCCTTGGCGGTCTGCGGATCGGGCCAGGTGATGCTGCAGGCGTAGCCGACGGCGATGCCGAGGAGCATGCCGATGAAGATCATCGTCGTGAGTCGCGACCCTGCCATCGGTACTGCTCCTCGCCTGGGCCCGGGATGATCGAGCATTGCAATTCGTTAACGTGTCGCAGGAACTGCGCCACACGCAAGCCCGGCCAGGGGGCGTTACTGGCGTGGTCGACTGTTTTCACGCGACGCTCGGGCGGCGATGAAACCGGTGGCCGGTGTGCTACGGCTGCGGTACGAGACTTGCCCCGCCAAGCTGCCTGCGCTCTCCGTAGGCGGCCCAAGCAACCTGCGCGCGAGAGTTCATGGACGTCTTCGTACAGCAGCTCATCAACGGGCTGACGCTCGGCTCGATCTACGGCCTGATCGCGATCGGCTACACGATGGTGTTCGGCATCATCGGCATGGTGAACTTCGCCCACGGCGACGTCTTCATGGTCTCCTGCTTCATCGCGCTCATCACCTTCCTGCTGCTGACGGTCTGGCTCGGGGTCAGCTCCATCGCGCTGGCCTTCCTGGTGGTGCTGGTGGTCGCCATGGTGCTGACCGCCCTGTGGGGCTGGGCGATCGAGCGGGTGGCCTACCGGCCGCTGCGCGGCTCGTTCCGCCTCGCGCCGCTGATCTCGGCGATCGGCGTCTCGATCTTCCTGTCGAACTTCGTGCAGGTCGTGCAGGGCGCGCGCAACAAGCCGACCCCGCCGATGCTGTCGGGCGGCATCACGCTGTTCGAGCGCGACGGCTACGCGGTGTTCCTGGCCTGGAAGCAGGTGCTGATCATGGCGGTGACCGCCGTGCTGCTCACCGGCTTCTGGTACCTCGTGCAGCGCACGCCCTTCGGCCGGGCGCAGCGCGCCTGCGAGCAGGACCGCAAGATGGCGGCTTTGCTCGGCATCGACGTGGACCGCACGATCTCGCTGACCTTCGTGCTCGGCGCCGCGCTCGCGGCCGTCGCGGGAGTCCTCTACCTCATGTACTACGGCGTCGTGTCCTTCTCGGACGGGTTCGTGCCCGGCGTGAAGGCGTTCACGGCGGCGGTGCTCGGCGGCATCGGCTCGCTGCCCGGCGCCGTGCTCGGCGGCCTGATCATCGGCCTGATCGAGACCTTCTGGTCGGCCTATTTCTCCATCGAGTACAAGGACGTCGCCGCCTTCTCGATCCTGGCGATCGTGCTGATCTTCATGCCGTCGGGCATCCTGGGCCGGCCCGAGGTCGAGAAAGTCTGATGGCCGCCTCGCAGAACGCTCTCCCCGGCTCCGCGATGGCCGGCATCCTGCGCGACGCCGCCCTCTACGCCCTCGTCACCTTCGGCCTCTGCGTCCCGATCATCGCCTACCGGACCGATCCCGGGCCCGGGAGCGAGCTGGTGCTCGTGCCGCGCTGGGGGCTGGTGGCGGCGCTCTGCGCGGCGATCTTCGTGCTACGCCTCGTCCAGCGCCTCGTGCTGCTGCGCCGCGACGCGCGGCGGGCGCTGACCCCCTCCCCGGCCCAGGCCACCGAGGCGGTGCACGGCGAGCCCGACGCCGGGCAGAAGACCTCGAAGGTCGGTCTCTGGCTGTTCATCTTCGTCGCGCTGACCCTGCCGATGATCTCCGCGCTGGCGACCGGCGGCCTGTCCTCGGCCCGCTACTGGATCGACCTCGGCATCCTGATCCTGACCTACGTCATGCTCGGCTGGGGCCTGAACATCGTGGTCGGCCTCGCGGGCCTGCTCGACCTCGGCTACGTCGCCTTCTACGCGGTCGGGGCCTATTCCTACGCGCTGCTGTCGACGACCTTCGGCCTGTCGTTCTGGGTCTGCCTGCCGCTGGCGGGCCTGTTCGCCGGCCTGTGGGGCATGATCCTCGGCTTCCCGGTGCTGCGGCTGCGCGGCGACTACCTCGCCATCGTCACCCTGGCCTTCGGCGAGATCATCCGCCTGGTCCTGATCAACTGGACCGACGTCACCGGCGGCGGGGCCGGCATCTCGTCGATCCCGCGGGCGACCTTCTTCGGCATCCCGTTCACGGCGGGCGAGGGCGGGTTCGCCGCCACCTTCGGCATCCCGTACGACTCGATGCACCGGCTGATCTTCCTGTACTACCTGATCCTCGGGCTGGCCCTGATCACCAACTTCGTCACCCTGCGCCTGCGCCGCCTGCCGATCGGGCGGGCCTGGGAGGCCCTGCGCGAGGACGAGATCGCCTGCCGCTCGCTCGGCATCGACACCACCGCCACGAAGCTCACGGCCTTCGCGCTGGGCGCGGCCTTCGGGGGCTTCGCCGGCTCGTTCTTCGCCGTGCGCCAGGGCTTCATCAGCCCGGAGAGCTTCAACTTCTTGGAGAGCGCCATCATCCTGGCGATCGTCGTCCTCGGCGGCATGGGCAGCCAGGTCGGCGTCGCGATCGCCGCGGTGGCGATGGTCGGCGGGCCGGAGATGCTGCGCAATCTCGGGTTCCTGAAGGCCGTGTTCGGCGAGGGCTTCGACCCCAGCGAGTACCGGCTGCTGCTGTTCGGGCTCGCCATGGTCGCCATGATGGTCTGGCGGCCGCGCGGCCTGATCTCGGAGCGGATGCCGTCCGTGTCGCTCGGCCAGCGGCGCGCGGTCTCGGGCGCCCATGTCAGCGAGGGGCACGGCTGATGGCGACGTCCCCCCTCCCCCCGCCGGTGCTCACGGTCGAGCACCTGACCATGCGGTTCGGCGGGCTCACCGCCGTCTCCGACCTGTCCTTCGAGGCGCGCCGCGGCGACATCACCGCGCTGATCGGCCCGAACGGGGCCGGCAAGACCACGGTGTTCAACTGCATCACCGGCTTCTACAAGCCCACCGAGGGCATGCTGACGCTGGCGCACGCCGACGGCACGGCGCACCTGCTGGAGCGGCTTCCGAACCACAAGGTGAACCGCACCGCGCGGGTCGCCCGCACCTTCCAGAACATCCGCCTGTTCCAGGGCATGACCGTCCTGGAGAACCTGCTCGTCGCCCAGCACGCGCCGCTGATGCGGGCCTCGGGCTACACGATCCTCGGGCTGCTCGGCCTCAAGACCTACCGGGACGCGCAGGCCGCGGCGATCGAGCGGGCCAAGGCCTGGCTCGAGCGCATCGACCTGATGAAGCGGGCGGATGATCCGGCGGGCGCCCTGCCCTACGGCGCGCAGCGGCGCCTGGAGATCGCCCGGGCGATGTGCACCGACCCGGTGCTGCTCTGCCTCGACGAGCCGGCGGCCGGCCTCAACCCGCGGGAATCGGCCGAGCTGAACGGCCTCCTGCGCCACATCCGCGACGCGCACGACACCTCGGTGCTGCTGATCGAGCACGACATGTCGGTGGTGATGGAGATCTCCGACCACGTGGTCGTGCTCGATTACGGCGTGAAGATCGCCGACGGGTCCCCCGCCGATGTGCGGGCCGACCCGAAGGTGATCGCCGCCTATCTCGGCGTCGAGGACGAGGAGGTCGAGGCCGTGGAGGCCGAGGTCGGGATCACCGTGCCGCACGGGGACGCGGCGCACACGGGAGCGTCGGCATGAGCGTCGCCGGCATCAACGTCCTCGTCGAGGAGACGCGGGCGATCCAGGCGGGACGGAAGCCGCCGCTCCTCGCGGTGCGCGACGTCTCGACCTATTACGGCAGCGTCGCGGCCCTGCGCGGGGTCGATCTCGACGTGGCCGAGGGCGAGATCGTCACGCTGATCGGCGCCAACGGCGCCGGCAAGTCGACCCTGATGATGACGATCTTCGGCAGCCCCCAGGCGCGCTCGGGGACGATCACCTACGACGGCCGCGACATCACCCGGCTGCCGACCCACGCCATCGCCCGGCTCGGCATCGCCCAGTCGCCGGAGGGGCGCCGGGTCTTCCCGCGCATGACCGTCTACGAGAACCTCCAGATGGGCGCCGCGCTCCATGACGGGCGCTTCTTCGCCGAGGATCTGGAGAAGGTCTGCGCCCTGTTCCCGCGGGTCAAGGAGCGCCTCAACCAGCGCGCCGGCACCATGTCGGGCGGCGAGCAGCAGATGCTGGCCATCGCCCGGGCGCTGATGAGCCGTCCGCGGCTGCTGCTGCTCGACGAGCCGTCGCTCGGCCTCGCGCCGCTCGTGGTGAAGGGCATCTTCGACGCGATCCGGGAGCTGAACCGGACTGACGGCATGACGATCTTCCTCGTCGAGCAGAACGCCTACCACGCCCTCAAGCTCGCCCATCGCGGCTACGTGCTGGTCAACGGGCGGGTCACGATGAGCGGGACGGGTCGGGCGCTGCTCGACGATCCGAACGTCCAGGCCGCCTACCTGGAGGGGGGCCATGCCGGCCCGGTCGGGGCATGATGCCGTTTTCGGTTGATGCCATTGGCATCCCCGTCTTTGCGAGCGGAGCGAAGCAATCCAGGGCGGCGCCCCACCTTTCGAGGCTGCGCTCCCCTGGGTCACCTCGCTGCGCTCGCGATGACGGCGAGGGGCGCGTTAACCGAAGCAATCGACCGGACATCACATGAGCATGCTGCAGGGGATCCTGTACGAGGAGCCGTCGGCCTGGCTGTTCCTGCTGGTGACCGTCGTGATGGGCGGGTGGGCCGGATGGATGGCCGCCCGCGGCATCGCCCGGGGCTGGCGGCCGTTCTGGCAATGCGCCCTGGCGCTGCTTCTGGTGGCAGCCGCCGTGCGCTTCATTCACTACGCCCTGTTTTCGGGCACCCTGCTGTCGCTGCACTACTATGCGGTCGACGCGGTCATCGTCATGATCATCGGCGCTGCGGGCTTCCGCTACACGCGGACGCGCCAGATGACGAGCCAGTACCGCTGGCTCTACGAGAAGACCTCACCGCTGACATGGCGCGCACGGGCGCCCGCGGCCGGCGAGGTCCGATGAGTGCGGCCGGATCCGCACGTGCGGTCCTGACACTTAGGGGAAGTACGCGATGAGATCGATTCTGCTGGCCGGGCTCGCCCTCGGCGCGATGGCGGCGGCCGCCCAGGCCGCCGAGGTCAAGCTCGGCGTTGCCGCGCCGATCACCGGCAACAGCGCCGCCATCGGCGCGCAGCTCAAGAACGGCGCGAGCCAGGCGGTCGAGGACCTCAACAAGGCCGGCACGCTGAAGGGCACGACGCTGACCGTGACGGTCGGCGACGACGCCTCCGACCCGAAGCAGGGCGTCTCGGTGGCCAACAAGTTCGCCAGCGACGGCGTGAAGATGGTCGTCGGCGACTACAACTCGGGCGTGTCGATCCCGGCCTCCGACGTCTACCTCGACGCCGGCATCATCCAGGTCACGCCGGCCTCCACGAACGTGAAGTTCACCGAGCGCGGGATGTGGAACACGTTCCGCACCTGCGGCCGCGACGACCAGCAGGGTGCCGTCGCCGGCAACTACCTGGCCGATCACTTCAAGGGCAAGAAGGTCGCCTTCGTCCACGACAAGACCCCCTACGGCAAGGGGCTGGCCGACGAGACGCTGAAGGCCTTCAAGGCCAAGGGCGGCAAGGAGGTCATGTCCGAGGGCATCAACCCGGGCGAGAAGGACTACTCGGCGCTCGTCTCCAAGCTGAAGTCCGCCAACGTCGACGTCGTTTATTTCGGTGGCTACTACACCGAGGCCGGGCTGATCCTGCGCCAGATGCGCGATCAGGGCCTGAAGGCGCCCATGATGGGCGGCGACGGCATGGTCGACCGCGAGCTGGTGGCGATCGCCGGTCCCGCGGCCGAGGGCACGCTGACCACCTTCCCGCCGGACGCCCGCAAGAACCCGAACGCCAAGGCGGCGCTCGCCGCCTTCAAGGCCAAGAACATCGATCCCGAGGGCTACACGCTCTACTCCTACGCGGCCGTGCAGGTCCTGGCCAAGGCGATGGCCGAGACCGGCTCCAGCGACGGCAAGAAGCTCGCCGAATGGCTGCACCAGGGCAAGCCGGTGGACACGGTGGTCGGCCCGATCGCCTACGACAAGAAGGGCGACATCACCCGGCCCGACTACGTCATGTACGAGTGGAAGAAGGGACCCGACGGCAAGATCGACTACAGCGGCAATGAGCTGACGAAGTAAGCCGCGGTCACGAACCGGGATTTCAGTCCGACGCCGCCTCCCGATACCGCGGGGGGGCGGCGTCGTCGTTTTCTATACCGTGGATTCGTCAGCTTTCCGGGCGGATCCGTCCTCCGCACCGCGTGCGTACGCCTAAGAAGTGTGCATGATGCCGCCGGCGCGAGCGTGAGGCCGGCTCAGCGCTTGGGAGGAGGCCATGAGGACGGCAGGGACCGCATCTGCGGACGTGCGCAGAGGCTTGGCCGCAACTTGTCCGTACTCAGCCGCAGGCTCGCGCGGCGCTTCGCCCCTTCTCCCGGCACCATCATTGCAAAGGCGTCGCCCGAGCGGGCGGGCCCGCGTACCCCGCCGCCGGCCGATGTCGTTCGGCCCGATCCAGGAGTTCCGTACCGATGCAGTCTGATATCGCTCGCCGCGGCGCCGCCGCGGCGCTGGGCCTGACCCTCGTCCTCGCTCCGATGAGCGTCGGGGCGCAGGAGCTGACCGGCACCCTCAAGAAGGTGAAGGACGCCAACGCCATCGTCATCGGCTACCGCGACGCCTCCGTGCCGTTCTCGTATCTCGGCGCCGATCAGAAGCCGATCGGCTACGCGATGGACATCTGCTACAAGATCGCCGACGCGGTGAAGGCCAAGCTCAACCTCCCGAACCTCGAGGTGAAGCTCAACCCGGTCACCTCCGCCACCCGCATCCCGCTGATGGCGAACGGCACGATCGATCTCGAGTGCGGCTCGACCACCAACAACGCCGAGCGCGAGAAGCAGGTGTGGTTCACCAACTCGCACTTCCTGACCGCGACCCGCTACGTCTCGAAGAAGTCGGCCAACCTGCACACGATCGAGGACCTGAAGGGCAAGACCGTCGTGTCGACCTCGGGCACCACGAACATCAAGCAGATCAACGAGGCCAACACGGAGCGCAAGCTCGGCCTGACGATCCTGCCGGCCAAGGACCACGCCGAGGCGTTCCTGATGGTCGAGACCGGCCGCGCCGCCGCCTTCGTGATGGATGACGTGCTGCTCGCCTCGCTCGCCGCCTCGTCGAAGGACCCCTCCGCCTACGAGATCTCCACCGAGGCCCTGTCGAAGCCCGAGCCCTACGGCATCATGCTCCGCAAGGACGACACGGAGTTCAAGAAGGTCGCGGACGACGCCACCGCCAAGCTCTACACGAGCCCCGAGGGCAAGGCCCTCTACGACAAGTGGTTCACCCAGCCGATCCCGCCGCGCAACATCAACCTCAACCTGCCGATGAGCGCGGAGATGAAGAAGCAGTTCACGACCCCGATCTCGAGCCCCGATCCGGCGGCCTACTGAGACCCGTTCGGTCCGGTTTCATGCCATGATGCGCACCGCGGGCTCCGGCCCGCGGTGCGTCTCTGTAAGTTCACAGTAGAAGCGGCGCGATGAACTACAACTGGAACTGGCGGATCTTCTTCGACGCCTCGCCGGAGGGCAACGGCACGTATCTCGACATGCTGCTCTCGGGGCTCATGTGGACGATCACGACCGCGCTCTGCTCCTGGGTGATCGCCTTCTTCCTGGGCTCCCTGGTCGGCGTGCTGCGCACCCTGCCGTCGAAGCCCGCGAACGCGATCGGCACGGCCTATGTCGAGCTGTTCCGCAACGTGCCGCTGCTGGTCCAGATGTTCCTCTGGTACTTCGTGCTGCCCGAAGTGGTCCCGACCCGGATCGGCGACGCGATCAAGCAATTGCCGGACGCGCCGTTCTACACGGCGGTGGTCTGCCTCGGCTTCTTCACCGCGTCGCGCGTGGCCGAGCAGGTCCGCGCCGGCATCCAGTCGCTGCCGCGGGGCCAGCGCATGGCCGGCACCGCCATGGGCTTCACCACCTATCAGACCTACCGCTACGTGCTGCTGCCCAACGCCTACCGGATCATCCTGCCGCCGATGACCTCGGAATTCCTCAACAATCTCAAGAACACGTCGGTGGCGCTGACCATCGGTCTGCTGGAGCTGACCGCCCGGGCCCGCTCGATGCAGGAATTCTCGTTCCAGGTGTTCGAGGCCTTCACGGCCGCGACGATCCTCTACGTGATCATCAACCTCGTGGTCGTCACGGCGGCGACCTTCCTGGAGAAGGCGGTCGCCATCCCCGGCCAGCGCTGAGGGCCGCCCGCTTCCGCTCCGCCACCCCGCCCGACGGCCACCGGTAACAGGCCCCGATGCTCTCGAATTTCGACTTCTCCGTCATCGTCTCGTCCCTGCCCTACCTGTTCGGTCAGGGCATGGTCTTCACCGTGACGCTCACCGCCATGGCCGCCGTGGGCGGCGTCATCATCGGCACGCTGCTGGCGATGGCGCGCCTGTCGGGCATTCCCGGCCTGTGGCACCTCGCCAAGGCCTACGTCGAGCTCTGCCGCTCGCTGCCGCTGGTTCTGGTGATCTTCTGGTTCTACTTCCTGGTGCCGTATATCGGCGCCTATCTGACCGGATCCTCGACGCCGATCCAGGTCGGCGCCTTCCCGTCGGCCCTGATCACCTTCATGGCCTTCGAGGCGGCCTACTTCTCGGAGATCATGCGCGCCGGCATCCAGTCGATCCCGAAGGGTCAGACGGCGGCCGCCCAGGCCCTCGGGATGAACTACTGGCAGACCATGGGCAACGTGATCCTGCCCCAGGCCTTCCGCAACATGCTGCCACTGCTGCTGACCCAGACCATCATCCTGTTCCAGGACACGTCGCTGGTCTACGTGCTCTCGCTCACCGACTTCATGGGCGCCGCCTCGAAGGTCGCCCAGCGCGACGGCCGTCTCGTCGAGATGTATGTCTTCGCCGCCGTGGTCTATTTTGCGATCTGCTTCTCGGCCTCGTACCTCGTGCGCCGCCTGCAGCGCCGCGTGGCCATCATCCGCTGACCGACACTGGAGACCGTGTCATGACCTCGTCCCCGATGCCGGCCCCCACCGCCGCCGAACCCGTCGCCGATGCCAGCCACGCGCCGAAGGATGCCGGCCTGCAGCCGGGCAGCCTGATCTCCGGCGCCCAGGCGGTGGCCCCCGGCGAGACGATGATCGCCATCGACAACATCAGCAAATGGTACGGCGACTTCCAGGTGCTGACGAACTGCAGCACCCAGGTCGCCAAGGGCGAGGTCGTGGTCGTCTGCGGTCCCTCGGGCTCGGGCAAGTCGACCCTGATCAAGTGCGTCAACGCCCTGGAGCCCTTCCAGAAGGGCCAGATCACGGTGGCCGGCACGAAGGTCGCCGACAAGGCCACCAATTTGCCGAAGCTCCGCTCGCGGGTCGGCATGGTGTTCCAGCACTTCGAGCTGTTCCCGCACCTGTCGATCACCGAGAACCTCACCATCGCCCAGCGCAAGGTGCTGGGCCGCAGCGGCGAGGACGCGAAGAAGCGCGGCCTCGACCTGCTCGCCCGCGTCGGCCTGGGCGCCCACGCGAACAAGTTCCCGGGGCAGCTCTCGGGCGGTCAGCAGCAGCGCGTGGCCATCGCCCGGGCGCTCGCCATGAACCCGGTGGTGATGCTGTTCGACGAGCCGACCTCGGCGCTGGACCCCGAGATGGTCGGCGAGGTGCTCGACGTGATGGTGGAGCTCGCCAAGGAGGGCATGACCATGATGGTCGTGACCCACGAGATGGGCTTCGCCCGCAAGGTCGCCGACCGGGTGATCTTCATGGATCGCGGCGAGATCGTCGAGGACGCCCGGAAGGACGAGTTCTTCGGCAGCCCCCGCTCCGAGCGCGCGCAGACCTTCCTGTCGAAGATCCTGCAGCACTGACGGCGGGCCGTCAGCACTGACGGCGGGCCGTCAGCACTGACGGCGAGCCGTCAGGCCAGCGCCTCCTGCGCGGCCCGGTATTCCCGGCCGTGCCGGCAGTAGCCCTCGACGATGCGGATCATCATGGCCCGCTTCTCGGCGTCGAGGGGCCCCAGGATGCGGGCGGGGCGGCCGCCCCAGAGGTAGCCGGCCTCCAGGATCTGCCCGGGATCGGTGGTGGCCCCGGCCGCCAGCATGACGTCGTCGGCGATGAGGGTGCCGGCCGCGATCGTCGCGCCGATGCCGATCAGCGCCCGCGCCCCGATCCGGCAATCGGCGATCCGGACATTGTGGGCGATGGTCGTGTCCCGCCCGATCACCACCCCGTCCGCCCGGGTGCGGATCACCGTGTTGTCCTGGATGTTGGTGTCCGCGCCGACCACGATCGGTCCGACTTCCGCGTTGAGGTCGCAGCAGAACAGCACGCTCGCGCCGGCGCCGAGGCTCACCCGTCCGCGCAGGCGGGCGGTGCGCGCCACGAAGACGCTGTCCTCGACCTCCAGCGCCTCCCCGGCCGGGAGCGCGGGCCCGTCGCCCATCCGCTCGCGCAACCGCTCGGCCCGCTCGGCGACCTCGTCGGATCCGATCGCGCGGCTGGGGCGGGCCGGGCTGCCCGCGTAGGCGAAGCCGCCGGGCAGCGTCGCCCGGGGGAAGACCGTCGCGCCGGCCTCGAGGACCGCGCCGTCGCCGACCTCGGCGCCGTCGAGGATCACCACGTCGTCCTCGACGACGACGTCGGAGCCGAGCGTGCAGGCGTGGACCACGCTGTTGCGCCCGACCGTGACCCGGTCGCCGCACCGGGTGCCGTGCGTCGCGGTGGCGATGTGCACCGTCGAGCGGTGGCCGAGCCAGAAGCGGTCGCCGAGGGTGACGGTCTGGCCGTCCGCGCGAATCACCGCCTCGTCGCCGATCCAGGCCTGCGCGCCGATCCGGGCGGCGCCGATCACCGTGCTGCCGCGGCCGCACCAGACGGGGCGACTGGCGAAGTCCGGCTGCTCGCCTTCGTAGGGCAGGATCAGGTCGGGGGTCACGCGGGTATCCTTCTCCAGCGCCGTCCGGAGCGCGCGGGGACATCCGGACGATGGCGGGCCGCGCGCCGGGCCGGCAGGGCGCGACGGACCGTGTCATATAGAGGCGGGACCGGGTGTGACAGGGACGGGGCTGGTCCGCGAAGCCGGGGACTCCTATGGATCGGGCCATGAGCGCCCCCGTCCCGAGCGTCGGCATCCAGGCCGAGCCCTTCGACACCGCGGCCGAGATCGCCGGCCTGAGCGCCGCGCTGGGCGGCCGGGCCGGCGCCGTCGTGACCTTCACCGGCCTGTGCCGCGACGAGGGCGGGCGGCTGACCGCCCTCGAGCTGGAGCACTACCCCGGCATGGCCGAGGCCGAGATCCGGCGCGTCGCCGACGAGGCGATGGCGCGCTGGCCGCTCCAGGCCCTGCGGGTGATCCACCGGCACGGCCTGGTCCGTCCGGGCGACGGCATCGTGCTGGTGGTCACCGCCGCCAGCCACCGGGTCGCGGCGTTCGAGGCCGCGGACTTCCTGATGGACTACCTCAAGACCCGCGCCCCGTTCTGGAAGCGGGAGCACCTCGCCGACGGCACGACCGGCGGCTGGGTCGAGGCGGCGGCCCACGACGAGGCCGCGGCCGGCCGCTGGGCCTGATGGCCGTGCCCGGGGTCGCGCTCAGGCTGCCCCAGGGCGCTCGACGATCGGCGCGATGATCGGGGCCGCGCCCGCGGCACCGACGCGCGAGTCCGGGACGGACCACGCCGCCGGGCCGATGGCCGGTGTCGATGGGCCGGCCCGGGCCGAGGGGCGGACCCTGTCGGTCGCCGTCCGTGCCGACGGTGCGGCTCCCGGCGGCCGGAGCCTGCGGTCCGGCGACTTGCGCGGACGACGCGCGGACGACGCGCGGACGCGCATCCCCACCCCGGATTGCACAGAAGCCGGCCGCCGGACTTGACCCCTGAGAGCCCACGGCGTTCGTGAGCCCGCGGTTTAGGAGCGACGATGTCGGACAGCAGCCTTCAGGAACTGGACGGCCCCGTCGGGCCCTGGCGCGGGGCCGCACCGCTGGCGGCCTCGGGGATCGCCGTGGTGTGCTTCGTGGTGGCGCTGGCCCTGGCCTGGATGTCGGCCGGCACGCTCCTCTTGATCTTCGCCGGGGTGCTCCTCGGCGTGTTCCTCGACGGCCTGACCCGCGGGCTCGGCCGCGTCCTGCCCCTCCGGCGAGGATTGCGGCTGTCCATCGCCAGCCTCGCGGTCGCCGCCGCGGTGATCGGCTTCGGGAGCTACGGCGGCGCCACCATCGTCCAGCAGGGCCGCGACCTCGGGACGACGATCAAGGATCAGGCCGGAACCGTCACGGGCTGGCTGTCGGAGCGGGGCATCGACGTGCCGAGCCTCGCGCCGCAGGGCGGTGGCAAGGACGGCTCGACGGATGCGGGCCAGAGAGAGGGGGGGCTCGGCGGCCTCGCCAACGGCCTGCTGAAGGGCGGCAGCTCGATGGTGTCGGATGCCGGCAGCGTCCTGGGGCCGGCCGCGGCGGTGATCCTGGGCCTGTTCGACGCCCTCGGCAACGTGCTGGTGATCGCCTTCCTGGGGCTCGCCTTCGCGGCCGACCCGAAGGCCTACCGGGACGGGGTCGTCCGGTTCGTGCCGCCGGCGAAGCGCTGGCGGGCCAGCCAGGTCCTCGACGGGGCCGGCGAGACCCTCCGCCACTGGCTGTTCGGCCAGCTGATTATCATGGCGGTGATCTTCCTGTGCACCTGGGCCGGCCTCGCCTTCCTGGGTATCGGCGGCGCGCTGATCCTCGGCCTGCAGGCTGGCCTGCTCGCCTTCGTGCCCACGGTCGGGCCGCTGGTGGCGGGCCTCGTCATCGTCCTGGCCGCCCTGGCCTCGGGCACGAAGGCGGTGATCGGCGCGATCGGCGTCTATCTCGCGGTCCAGTGCCTGGAGAGCTACGGCCTGACGCCGTTCATCCAGAAGCGGGCGCTCGACATCCCGCCGGCCACGATCTTCGCCGGCCAGCTGATCCTGGGCGTGATCTTCGGGCTCTGGGGCATCGCCCTCGCCCTGCCGCTGATGGCGGTGATCAAGGTCCTGCTGGAGCAGCTCTACGTGGAGGACACGCTCCACGAGCAGCCGAGCAGCTGAGCGCCCCGGGCGCCCGCGCCGTCGACGGGCGCGGGCGGCCGGTCAGCCGCGCAGCGCGGCCTCGATCATCCGGGCGACCGCCAGGGCCCGGCCGTCGTCGCCGAAGCGGCCGATCACCTGGACGCCCACCGGCAGGCGGTGGCCGGGCACCGGCACGTTCACGCAGGGCACGCCCATCAGCGTCCACAGCTGGTTGAAGCGCGGGTCGCCCGTCGAGGCCAGGGTCGCGGGCGCCGGGCCCGGCGCCGAGAAGGTCAGGATCGCGTCGTAATCGGCGAAGAGGCCCTTCAGCACCCGGCGGGCGTGATGGCCGTGGCGGCGCCCGTCATCGTACTGGGCCGGGCTGATCGTCGCCCCGTCATCGAGATGGGCGCGGGTGCGCGGCGGCAGCGCGTCGACCTGCGTGTCGTACTCCCAGGCCAGCGCCAGCCGACCCTCGTAGTTCTGGATGAGGCGGTGGCGTTCCCAGGCCTGCGCCAGCTCGGTCGGCAGGGCGAGGTCGCTCACCCGCGCCCCGGACCGCTCGGCCGCCTGCCGGGCGCGGGTGAGCGCCGCCTCGGCCTCCGGCTCGGGGGTGCCGGCGAAATCCTGCCGCACCACGGCGATGCGCGGCGCCGAGCCCCCCTCCGCCCGCTCGATCTCCGGCCGCCCGGTGACGAGCGCGAGGGCGTGGGCGACGTCCGCGACCCCGGCGGCGAACAGCCCGACCGTGTCGAGGGCCCACGAGTAGGTCTTCACGCCGACCGTGGGGATCAGCCGGAACGACGGCTTCACCGCCGCGCAGCCGCAGAAGCTCGCTGGCCGGATCACCGAGCCTGCCGTCTGCGTGCCCAGGGCCAGCGGCAGCATCCCGGCGCCGACGGCGGCGGCCGAGCCCGCCGAGGAGCCCCCCGGCGTGTGGCCGGGATCGTGCGGGTTGACCGTCTCGGTCGGATCGCTGCTGGCGAAGGCCGTGGTGGTGGTCTTGGCGAGGGCGACGGCACCGAGCTGCTTCAGCCGGCTCACGACCGCGGCGTCGCCCCGGGGCTTCCAGCCCGCGTAGATCGGCGAGCCCATCTGGGTCGGCAGGCCCGCGCTGTCGATGATGTCCTTCACGCCGACCGCGATGCCGGCGAGCGGCCCGGTCTCGGGGATCGCCGGCGCCGCGTCGAGGGTGACCAGCGCGCGCAGGTCCGGCTCCCGCGCGGCGATCGCGGCGCGGCACAGGTCGATCGCGCCCGCGGGCGTCAGGGTGCCGGCTTCGATGCGGGCGCGGAGGTCGAGAAGCGAGAGCATAATGCATTCAGTCCGCGGTCCGCGGCGCTGTCAACCGAGACGCCACAGCCGACGGCATTCCCGAAACGCCGTTGACGAACGCTTTACGCGACCGTGCGCATCGTCCGGGTCATGTGGCGTGGCGTATCCCTGTTCTCGGCCCTTGCGCTGTTCGGTGCGGGCCTCACCGCGTGCTCGATCAATCATTTCGAGCGACGTGAACCGTGGCGCGATCAGGCGGAGCAGGTCTGCCTGGCCAAGAAGCTCGTCGAGCCCTCGGAGTACATCACGCCCATCGCGGCGATGGATGGCCCGGGGCCCTGCGGCATGCAGCAGCCCTTCCGGGTGACGCGGCTCGGCAGCGGCTCCGTCCTGCTGAAGCAGCGGATGACGCTGGGCTGCCCGGCGCTGGCCGAGGCCGAGGCGTGGCTCGCCGACACGATCCAGCCGGCCGCCAACCTCTACTTCGGCGTGCCGGTGGCCGAGATCAACGCCGGCTCCTATTCCTGCCGCGGCCGCAACAACCAGCCCGGCGCCAAGCTCTCCGAGCACGGTTTCGGGAACGCGATCGACGTCATGTCGATCAAGCTCGCCGACGGCCACGTGATCACCGTCAAGGGCGGCTGGCGCGGCACGGAGGCCGAGCAGGGCTTCCTGCGCGAGATCTTCCTGGGCGCCTGCCAGCGCTTCACCACCGTGCTGGCGCCCGGCTCGAACGTGTTCCACTACGATCACATCCACGTCGATCTCGCACGGCACGACCCGCGCGGTCTGCGCCGGATCTGCAAGCCGCTGATCAAGTTCACGCCGCAGCTCGGCACCGGGGCCGAGCGGCCGCTGAGCCGCCCGATCCCGCCGCAGCGCCAGCCCGCCGGCCCTCAGGCGCCGGTGGACGTCGAGGAGGACGATCCCTACGGCGTGTCGCCGATGTCGAAGGCCGGGAGCGCGACCCAGGTCGCCCGTGCGCCCGCCCGGCCCCTCGACCGTCCGGCCGCGGCCTCGGCCTACACCGCGGCGCCGCCCGCGCGGCCGGCGCCGCGGGTCGCCGCCGCCCACGAGGAGCCCGCGCAGGAGTATGACGAGCCGCTGCAGCTCGGCGCGCCGCCGAGCGCGGAGCCGATCTACTGAGAGGCGGGCGCGACCCGCGGGGCTCGCGCCGGGCGCCGGATCCGGCCGGGCGCCGATCCCGCGCCGCGCCCCGACCGGTGACTGTAGCGGCCGCGCCGCACAGGCCGGCAAAGCGCCGGCGCGGGACTGCCGGAGCTTGACTGGCGGCGCGGCGAAGCCATCGTTCGCGAATGCAGGATCGCACATCCGTCGAGGCACGCGCCATGCGCCCGGTTCTTCACGGCTTCGCCCTCGGGCTGGCCCTTCTCGCCCTGGCCCAGCCGGCGCTCGCCCGGTCGGCCCGGGAGGACATCGAGCCCGCCGAGGAGCGGATCTTCCCGTTCGACGCGCAGATCCCGGGCTGCCAGGACCCGTCGGTGCTGGAGCGGGTCTCGACCAACTTCGCCGAGAAGGAGGCGAAGTTCTGGAACTCGTCGATGACGATCCTGTCCTTCGACACGATCGAGCGCACCGCGTGGCGGCCCTGGGGCCTCGACACCTATCCGCGCCGGTTCTGCACCGCGACCGTGACCACCTCCGACGGGGTCCGCCGCAAGGTCGACTACTCGGTGCGCGAGAGCCTCGGGATCATCGGCGCGACCTGGGGCGTCGAGTTCTGCATCCACGGTCTCGACCGGGACCTCTCCTACGCCTACGCCACCGCCTGCCGGATGGCGCGTCCCTGACCATGCGCGGGCGCGCCGCCGGCCTCGCGGGCCTGCTCCTCGCCGGGTCGGCCGCCGCCCCGGCCGCCGCCCAGGATTACGGCGGCTTCGCCCGGCGCGGCGCGCCCGGCGACTTCGACTTCTACGTCCTCGCCCTGTCGTGGTCGCCGACCTACTGCGCGGGGCCGGGCGCCCGCCGGGACGACGTCCAGTGCGCCCCCGGGCGCGGCCTGGGCTTCGTCGTCCACGGCCTGTGGCCGCAATACGCGAGCGGGTACCCGCAGAACTGCTCGGCGGTGAACCGCGCGCCGACCCGGCAGGCGATGGAGGTTGCCGGGCAGGTCTACCCGAGCGAGGGTCTCGCCCGGTACGAGTGGCGCAAGCACGGCACCTGCTCGGGCCTCGATCCCGCCGCCTATTTCGCGGCCGCCCGCGCGGCGCGGCTCGCGGTGACGATCCCCGACGGGCTCAAGGGCGGCGCCCCGCCGCAGACCCTCGCGCCGATCGAGATCGCGCGGCAGTTCGTGGCGGCCAATCGCGGCCTGCGCCCCGACATGATGGCGGTCACCTGCACCCGCGGGCAGCTGCAGGAGGTCCGGATTTGCTTCGGCAAGGACCTGCGCGGCTTCACCCCCTGTCCCGAGGTCGCCCGCGGCAATTGCCGGGCGCCCGAGGTGGGCCTCGACGCCGCGCGCTGAGTTTTTTCCGCCTTTCGCGCACCGGCCCCTGGACCCGGCGCCCGGGATCGGCTTCAGCGCGCTGCCATGAACTATCGGCACGCCTTCCACGCCGGCAACCACGCCGACGTCCTCAAGCACCTCGTCCTGGCGCGGGTGCTCGACCACCTGCGCCTCAAGGACAAGCCGTTCCGGGCGCTGGACGCCTTCGCGGGCCTCGGCGTCTACGATCTCGAGGCCGACGAGGCGGCCCGGACCGGCGAGTGGCGGGACGGCTGGGGCCGGATGGCGGCGCCCTTCGCGCCGGAGGTGGAGGCGCTGCTGGAGCCCTACCGGGCCGCGGTGGCGGCGGTGCGCGCTCGATACGGCGCCACCGCCTATCCGGGCTCGCCGGCCGTGATCCGCGAGGCGCTCCGCCCCGGCGACAAGGGCGTGTTCGTCGAGCTGCACCCGGCGGACGCCGCGACCCTGCAGGGCCGCTACGCGCGCGATCCCCGCACGAAGGTCATGAACCTCGACGGCTGGACCGCGATCAACGCGCAGATCCCGCCGCCGGAGCGGCGCGGCCTCGTGCTGATCGACCCGCCCTACGAGGTGCCCGGCGAGATCGAGCGCCTCGGCGCCCATCTCGCCCGCGCGGTGGCGAAGTGGCCGACCGGCCTGTTCCTGGCCTGGTACCCGATCAAGGACGCCGCGGCCCTCGACCGGATGGTCCGCGACCTCGGGGCCGCCCTGCCCCGCCCCGCCCTGCGGCTCGACCTGCTGATCGACCGGCCGGACGACCCGACGCGGCTGACCGGCAGCGGCCTGATCGTCGTCAACCCGCCCTGGCGCCTCGCCGATGAGGCGATGCTGTTCCTGCCGGCGTTCGCAGAACGTCTGGCCCGGCAGGACTTCGGAGGGTTTCGCTGCGATCCGATCGGCCCGGCCGCCTGACTCGGTAGAATTGGGGCGCCGCGCGGAAGACCTCCGGGCCTGCGCGGAAGGAAAAGGCCGGGGTTCCGATACAATTGTGGCGGCAAAGTCACATTTCCGCATTGAACGTGATCAGCGATACGGAACTGCCCAAAAATTATGCAACTGCTCTATGTTTGATTTTGTGTCAATCGCACCGCGATGTCAGCTTGGCCGTCGACGAACCCGAACGAGCTGCGACACCATGCTGAAGCGATCCACCCTGGCCGGACTGGCCACCGTGCTGCTGTCCTCGACCAGCATCCTCGCGGCCGACCTGTCGGCTCCGGCGCCGGTTCCGGTCGCGCCCCCCGCCGAGCCCTGCAAGGCCACGCTCCTCGGCCCGGCCTACGGCGGCGTGATCAAGGCCAACCCGAATCCGAGCTGCTTCTCGGCCGGACCGCTCGGCGACCTCTACGTGGGCGGCGCCATCACCGGCTACGGCTACACCCAGTCGAACCCGTTCGCGTCGTTCTCGACCCCGGCGGCGCCCAACGACCGCGACCGCGCGGCCCGGTTCGACTTCTCGAACGTGCAGGGCATCATCCAGAAGCCCGAGGGCGCGTTCCAGTTCTACATCCAGGCCGGCGGCTACTCGATCCCGCAGCTCGGCTTCCCCACCCTCAGCACCTTCACCCAGACCGACCTCCTGTTCGGCCCGGTCCCGGTCGCCTACGGCAAGATCCAGATCAACGATGAATGGTCGGTCCAGGGCGGCCGGATGTTCACCATGATCGGCACCGAGCTGCTGTTCACCTACCAGAACCTGAACATCAACCGCGGCCTCCTGTTCGTGCAGGAGAACTTCATCAACCAGGGCGTGCAGGTCAACTACAGCAGCGGGCCGCTCTCGGTGTCGGTCGCCGGCACGGACGGGTTCTTCTCCAACGAGATCTCGTGGTTCACCGGCAACGTCGCCTACAAGCTCGACGACTACAACACGATCGGCGTCAACGGCGGCCTGAACCTCGGCCGGACCAACGCCCTCGACCGCAGCCCGCGCTACCAGTTCGCGACGCCGAACCTCCAGCAGAACAGCGGCATCTTCAACATCAACTACACCTACGCGAACGGCCCGTGGATCATCTCGCCGTACTTCCAGTTCACCAACGTCGAGCGTGACCTGCGCGTCGGCATCGCCAACTCGGCCTCGACCTACGGCGGGGCGCTGCTGGCGGCCTACTCCTTCACCGACAACTTCGCCCTGGCCGGCCGCGTCGAGTACACCGAGCAGACCGGCGTCCGCGGGTCGGGCGGCACCAACCTGCTGGGCTTCGGCGCCGGCAGCAACGCCTTCTCGGTGACCGTCACGCCGACCTTCACCTTCGACCGCTACTTCTTCCGGGTGGAGTACGCCCACGTCGAGCTCGGCGGGATCACCCGCGGCAACCTCGCGGAAGGCACGCTCGGCACCGGCTTCGGCCGCACCGGCAACCGCACCTCGCAGGACCGCTACATGGTCGAGACCGGCATCACCTTCTGATCGGACCGCCCGGTCCGCTTCAGGAAACGGGTCGTCCTCGAGCCCCCGGCCTCCGGTCCGGGGGCTTTCTCGTGGCCGCGCACGTCGGTGCCGGCCCGATCCCGGGCGTCAGTCCCGCCTGAGCAGGCGCCGGCCCGGCCGATGGCCCTCCTCGCCGGTGTCACGGAAGCCGAGCTTCTCCAGAAGGCCCCAGGAGGCGACGTTGGCGGGGCGGCACTCCGCCACGACGACGCGCGCCGGGAAGCGCCCCCCGAGGAGATCGAGGATCGCCGACACGGCCTCGTAGGCGTAGCCGCGCCCGCGGGCGGCGCCGCCGACCCAGTACCCGATCTCGATCGTGCCGGCGCCGCGCAGGTGCGTGCCGAAGACGCCGACGAGCGCGCGCCCGGGCGGATCGGGCGCGCCGTCCCGCGTCCAGGCGCCGAGGAAGCAGTCCCGGCCCCGGGCGCAGCTGCGAATCAGGTCCTCGGCATCTTGCAGGGTGAACGGCGTCGGCAGGAAATCCACCGCCGCGGTGATGGCCGGATCGTCGGTGAGCGCGCGGACGGCCGGCGCGTCGGCAGGCCGGAGGGCGGCGATCGCGAGGCGCGCCGTCTCGAGCGCCGGCAGGTCGGCCAGGGTGTCGCGCGCGCCGCGGATGGTAAACATGGATGCGATGTGGGGTGCCGGCCGGTTACGAAAAGGGACGATCCCGCGAGCGGGAATCATCCTCTGGGCCGCGCGAAAACCTTGCACCTACCTTCGCTCCAGGGTCGCAGACCGCCGGAACGGGAACGGTTGCTTAACCTGAATCCGTCTTCATTGGCGCATCAGGTTGCGTCAGGCAAACGGGTGCGTCGATGCGGGTGCGCGGTACGGGTCAGATGTTGCGGACGCTGTCGCGCGTCGCGCTCATCGGCATCATCGGCGGTGCGGCTGCCGCCTGTTCGTCGGACGCGTCGCGTCTGACGAACCCGTTCTCGAACCCGTTCGACTCGGAACCCTCCGCGACCGGCAGCCTGCCGGACGGGAGCCTCAAGTCCGTCCCGCCGGTCCGGACGGGCCGCATCCAGTCGGAGGCGCTCGGCGCCCCCGCCGCCGCGCGGCCGTCCGCCGCCGCGACGCCGGTTCAGACCAACGCCGCCGCCCCCGCGACCCGCGTCGCCTCGACCGGCAAGGTCGGCTGGAGCGCCGAGGGTGGCACGCAGATCACCGTGTCGCGCAACGACAGCCTGAACCAGATGTCGACCCGCTTCGGCGTGCCCGCTTCGGCGATCCTGGCCGCCAACGGCCTGAGCAACGCGAACCAGATCACGCCCGGCCGCCAGATCGTGATCCCGGTCTACAACGCCTCCGGGCTGAACCCCGCCGCGTCCCCGATGACCGCCCGGCCGGCCCGGGCCGCCGAGGAGAAGCGCGAGGACGCCAAGCAGGTCGAGAACAAGATCGCGACCAAGCGAGAGGAGGCCAAGGAAGCCGCCAAGGAGGCCGCCCAGAAGCTGGCCGAGGCGAAGGCCGCCAAGGAGGCCGCGCAGAAGGCCGCCGCCGCCGAGAAGGAGGCGGAGCGCAAGGAGGCGCTCGCCCGCGACGCCGCCGCCCGCAAGGTCGCCGACGCCAAGACCCGCAAGGACGTCGCCCTGAAGGAGGGCGAGAAGCCGAAGCACGTGCGCCCGGGACAGGTCGCCAAGGCGGACGAGAAGAAGGCCGACGAGAAGAAGGCGGATCCGAAGGCCGAGGCCAAGGCGAAGGCCGAGGCGAAGGCTCAGGAGGCCAAGGCCGAGGCGAAGGCCGCCGCGAAGGCGGAGGCCGCCCAGAAGCTGGCCGAGGCGAAGGCCGCCAAGGAAGCCGCCCAGAAGGCCGCCAAGGAGGCTGCCAAGGAGGCTGCCGCCGCCGAGAAGGTCGAGAAGGTCGCCGCCAAGGAGGCGCCGAAGGCGGCCCCGGTCGCTGCCGCGCCGGCCAAGCCCGAGCCCGCCGCCACCGGCTCCGTGGCCGAGGCGACGGAGAACTTCCGCTGGCCCGCCAAGGGCCGGGTGATCTCCGGCTACGGCACCTCCGGCAACGAGGGCATCAACATCGCCGTGCCGGAGGGTACTCCGGTCAAGGCCGCCGAGGAGGGCACGGTCGCCTATGCCGGCTCCGACGTGAAGGGCTACGGCAAGCTGGTCCTCGTGCGCCACGCCAACGGCTACGTCTCGGCCTACGCCCATAACGGCGAGATCGACGTGAAGCCCGGCGAGAAGGTCAAGCGCGGCCAGACCATCGCGAAGTCCGGCGCCTCCGGAAACGTGACCTCGCCGCAGCTGCACTTCGAGATCCGCAAGGGCGGCGCGCCCGTGGATCCGATGTCCCAGCTCGCCAGCAACTGAGACGGACCGCGCGGGGCCGAGGCCGGCCCGCGCGGCACCGAACGAGAGGCAAGATGCGGCGGCGGTCCCGGACGGGGCCGCCGTTTCGCGTCGTCCGCCGTCCGGCCGCCCCGGCTCGCGACCCGCGCCGGCTGTCCTAAGCCTTCGGCGCCTGCAGCGTCCCCTCGGGGCTGTGACGGTCGACGGTCTCGGGCAGGGCCTGCGCCAGGGTCGGGAACAGCTGGTCCATCGGAACGCCGAGCTTCTCCGCCATCTGGCGCACCTGCTCGTTGTCGAGGACCTTGCGCAGATCCTCGGCTGTGATCGGCTCGTTCGGGCCGCGGCCGAGCCAGGAATTGACCTGGCTCTCGTAGCCGGAGCGCCGGAGCTGATCGAGCAGCGCGTTCAGTCCGCCGGGCAGCACCTGCTGGATCACGCCCGGCAGTGCCTTCAGCGCGATCTGCCCCAGCGAGCCGCCGAGAGTGTTGAGCAGACTCATGTGGACCCCCGTCGAATGGTCAGTGGCGCGAGTCTAGAGCAATCTCCGCGAAGCGGGAGAGGCCGGTGGTCCGCGACGCGCCGGTGTGAACCGCAATTTAGTCGACAGCGATCGGCCTTTGGTCCGGAATGCCGGCCGGGACATCGGTCCGCGGTCGGCTCTCATGAGATCCCTGGCGCTGTCATGCGTGCTCGCGGTCGCGTCCGTCTCCGCGGCCCTGCCGGACGCGGAAGCGACGCGTCCGGTGCAGGAGCGCTTTGCTCAAGAGCGCCCTCTAGCGGATGCCGTCTTCGTTCGGCCGCTCTATGGCACGTACCGCCATTGTGGCGGCTCCTGCCTGAAGAGCGGCGAACTGTCGTGGTTCTGCTTCGCCAGGCAGAGCTGCCACCTGAGCTGCGCGACCGCGCCGCCGCAGATGAAGTGCGCCGCCCCGTGAGGTGGGCGATCAGCGGACCTGGGTGCTGAAATTCGGCTGCGGCTTCAGCGTGCCGTTCTCGCTCTGGTCGGCGACCGCCGCGGGCAGGAACTCCGCCAGCACTGTGGGGACCCGCGCCTCCGGAACGCCGAGATCGTACGCGAGGCGCTCGGTCACGCCCTGCGGCAGGCAGGCCGCGATGGCGCTCTCCGGCACCGTCTGCCGCGCGCCCGAGCCGAGCCAGGATGCCACCGCCTCCCCGTGCCCGGTCTCCCGCAGGCGGTCGAGGAAGGACGGGAGGCCGCCGGGATAGAACTTCGCCAGCGACAGGGCGAGCTTGCCGCTGCCGGTCTCCTCGAGGGCCCGGTCGGCCGCCGCAACCACATCGCCGATCAGGGTCTTCGCACCGTCGAGCAGGCCCATGGTTCTCCACCGTCGCGCTTCTTCGTCGCAGGGTGAAGTCGGGCGCGAACCGGCGACGGCAAGCGCGTGCGGCAATTGCGCGGCGAACCGGCTAGGATCCCGGCGTCACGAACCCGGGAGCCATCGATGAAGCGCGTGCGGGCCGGCGTCCTGGAGGTCGCCTATCTCGAGTCCGGTCCGGCCGGCGGGCCGACGGCGGTGCTGCTCCACGGCTTCCCCTACGACGTCCACGCCTGCGCGGCCGCGGCCGCGCAGCTCGCCGCCGACGGCGTGCGCTGTCTCGTGCCGTACCTGCGCGGCTACGGGCCGACGCGCTTCCTGGATGCCGCCACGCCGCGCTCCGGCGAGCAGGCGGCGCTCGGGGCCGACCTGCTCGCCTTCCTCGACGCCCTCGGCGTCGGGAGCGCCGTGCTCGCCGGCTACGATTGGGGCGGCCGGGCCGCCTGCGTGGTGGCGGCGCTCTGGCCGGGCCGGGCCCGGGGCCTCGTCAGCTGCGGCGTCGGCTACAACATCCAGAACATCCCGGCCGCCGGGCGGCCGGCCGCGCCGGAAACCGAGTACCGCCTCTGGTACCAGTACTATCTCCACGGCGAGCGCGGCCGCGTTGGCCTCGCGGAGAACCGGGACGCCTTCTGCCGCCTGCTGTGGCAGCTGTGGTCGCCGACCTGGGCCTTCGACGCGGAGACTTTCGCGCGGACCGCCCGCGCCTTCGACAATCCCGACTTCGTCGACGTGGTGGTGCATTCCTACCGCCACCGCTTCGGCCTCGTTTCGAGCGATCCGGCGCTGGTGGCGATCGAGGGGCGGCTGGCGGCCCAGCCGGCGATCGCCGTGCCGTCGATCGTGCTGCTCGGCGCCGATGACGGCGTCGGGCCGCCGCCCGCCACGGATACCGACGCCCGCCATTTCACCGGGCCGTACCGGCGTGAGATCGTCGCGGGGGTCGGCCACAACTTTCCCCAGGAGGCGCCGGACGCCTTCGCGGCGGCGATACGCGCCCTGCTATGAGCGCGCCGCCGATGCCCGGCGGTTCGGCGTTGCTTTCGGGAAGCCCCTGGCTATAGTCCGCGCGCTTTTCGACAGGTCTGCGGGCGCCACATCCGGCGGCAGGCCTGCGCGCCATTCGCAGGAGACGCTCGTTGATCACCCCCGCCTTCGCGCAAGGGGCCGGTGCGGCCGCTGGCGGAGCGGAGATCGCCTTTCAGGTGGTCCCGTTCGTCCTGATTTTCGTGATCATGTACTTCCTGATCCTGCGACCGCAGCAGAAGCGGGTCAAGGACCACCAGGCGCTGCTCAAGTCCGTGCGCCGGGACGACACGGTCGTCACCAACGGCGGCCTCGTCGGCCGCGTGACCAAGGCTTCGGACGACCAGGCCGAGATCGAGGTCGAGATCGCCCCGAACGTGCGCGTGCGGGTGGTCCGGTCGATGATCTCCGAGGTCCGCGCCAAGGGCACGGTGAAGGCCGCCTGATTCCCGGTTGAACCGGCCGGCGCCGCGCGCCGGCCCAAAAGAGAAAAAGACGGCCGATGCTGCGCTTCTCCCGTGCGAAGATCATCGCGACACTGGGCCTGATCCTGGTGGGGCTGATGCTCGCCGTGCCGAGCTTCTTCTCGCCCGAGCAGCGCAAGAGCTTCGTCGCCAGCCTGCCCCCCTGGTTCCCCAGCTGGGTGGTGCCGACGCGCGCGATCGTGCTCGGCCTCGACCTGCAGGGCGGCTCGCAGCTGCTGCTCGAGGTGGACCAGAACGAACTGATCGCCTCGCAGGCGAAGGCCCTGCGCGACGACGTGCGCCGCGTGCTCCAGCAGGAGAACGTCCGCGCCGACGGCGGCATCGGCCTGCTGCCGCGCGGCGTGCAGGTGAAGATCGACGACGCCGCCGCCCGGGCCAAGGTCCTGCCGAAGCTCCAGGAGCTGTCGCAGCCGATCACCACCTCGATCGGCCAGACGGCGGCCCGCACCCTGGACATCGCCGAGCAGCCGGGCGGGGTGATCCGCTTGACCCTCACCGATGCCGGCATCACCGACCGCACCCGCCGGGCCGTGAGCCAGGGCATCGAGGTCATCCGGCGCCGCCTCGACTCGACCGGAACCACCGAGCCTTCGATCCAGCAGCAGGGCGCGGACCGGATCCTGATCCAGGTGCCCGGCGAGCAGAACCCGGAGCGGCTCGAGAAGCTGCTCGGCTCCACCGCCAAGCTCGAGTTCCGCATGCTCGCCGACAGCCCCTCGGGCGACGTCGACATGCTGCCCTCCAAGGACGAGAAGGGCGCCAAGGTCCCGGTGGAGCGCCGGGTCATGGCCGACGGCGGCGAGCTGACCGACGCGCAGCCGTCCTTCGACCAGCAGTCCCACGAGCCGATGGTGAGCTTCAAGTTCAACCTGCGCGGCGCGCAGCGCTTCGGACAGGCGACCTCGGAGAATATCGGCCGGCGCATGGCGATCGTGCTCGACAACGAGGTCGTGTCGGCCCCGGTGATCCGCTCGGCGATCACCGGCGGCTCGGGCCAGATCACCGGCAATTTCACCGTGCAGCAGGCCAACGATCTGGCGGTCCTGCTGCGCGCCGGCGCGCTGCCCGCGAAATTCACCGTGGTCGAGCGCCGCGTCGTCGGCCCGGGCCTCGGCCGCGACTCCATCGAGGCCGGCAAGCTCGCGACCCTGGTGGCGGCGGCCCTCGTCGTGACCTTCATGTTCGCGACCTACGGGACCTTCGGTTTCATCGCCAACATCGCCCTCATCGTCCACGTCGGGCTGATCCTCGGCCTGATGTCGGTGCTGGAGGCGACCATGACGCTCCCGGGCATCGCCGGCATCGTGCTCACCATCGGCACCGCGGTGGATTCGAACGTGCTGATCTACGAGCGCATGCGCGAGGAGCAGCGGGCCGGCCGCTCGCTGATCTCGGCGCTGCAGGCGGGCTTCGACCGGGCCTTCGCCACCATCATCGACTCGAACTCGACCATGGCGATCGCCGCCCTGATCCTGTTCTTCCTCGGCTCGGGCCCGGTGAAGGGCTTCGCCGTGGTCTTCATCCTCGGCATCCTCACCACGGTCATCACCGCGGTGACGCTGACCCGGATGATGATCGCGGTGTGGTACAATACGTTCCGGCCGAAGACCCTGCCGTTCTGATTAGTCTGGGAGGCCATCGAGGGAGCGCGGGCGGCGCGACGTGACCCCCCTGTCCCGCACGGGAGAGGGGACCCGCGCCTCGACCGTCCTCCATCGCGATGTCCGCGAATAGAGTACCGACCATGCGCCTGCTCCGCCTCTGGCCCGATGAATCGCATTTTGACTTCATGCGATTCCGGCGCTTCACCTTCCCGCTCTCGGCGGTGCTGTCGCTCGCGACCGTGGCGCTGTTCCTGACGATCGGCCTGAATTTCGGCATCGACTTCAAGGGCGGCACCCTGGTGGAGCTGCAGGCGAAGTCCGGCACCGCGGACGTGGCGTCGATCCGGCACACGGCCGCGGGCTTCGGCTTCGGCGAGCCGGAGGTTCAGGAACTCGGCAACCAGGGCACCGTGCTGGTCCGCCTGCCGCTCCAGCCCGGCGAGCAGGGCCAGACCGCGGTGATGAACAAGGCGCACGCCGCCTTTGACAAGGATTACGATTTCCGCCGCACCGAGACCGTCGGTCCGCGCGTCTCCGGCGAGCTCGTCCAGTCCGGCACGCTCGGCGTCGTGCTCTCCGTCGTGGCGGTGCTGCTCTACCTCTGGTTCCGGTTCGAGCGGGAGCTGGCGCTCGGCGCCATCGTGGGCACCCTCCACGACATCGTTCTGACCGTCGGCGTGTTCATCATCAGCCGGATCGAGTTCAACATGACCTCGATCGCCGCGATCCTGACGATCGTCGGTTACTCGCTGAACGAGACCGTGGTGGTGTTCGACCGGACCCGCGAGCTCATGCGCCGGTACAAGACCATTCCGACCGTCGACCTGCTCAACCTGTCGATCAACTCGACCATGTCGCGCACGGTGATGACGTCGATCTCGTCGGCGCTGTCGCTGCTGGCGCTGGTGCTGTTCGGCGGCGAGGCGATCAAGGGCTTCGCGGTGGTGATGCTCTGCGGCGTCCTGATCTGCACCTACTCGGCGATCTTCGTCTCGACGCCGGTGTTGATCTATCTGGGCCTGATGCTCTCGGGCGCCCGCGCGGCCTCGGAGCGGTCCGGCGTCCCGCAACCGGCGGAGTAGTCCCTTTCCCGAGATGGCCGATCAGCCAAGCCCGAAGAGCTTCGACTCCGGCTTCGTGCCGGGGCGGCACATCATCGACACCTACGGCAACGGCGGATTCCGCTTCGCCGGGATGTCGCATCGCGGCTCGATCCTGCTGCTGCCCTCCGGGGTCCGCGCCTGGGACGTGACGGAGCCGCGGGCCATCGACCGCACGGCCCTGCGCCCGGTTCAGGCCGAGGCCGACGGCATCGAGCTGCTGCTCGTCGGGACCGGCCTCGACATCGCGGCGATCGATCCCGCGCTCCGGGGCTGGCTGAAGGATCTCGGCGTCGGCCTCGACGTGATGCAGACCGGCGCCGCGGCCCGGACCTACAACATCCTGGTGGCCGAGAACCGCAAGGTCGCCGCCGCGCTGATCGCGGTGGCCTGATGCCGGAGGTCGACGGCCAGACCGCCGAGACCGGGCTCGCCTTCGCGCAGTCCCACTGCGAGGGCCTCGTGCGGGCCGGCGACCCGGACCGCTACTACGCGACCCTGTTCGCCCCGGCCGCCGCCCGCCCGCACCTCTTCGCCCTCTACGCCTTCTCGTTGACCATCGCGCGGGTGCGCGAGGCCGTCTCGAACCCGATGGCCGGCGAGATCCGCCTGCAATGGTGGCGCGACGCCCTGCAGGGCGAGGCGCGCGGCGACGTGCGCGCCAACCCGGTGGCGGCCGCCCTGGAGGAGGCGATCCGGGCGAACCGCCTCGGGCGCCAGCCCTTCGTCGACCTGATCGACGCCCGCGTCTTCGACCTCTACGAGGACCCGATGCCCCGGGTGAACGACCTCGAGGGCTATTGCGGCGAGACCGCCTCGGCGCTGTTCCGGCTGGCGAGCCTCGTGATCGGCAACGGCACCGAACCGGGCGGTGCGGGCGCGGCCGGGCATGCCGGCGTGGCGTACGGCATCACCGGGCTCCTGCGCGCCCTGCCCTGGCACGCCCGCGCGGGGCAAGTCTACCTGCCGGCCGACATCCTCGGCCGTTACGGCGTCACCCGCGAGGATATCGTGACGGGCCGCGGCGGTCCGGGCCTGCGCCGGGCCTGCGCCGACCTGCGCGCCCTCGCCCGGCAGCACCTGAAGGCCTTCGAGGCGGCCCGCCCAACCATCGCGCCCTCGGCGGGCGCCGCCTTCCTGCCCACGGCCCTGGTGGAGCCCTACCTCGCCGCCATGGAGCGGGCCTCCTACGACCCGCTCAACACGCCCGTCGAGCTGCCGCGCTGGCGCCGGCTGTGGCGCCTGTGGTGGGGGGCGCGGCGCGTCGGATAGCGGCGGCGTCTTTGCGAGCGGGGCGAAGCAATCCAGCGGCGCCACGCCTGCGGAGGGCGCGCGGCCACGGGTCGCTTCGCCGCGCGCGATGACGGAGGGTTGTCAGAGTACCTGCGCCAGTCCCGGCACCAGGGCCGCCAGACGCACCGGCGCGCCGAGCTCCGGCTCGGCCTCCGGCGTCGCCAGCACCGCCACCCGGCAGCCGCCGTCGCCGCGCAGGCCCGTCACCAGCCGTCCGCCCGGTTCCAGGGCCGCGCGCCAGTGCGATGGGATCGCGGGAACGCTGCCGTGGACGAGGATCCGGTCGAAGCCGCCGTCCGGCAGGTCCGGAGCCAAGCCGTCCGCCCGGACCACATGCACCTCGGACAGGGCCGCGAGCCGCCGCGTCGCCGCCCCGGCCAGCGAGGTGTAGCGCTCCAGGCTGAGCACCGCCCCGGCGCCCAGCTGGGCGAGCAGCGCGGTCACGTAGCCCGAGCCCGTGCCGATCTCCAGGACGCGCTGGCCGGGCTCGATCCGCAGCTGCGCCAGCATCAGCGCCACCGTCGACGGCGCCGTCATCGAGGCTCCGCACGACAGCGGCAGGGCGATGTCGCGCCGCGCGTGCTCCCGATGCGGCGGCGGCGCGAAGGTGTCCCGCGGGACCTGCTCCATGGCCCGCAGCACCGCGGTATCGCGCAGGCCGCGGCCCCGGAGCGCCATCACGAAGGCCGCGTTGCCGGCAGCCTCCTCCAGGCTGCCCAGATCGATCACTCGGCGAAAGCCTGCGCGAAGCGCGTCAGCGTCGGCTCGTCGGTGAGGTCGAGGCGCAGGGGCGTCACCGAGATCCGCTTCTCGGCGATGGCCTTGAGATCCGAGCCGTGGCCCGGCTCGAACCGGGCCTTGGCGAAGGCCAGCCAGAAATACGGGTTGCCGCGCCCGTCGACACGCGCGTCGATCGACAGCAGCGCCTGGTTGCGGAAGCCCTGCGCCGCCACCGCGACGCCCTGCACGTCGGCCGGCTCGCAGTCCGGGAAGTTCACGTTGACCAGGATGCCGGGCTCGATCCCGGTCTCCAGGATCTTCCGGACGACCTTCGCGCCGTGCGTCCGGGCGCAGTCCCACTTGAGCGCGCCGCGCCCGCCCGCGCCGTAGGCCTGGCTCATGGCGATGGAGCGGATGCCGAGGATCGTCCCCTCCATGGCGGCCGCGATCGTGCCCGAATAGGTCACGTCCTCGGCGACGTTCTGGCCGCGGTTGACCCCCGACAGGACGAGGTCCGGCCCGTGATCGCCCAGGATGTGGCGCACGCCCAGGATCACGCAGTCCGACGGCGTGCCCTTCACGGCGAAGCGCTGCTCCGAGACTTGCCGCAGCCGCAGCGGATCGTTGAGCGAGAGCGAGTGCGACACGCCGGACTGGTCGCTCTCCGGCGCCACGACCCAGACGTCGTCCGAGAGCTCGCGGGCGATCTCCTCCAGGGTACTGAGCCCCGGCGCGTGGATGCCGTCGTCGTTGGTGACCAGGATGCGCATCAGCGGGTGCCCTCGATCCGGTTGAGCCCGCCCATGTAGGGGTGGAGCACCGACGGGATGGTGATGCTCCCGTCCGGGTTCTGGTAGTTCTCCATCACGGCGATGAGCGCGCGGCCGACCGCGACGCCCGAGCCGTTGAGCGTGTGGACATAGGCCGGCTTGCCGTCCTTGCCCCGGTAGCGGGCATTCATCCGCCGGGCCTGGAAGTCGCCGCAGACCGAGCAGGACGAGATCTCGCGGTGGGTGCGCTGGCCGGGCACCCAGACCTCGATGTCGTAGGTCTTCTGGCTGGCGAAACCCATGTCGCCGGTGCAGAGCGTCATCACCCGGTAGGGCAGATCGAGCTTCTTCAGCACCGCCTCGGCGCTGGTCAGCATCCGCTCGTGCTCGTTGGCGGATTCCTCCGGCGTCGTGATCGAGACCAGTTCCACCTTGCTGAACTGGTGCTGGCGCAGCATGCCGCGGGTGTCCCGCCCCGCCGCCCCGGCCTCGGCCCGGAAGCAGGGCGTCAGGGCGGTGAAGCGCAGGGGCAGCTCCTCCTCGCGGAGGATCGCCTCGCGCACGAGGTTCGTCAGCGGCACCTCGGCGGTGGGCACGAGCCAGAAATGCTCGTCGCTGACCGGCGCGGCATCCGCGCCCGCCTGCCCCTGCAGCGACCTGACGTAATCGAGGCCCTTGAAGACCGAGAACTGGTCGTCCTCGAACTTCGGCAGCTGCGCGGTGCCGAACATGGCGGCGTCGCGCACCAGCACCGGCGGCGCCACCTCCAGGTAGCCGTGCTCCTGCGTGTGCAGGTCGAGCATGAACTGGCCGAGCGCCCGCTCCAGCCGCGCGAGCTGGCCCTTCAGCACCACGAAGCGCGAGCCGGACAGCTTGGCCGCCGCCTCGAAATCCATCAGGCCCGCGGCCTCGCCGAGCTCGAAATGCTCCTTGCCCTCGGTCAGCCGCTCGCGGGTCGCGGCGTGGCTGCGATAGAGGACGTTGCCGTGCTCGTCCGCGCCCTCCGGCACGTCGGACTTCGGCCGGTTCGGGATCGCGGCGAGGCGGTCTGCCAGGGTCTTGTCGGCCGCGTCCTGCGCCGCCTTCAGCTGCGGCTCGGCGCCCTTCAGGGCCGCGACCTCGGCCATCAGGGCGGCGGCGCGCTCCTCGTCCTTGGCCTTCTTGGCGCCGCCGATCTCCTTGGCCAGCGCGTTGCGCCGCTCTTGGTTGGCCTGCGCGGCCGAGACCGACGATTTCCGCGCCTCGTCGAGGGCGATCAGCTCGGCCGAGAGCGGCGCGAGGCCCCGGCGTTGGAGGTCGCGGTCGAAGGCGTCCGGGTTCTCCCGGATGGCGCGGATGTCGTGCATCGAGTCGGCTCGGGTCTTCTGCGCGGCGTCGAGCGCGCGGGTCCCGCTTTGCCGCATCGCGTCCGGTGGGACAAGCGCGCGGGAGCGTCCGAGCCGGCCGTCAGCCCTTCGGCGGCGCGAGCTTCAGCTGGTCGATCGCCCAGAGCCACGTGCCGTCCGCCTGCTCGCGGGCGACCTCCACCGAGAATGCGCCGTTGGGCAGCCGCGCGAAGGTCATGGCCAGCGCGCCGTTGCGCAGCGGCGGCGGCGTTTCCGGCGCCGGGAAGTCGGATTTGCGCGCCAGCAGGTCGGCGTAGAAGGTCCGGATCTCGGCGTGCCCCGTGGCGACGATGCGACCCGCCGCCAGCACCGCGTCGGGTTCGTAGAGGGCGACGAGGCCCTCGACGTCGCCGGCATTGGCGCGCTGATTGAACAGGGCGGCGAGCGCCTCGGGGGCGCGGGCGGGCTCTCGCGTCTGGTCCTGCATGGCGTCTCCTCACTCCGGGCATTGCGGCCATTGCGGCCATCGCGGCCGTTCGGTGCTGCGGCAATGCGCCGGGCGGCCGATCTTTCCCCGACGCGCGTCATTTCAGGCGCGTGCCGTGGCGGTCGGCCACCGACACGGCGACCGGAATCCCGGCCTTCACGCTCTCCGAGACGGTGCAGAACCGCTCGAACTGCTCCAGCACCCGGTCGATCCGCGGCATGTCGGCGGCGGCGGCGCCGAGCTGGATGTGGACGCCGATCCCGGTCAGGCGCAGCCGCCCTCCGGCGTTGCGCTCCACCCGGCAGGACGCCTCGGCCGCGACGCCGCGCGCGTCCTGGCGGAACTTGCCCAGGGCGAAGACGAGGCTGGCGCAGAGGCAGTTCGCGACGCCGGAGATCAGGAGCTGCTCGGGAAACGGCCCGGTCCCGTCGCCGATCGGGGGCGCCTCGTCGGTGCGCAGCGCCGGGAGGGCCGCGCTGAAATCGACCGTGAAGACGTAATCCGCGACCTGGGTGATCCGGATCGTCGGTTCCGCTTCCATCGATACTCCCCGGAGGACGTTTCGGCGCGACCGGCCGGGTATACCAACGCTCGATCCCGGTTCGCGTTCGGGAGGACCGCGCCATGCGTCCGGAAACGGATGATTTCCCCGGTTCTTCCCCGTAGAACCGGCCGCCTGACCTACCCGCACGCGAACCCCCCGATCCGATGACGAGCCCCGCCACCCTCGACACCCTGATGCCGCTCCTGGAGCGCATCGCCACCGCGCTGGAGCGGACCGCGCCCGCCGTCCCGCCAGCCTTCGACCCGAGCGCTGCCGACGCGTTCCTGTGGGGGCCCGAGCGCCGGCTGACCCCGGTGCCGCAGGTGGCCCGGGTGGAGATGGGCCTGCTCACCGGCATCGACCGGGCGCGCGACACCCTGGTGGAGAACACCGAGCGCTTCGCCCGCGGCCTGCCGGCCAACAACGCCCTGCTGTGGGGCGCCCGCGGCATGGGCAAGTCCTCGCTGGTCAAGGCGGCCCACGCCGAGATCAACGCCCGTCGGCCCGCCGGCAGCCTGCCGATGAAGCTCGTCGAGATCCACCGCGAGGACATCGAGGCGCTGCCCGACCTGATGGCCCTGCTGCGGCCGGACCCGCACCGCTGGCTCGTCTACTGCGACGACCTCTCCTTCGACGCCGACGACACCTCGTACAAGTCGCTCAAGACGGCGCTCGACGGCGGCATCGAGGGGCGGCCGGGGAACGTGCTGTTCTACGCCACATCGAACCGCCGCCACCTGCTCGCCCGCGACATGGTGGAGAACGAGCGCTCGACCGCCATCAACCCCGGCGAGGCGGTGGAGGAGAAGGTCTCGCTCTCGGACCGGTTCGGCCTCTGGCTCGGTTTCCACAAGTGCAGCCAGGACGAGTACCTAGCGATGATCCGCGCCTACGCCGACCGCTACGGCCTCGCCGTGGCGCCGGACCAGCTGCGCGCCGAATCCCTGGAATGGGCCACCACCCGCGGCTCGCGCTCGGGCCGGACCGCGTTCCAGTTCATCCAGGACCTAGCCGGGCGGCTCGGCAAGACGCTGGACTGAGGGGCGCCGCCGAGCTCCTGTCGTCATCCGCGTCCTGGTTGATGGCGTCGGCCGCGCCGTCTTTGCGAGCGGAGCGAAGCAATCCAGGCAGCGCCACGCCTGGCAATGTCGCGCTGCCCTGGGTCGCTTCGCTCCGCTCGTGATGACAGAGGGCGCGCTAGCGCCCGCTCGACCCGAACCCGCCCGCGCCCCGCTCCGAGCCGGGGCCGGGCGCGCCCTCCAGCACAGTCAGCGCCGGCCGCGTGATCCGCGTGAAGACGAGCTGCGCGATCCGCTCGCCCGGCTCGATCCGCACGGGCTCGGATGCGTCGCGATTCCAGGCGGAGACCAGCAGCGGACCCTCGTAATCCGCGTCGATCACACCGGTGCCGTTGCCGAGCACCAGTCCGTCCCGGTGTCCGCGGCCCGAGCGCGGGAAGATCAGCCCGCACCAGGCGGGATCGCGGATCAGCACGCTGACCCCCGCCGGGATCAGGACCGCCTTCCCCTGAGGCTGCAACTCCAGGGGCGCGTCGAGGCAGGCGTGCAGGTCGAGGCCGGCCGCGGCCGACGAACCCCAGCGCGGGAAGCCCCAGCCCGGCAGGCGCGGGTCGAGCAGCCGCAGCCCGACCTCCGGCAGGTCGCTCACGCGGTCATCCGCGCGATCGCCTCGGCCATGGCGAGCGTCCGCCGGGCGGCCTCGATGTGGAGGCGCTCGACCATCTTGCCGTCCACCGCGATGACCCCGCGCTCGCGGTTCTCCGGCGCGTCGAACACGTCCATCAGCCGGCGGGCCTGCGCGATCTCCTCGGCATCCGGCCCGAAGGCGGCGTTGGCCGGGCCGATCTGGCTCGGGTGGATCAGCATCTTGCCGTCGAAGCCGAGGTCGCGGCCCTGCGCGCACTCGGCCTCGAACCCGGTCGCGTCCTCGAGGTCGGTGAACACGCCGTCGATCGCCTCGATCTCGTAGGCCCGGGCGGCAGCCAGGACGTTCATCAGCCAGGGCAGCAGGGCGGCCCGCCCCGGCGGCCGGATCCGCGACGCCTTCAGCAGGTCGTTCGGGCCGATCACCAGGGCGCCGAGCCGGCCGTCCACGTCCCGGGCCGCGCCCGCGATCTCGGCGGCGTTCACCACCGCCATCGGCGTCTCGATCATCGCCCAGACCCGCGTCGCCAGGGGCGCGCCGAGGCGGCGCAGGCGGGAGCCCACGGCGATCAGCGCGTCGGAGGTCCGGACCGTCGGCACTAGGATCGCGTCCGGGGCGGCCGGCGCGAGCGCCACGAGGTCGGCCTCGCCGTCCTCGGTCTCCGGCGGGTTGATGCGGACCACGACCTCGCGCGGGCCGAAGCCCCGCGCGGCGACCGCGGTGGCGACCTGGGCGCGGGCCGCCGCCTTCGCGGCGGGGGCGGTGCCGTCCTCGAGGTCGATCAGGATCACGTCGGCGGGGAGCGACCGCGCCTTCTCCAGCGCCCGGGCGTTGGAGCCCGGCATCGCCAGCACGCTGCGACGGGGACGGATCTCGCTCATCACGCTTCTCCCGGGCCGGCGGCGCCCTCGGCGACGCGGATAGCTTTCCGCGCGCATCCCGGCAAGAACGCGGGCCGGAACGGCGGCCGCACGCACCGCGGCGGGGGAATGGCATGGCGCGCTGGATCGCGGGACTGGACGGCTGCCGCGGCGCCTGGGCGGGCGCGCTCCTCGACCTCGACGACCCCGACCGGCACCGCTGCGCCCTGTTCCCCGACGTCGCCGCGCTCCTCGACGCGCCGGAGCGGCCCGGCATCGTCGGGATCGACGTGCCGATCGGGCTGCCCGACCGGATCACCGGCGGCGGCCGCGGCGCCGACCGGGCCGCGCGCGCCCGGCTCGGGCCGGCGCGGGCCTCGGTGTTCCCGATGCCGCCGCGGAGCGCGGTCTACGCCCCCGACTACGCCGCCGCGAAGGCCGCCTCGCGGGCCGCGAGCGACCCGCCCTTCGCGCCGTCGATCCAGGGCTACAACATCTTCCGCTACGTCCGCGCGGTCGACACGCTCCTGCGGGAGCGCCCGGAGGCGCGCGCGCGGGTCCACGAGGTCCATCCCGAGGTGGCCTTCCACGCCCTCAACGGCGGCCGGCCGCTCGGCTTGCCCAAGAAGGGCAGGCGCGCCCGCGAGGGGCTGGACCTCCGGCGGGCGCTCCTCGCAGCGGCGGGCCTGCCGGACGCGCTGATCGGGTCCCGGGTCAAGGGCGTTCCGGAGGACGACCATCTCGACGCGCTGGCCGCCCTCGTGGTGGCCCGCGACATAAGCCTCGGACAGGCCGTGCCGCTGCCGGATCCGCCCGAGCGCGACGCCTTCCGGCTCCCCGTCGTGATCTGGGCACCGGCGCCCCGCCCGCCGTCCTGAACCGGCGCCCCGCACCTCCGCCGGGCGCGTCGGCGACCGCAACGTGCTGTTTTGCACGCAGGCGCGCGCGCGGCCGGTGTCCGTCCCCGACGCGCGCTCTAGCTCTGGCTGCATGAGCGCCGCGAACCCCCTGCCCGTCCGACACATCGCCCGCGCGATCGTCCTCGATCCGCGGGACCGGATCCTGCTCATCGCCTACACGTCGGTCCACGCGAGGGGGCCGGACGGGGCGCCGCTCCGGTTCTGGTTCATGCCCGGCGGCGGCCTTGAGCCCGGCGAGGACCACGTCACCGCCTGCCGGCGGGAACTCGAGGAGGAGATCGGCCGGGGCGACGCCGCGATCGGCCCGCAGGTCGCGGCCTGCGACGGCCCGTTCCACCTGTTCCGCCAGGCACGGGACGCCCGGGAGCGCTACTTCCTCGTCCGCCTGCCCGACGACCGGGTCGACACGAGCCGGCTCGCCGAGACCGAGGACAACCCGCTGATCGGGACGCGCTGGTGGCCGCTCGACGAGTTGCGCGCTAGCGGTGAGCACGTCGAGCCGGCCGGTCTCGCGGATCTGGCGTCGGACCTCGCGCGCGGGACTATTCCGGCCCAGCCGCGCGTTCTTGCTTGGCGAGGACTTTGATTTCACTCCCGCTGTCGCGGATTTGTCTAACTGGAGACGACTTTATGTTCCCCGTCTACCTGACCGAAGGCTACCGGTCCTTCCTCCTCGACCGCTTCCCGACCGAGCGTCGGCGCTTCGCGCAGCTCGCCTCGACGCAGAATCCGGAGATCCTTGTCATCAGCTGCTGCGACAGCCGGGTCTCGCCCAGCGCGATCTTCAATGCCGGCCCGGGCGAGCTGTTCACGATCCGCAACGTCGCCAACCTCGTGCCGGTCTACCAGCCGGACGGCCAGTATCACGGCACCTCGGCGGCCCTGGAATTCGCCGTCCAGGCCCTGGAGGTGAAGCACATCGTCGTCCTCGGGCATGCCACCTGCGGCGGCATCAAGGCCTGGGCCAACAAGGCGAAGCCGCTCTCGCCCGGCGACTTCATCGGCAAGTGGGTCTCGCTCGTGGGTCAGGCCGAGGACAAGGCCGGCGATCCCGCCGCGCCGAACTACCTGACCAAGCTGGAACATGCCGTGGTCGTCCAGAGCATGGAGAACCTGCTGACCTTCCCGTTCGTGAAGGAGCGGGTCGACGACGGCCGCCTCGAGATCCACGGCGCGCATTTCGGCGTGGCCAGCGGCTCCCTGCTGGTGCGCGATCCGCAGTCCGGCGAGTTCAAGCCGCCGATCGACACGACCGGCCAGTCGGTCCGTTCCGTCGCCGCCATCGCGTGCGAGTGAGCGCACGGCGCGGGCGCTGAGATTCGGGACCGGTCGGCCGGTCCCGGATCCGATGATGCTGGGACGCGCCGGCGCGGCGCGTCCGCGAAGGTCGTTCGCCGCGGTCGGCCGGCGATCATCCTGGCTCGAACAGCCATCGACATGAGAAAGGCGGCGGGCTCGCGCCCGCCGCCTTCTCGTTCGGCCCGGCCGAGGCCGGGCCGTCGAAGTCCGTGCCGCTTACATGGCGCCCGGGAGACGCTCGGCCTGCTGCAGGTGCATCTGCAGGGCCGGCAGGGCCTGCTGGGCGTAGTTGCGCAGGGCCGGGTTCGGGCCGCCCTGAGCGTAGGCCTGGGTCATCGCGATGGTCATCTGATGGGCCTGGATCTGCTGCGACGCGTACAGGCGGTCGAAGCGGGCGCCGGCCGGGGCGGCCGAGAGCTGGGCCAGCATCGCCTGCTGCTCCGGGTTCGGCGGGACGATCGTCGAGGCGCCGGTCGCCATCACGTCGCCGCGGCCGATCTGGCCACCCGCGGCGGCGCCGCGCGCCGCGCCGGCACCCGCGCCCTCGAGGCCGCCGACCGGGCCGCCCGCCAGGGTGCCGCCGACCACGCCGGTCGCCGCGCCGACGCCGGCGCCCACGGCGCTGCCCGCCACCGCGATCGGGGCGGTGACCAGGCCACCGAGGCCCGGATCGCCGGCGACGCCGTTCATCTGGCCGCCGGCCAGGGCTACGTTGGCGGCGCGGTGGTCACGGAGCACCTCCTGGGCGTAGGAGCGGATGCGCGGGTTGCGCGACTTGGACAGGGCGATCTGCGAGGACTGGATCTCGAAGGCGTTCGCCTGCATCGACTGCATGCGGAAGTCGTTGGCGCTCTGGGCCATGGCCGGGGTCGACAGCGCCAGGACGAGCGCGGACGCGGCAGCGTAGTTCTTCAGCATCGGGACCTCTGTTCGAGATGGGCACGCGAACCGCGGAAGGACGCCGCATGTGCAGCACGGACGCCTCGGCAGACGACGTCGCAGGCAACTCGGAGCCGGCGGGTTCGCGAATTGGTCCGTCAACGAGGCTATCGGCTTATGGTTCCTGCCGTTTTCGCATCGGACAATACGGTTCCCGAGCGGATCTAATCCGGCGCGCGTGCCCTCTCGGTGGATCCCGCAGGATGCCGATCGCGCTCGTCCGGGACGGTGGCCTCGGCGGGTGGGTCCTTCCGGCCGCACCTCCGGGCAGGGCTCGAAGCGCGACGCGCGCGGGCAGCCCGTGATCGTCGTCGCCGTCCAGATCCTCCGCGCCGCCGCCGCCCTCATGGTGGCATGGCATCACGCGCGGCACGAGGCGGGCCTCCTCGCTGACCGGGGCGCCGGCCCGGCGCTCGATCCCGCGACGCTGCTGCCCTGGTGGGGCGGAGTCGACCTGTTCTTCGTGATCTCCGGCTTCGTCATCGTCCATGCCGGCGGCCGGCTCGCGGGCCGGTCGGGCGGCCGCGCCCGCTTCCTCGCCCACCGGGTCGCCCGGGTGGTGCCCCTCTACTGGCTGGTGAGCCTGCTCTACCTCGTCCTGGCGCTCGCGCGGCCGGACCTTCTGGGCGAGGCCGCCGCGCTGGTGCGCGACCCGGTCGCCCTCGCGGCGAGCTTCCTGTTCTGGCCGGCGGCCCGCCCCGACGGCACCGTCCAGCCGCTCTACGGCCTCGGCTGGACCCTGAACTACGAGGCGGCCTTCTACGCACTCTTCGCCGCGGGTCTCGGCTTCGGGCGGCGCGGCGCCGTCGCGTGGCTGTGCGGGAGCTTGGCCGTCCTCGTGGCGGTCGGCGCCCTCGTGCCGGGCCTGCCGGTGCCGCTGCGCTTCTGGTCGGATCCGATCGTACTCGAATTCGCCGCCGGCGCCGGTCTCGCCGTCGCCTGGGGCGCGGGGTTCCGGCCGGCCCTCCCCCTGCGGGTCGGGCTCGCGGTGCTGGGCGTGCTGGGGCTGATCCTGGCCGCGCGGGTGCTCGCGGGTCTCGGCGAGGCCGACGGGTTCCTGCGCCCGCTCCTCGTCGGCGGGCCGGCCGTCCTGCTGGTGGCGGCCGCCCTCGGGCCACCCCGCGACGCGGCCGCGGTCGCGCGGCTGCCGTCCCCCGTGCGCGGGCTCGTCGCGCTCGGCGACGCGTCCTACGCCCTCTACCTCGTGCACCCGTTCGCGCTGCGCCTCGTGCGCGAGGCGCTGCTCCGGCTCGGCCTTGCCCCCGCCCTGCATCCCTGGGCCGGCATGGCGCTGATGCTCGCGGGCAGCGCCGCGGCCGCGCTCGTGGTCCACCGCCTCGTCGAGCGGCCCCTGACCCGGGCCCTCCGGAGGCGGCTCGATCCGGGCGCGCCGCAAAACCGTGTGCGCGCCGTGCCGGCCCCGGTTCCACCGCGCGGCCGGGAGGATTAGCCTCGCCTGCCCGAGGAGAAGGCCAGCATGAAGACCCTGCTCGTTCCCGTCGCGATGCACGACGCCCTGCCCTCCGTCTTCGAGACGACCCGGCTGGCGGCCACGCGCTTCGGCAGTCTGATCGAGGGCGTGTCTCTGCGCCCGGCGCTGGCCGAGTACGTGCCGGTCGACATGGTCGGCGGCATGACGTGGCTGCGCGACGAGGAGGCCGACCGGGCCGAGGCCGAGGAGGCGGGCGGCCGCTTCGTGGCCTTCATGGACGGCGCCGGCATCCCGCGGCACGCCCGCGACGGGCTCTGCATACCGGACCGGGTGCCGGATGCCGGACCGCGCTACCGCTGGCGACAGGACGTCCCCACCGGCGACGCGTTCCTCGGGCAGTACGCGCGGCTGTTCTCGGCAACGGTGGTCGGGCGTCCCGGCACCACCGACAACGCCCCGCGCATGACCACGTTCGAGACGGCCCTGTTCGAGAGCGGCCGCCCGATCCTGCTGGCGCCGCCTACGGCACCGGCCAGCCTCGGTGACGCCGTGGTCATCGCCTGGAACGGGTCGACCGAGACCGCCCGGGCGGTGGCTTTCGCGATGCCGTTCCTGCGGCGGGCCGAGCGGGTGCTCGTGCTCAGCGTCGAGGGCGGCATGGTGCCGGGCCCGACCGCGCAGGATCTCGCCCAGGCCCTGGCCTGCGAGGGTGTGGACGCGTCGCACCGGGCCCTGCCGGCCGGCCGGCGCGTGCCCGGCGAGACCTTTCTGGCGGAGGCGAAGGCGTTCGGCTGCGATCTTCTCATCAAGGGCGCCTACACCCAGAGCCGCCTGCGCCAGATGATCTTCGGCGGCGTCACCAGCCACGTTCTCGCCCACGCCGACATGCCGGTGCTGATGGCGCATTGAGCGCTCCGCGAGCCCGGCCGACGGATTGCGGCACCGCATGTCCTTCGGCGCCGGGAACCCTGCCCGGTGACCAGCGTTCGGGTCCCGCGGCCGGACGGCACGCCCATTGTCCACACGCTCGGAAAGGAGCCCCGTGAAGAGCCCCGTCAGACGTCTCTTCCTCGCCGGCCTTCTGGCGATCGCGACCATCCCCGCCGCACGCGCTGAGCCGGCGACCGTCCGGTTCCGCGGCACCGTGGTCCAGGCCGATTCGGAGCGCGTGGAGATCCGCCGCACCAGCGGCAGCACCCTGGCCGTGCGGATGGGCCCCCGGACCCGCATCTACGCGGTGAACGGCGCCAGCCTGCGGGCGATCAAGCCGGAGAGCTACGTCAGCGTCCTCGGTGCGTCCGATTCCGAGCCGCGGCAGGCGACCGCCGTGACCCTGTACTCTCCGTCCGAGCGCGGGTTCGAGGCCGGCAGCCAGACCTGGGACACCGCGCAGGGCGCGCGCCTCACCGCCGGCTGGGTGGCCGACGTGCAGCGGGGCGCGCCGATGCGTCTGACCCTCGCCTATAACGGCGGCCAATCGTCCTTCGCGATCCCCGACGACACGCCGGTGACGCAGTTCTCGCCTGGTGAGAAGGCGATGCTCCAGCGGGGCGCCGCCGTGACGATCTTCGCGCGCCCGGACGAGGACGGCGGGCTGATGGCGGGGACGATCGCGGTGGGCCGCCAGGGCGTCGTGCCGGGTCTCTGAGCCGATCGGGCCGCTGCGTCACCGACGGCGCAGCAAACCCGCGCGCCGACGCGGAAGCTGCGCTACACCGGTCGGCGATGACCGAGCCCGCCTTCACCCTCGACCCGCGCCTGTCGGCTGACACCGCCGAAGTGGGCGACCTCGCCCTGTGCCGCGTGCTGCTGATGGACGATGCCCGGTTCCCGTGGCTGATCCTAGTGCCGCGCCGCCCGAACCTCACCGAGATCACCGACCTCTCCGAGACCGATGCCGCGGCGCTCTGGAAGGAGATCCGCCTCACCACGGGGGTGATGCAGGCCCTATCCAAGCCCGACAAGGTGAATGTCGGCGCCCTGGGCAACGTGGTGTCGCAGCTCCACGTCCACGTGGTCGGCCGCTTCCGGTCGGATCCCGCCTGGCCGGGGCCGGTCTGGGGGTTCGAGACCCGCAAGCCCTACCCGCCCCACGCCCGCGCCCAGCTCCTCGAGCGCGCCGGCGCCCTCTTCTCCGCGGCCTGACCCTCGCATGACCGATCCCCGCGACACCCTCGGCTTCGTCCGAAACCGCCTCGACCGGCACTCGGCCGAGCAGCCCGAGGAGGCGGTGCCCGCCTTCGACACGCCCGAGGCCCGCCTCGTGCTGATCTGCGGCGACCGGATCGTGCTACGCGGGGAGACCGCGCTGATCGCGGTCGCGGAGGCGGCGGACCTCGCGGGCGGGACGCGCATCTTCCTCGGGCACCGGGACGGGCAGCCCGTCTTCGCCGCCGCCGCGCCGGCCGAGGCCGCGGAGCGCTTCTCCGAGGGGCCGACCCGTACCCTCGACCTGAGGTCGATCGCCACCGACTCCGCCGTGGAGGCCGAGGAGCTCGGCCTGCTCGCCGTGGCCAAGTCCATGCTCGACTGGCACGCCCGCCACGGTTTCTGCGCCAATTGCGGCACCGCCACCGTCTCGAAGGCCGGCGGCTTCCGCCGGGAATGCCCGAGTTGCAGCGCCCACCATTTCCCCCGGGTCGATCCGGTGGTGATCATGCTGGTGCGCCGGGGCGACACCTGCCTGCTCGGCCGGGGTCCGCATTTCCGCCCGCACATGTATTCCTGCCTCGCGGGCTTCCTGGAGCCCGGCGAGACGATCGAGGACGCGGTGCGCCGCGAGGTGTTCGAGGAGACGCAGATCCGCGTCGGCGCCGTCACCTACCGGACGTCGCAGCCCTGGCCGTTCCCGTCGTCGCTGATGATGGGCTGCGCCGCCGAGGCGCTCGACGAGGTTATCGTGACCGATCCCAGCGAGCTGGAGGATGCGCGCTGGTTCAGCCGGGCCGACGTCGCGGCCATGCTGGCGGGAACGCATCCCGAGGGGATCCTGGCGCCGCCGCCCATGGCGATTGCCAACTACCTGATGCGCGCCTTCGTGGCCGGCGAGACCTGATCCGGATCAGCCGGACGCGCCGGAGCCGCTGATCTGCAGCTCCCCCGCCGCGCCCGCGTCATCGGCCTCAGACCGCGACGCGGGCCTGCTCCGCCTGGGCCGGCAGCGCGCCACGCATCTCCGAGAAGGCCTCGCCCACCATCAGCAGCGCCGGCCCGTCGAGGCCCGCCGCCTCGACCCGGTCGGCGAGGTCGGCGGCCGTGCCGCGCAGGGCCTGCTGGTTCGGGCGGGTGGCGTTGAACACCAGCAGCGCCGGCGTCGTGGGCGCCAGCCCCTCCTCCACGGCGCGCGCCAGCAAGGCCCGCAGGGTCCGCTTCGGCATGTAGACGATCGTGGTGACGCTCGGATCGGCGAGAGCGCCCCAGTTCAGGTCGTCCGGCAGCGCCCCGCGGCGGTCGTGGCCGGTGACGAACTGGAGCCGGCGCGCGGCGTCGCGATGGGTCAGGGACAGGCCGAGGGACGCCGCCGCACCCTGCGCGGCCGAGACGCCCGGCACCACGGTCACCGGGATGCCGGCGGCCCGGCAGGCCTCGATCTCCTCGCCGGCCCGGCCGAAGACCAGCGGGTCGCCGGATTTCAACCGCACCACCTGCTTGCCGGAGCGGGCGAGCTGCACCATCAGCGCGTTGATGTCGTCCTGGCGGCAGGACGGGCCGTGGCCGGTCTTGCCCACCAGCATGGTGCGGGCCTCGCGGCGGGCGTAGTCCAGGATCTCGGGTGCGACGAGGTCGTCGTAGAGGATGACGTCGGCGTTGCGCAGCGCCCGCAGCGCCTTGAGCGTGAGCAGCTCCGCGTCGCCGGGGCCGGCCCCGACCAGCGTCACGGCGCCGCCCTTCGGAGCGGTCTCGGTCTCGCCGAGCAGCTCGGCGAGATCCCGGTCCGACGGCGCCCGGTCGGGCTCCGCGAAGGCCCGGTCGGTGAAGCGCTCCCAGAAGAACCGCCGGTCGGCGAAGCCGTGGAAGCGGGCCGTGACGCCGTCGCGCCAGTCGCGGGCGGCCGCGACCCAGCGACTGAACCCGCGGGGCAGCATCGCCTCGATCCGGGCGCGCACGGTCTGCCCGAAGACCGGGGCCGCGCCCTCGGTCGAGATGCCGACCACGAGCGGCGAGCGGTTGACGATGGCGCCGAACTTCACGTCGCAGAGGTGTGGCCGGTCCACCGCGTTGACGATGGCGCCGGCGCCGCGGGCGGCCGCCACGAAGGCGACGCACTCGGCCTCGTCCTCCATCGCGCCGATGCAGAAGGCCGCGCCCCAGAGATCGTCCGGGCTCCAGGGGCGTTCGTGCAGGACCACCTGCCCGTCGACGATCTCGCCCGGCACGGCGCGCAGCTCCTCGCCGGGCTCGGGCGCGTAGACGTCGACATGGGCGCCGGCGGCGGCCAGCACCTTCACCTTCCAGGGAGCGCCGCCGGACGAGCCGGCGAGCACCACCCGCTTGCCGCGCAGGGGGACGAAGACGGGCAGCACCGCCAGCGGCTCCAGGCCGGCAGCCTTGGTCTCGCGGGGGGCGCGGGCTGCGCGCAGGGGGGTCTCGGTCACGGGCCTGTCCTGAATCGTCCTGATCCGGCCGGTCCCGACTGCCCCCTCATCCTCGGGTACCGGAGCGGAGGCCTCGAAGGAGGCTCCAGTCGGCCGCGATCCCTGGAGCTCTTCTTCGAGGACCGCTGACGCGGGCACCTCAGGATGAGGTGATCTGACAGGAGAAGCCGATCCATCCTCGCCGGCGAGTGTATCAGAAAATCACGCGGCGCATGCGGTCTGCCCGGCCAGCATCTTGCGGATCTCCGGTATGCACGAGCCGCAATTCGTCCCGGCCTTGCAGGCGGCACCCACCGCCTCCACGGAGCCGGCGCCTCCGGCGATGGTCGCGGCGATAATGTCCGCGCCGACGCCGTGACAGGCGCAGACCACCGGACCCGCCGAGGCGGTCGCCGCGCGGCCCGAGAGCAGCGCCCGCCGCTCGGCGGCGTCGGGCGCCTCGGCGGCGAACAGGACCTTGGCGGCCTCCCAGTCCGGCCGCTCGGCGGCGGGGGCGTAGGCGAGGCAGGCGACGAGGCGGTCGCCGTCGTAGACCGCGCAGCGGTAGCGATCGCGGGCGTGGTCGGCGTATTCCGCCAGCTCGCCGCCCGGCAGCGCCTCGCTCTGGATCAGCCCGCGCACCATCAGCGCCACGGCGCGGGAGCTGTCGGCGGTGGCGAACTGCGCGCCCCAGCCGCCGGTGATCGCGGCGCGCGCCCACCACCAGCCCTCGGGCAGCGCCACCTGTCGGCGCGTCAGCAGGAAGCCGCGGGCGCGGTAGCCGACGGACTCGATCGCCGCGGGGGTCGCCTTGAGCTCGGGCTGACCCGAGACCGGGTCGGTCATGCCCCGCACCAGCGCGCCGACCCGGGCCCGCGACGCGAAGGCGCCGCCCCAGTGCATCGGCATGAACAGGCTGCCCGGCACCACCGTGTCGGTGACCGTCACCTCCAGCTCGGCCGCGCCGTGCGCGGTCGTGAGCCGGGCGATGTCGCCCTCCGCGAGGCCGTGGGCCGCCGCGTCGTCCGGATGAACCTCGACGAACGGCACGGCCCGGTGCGCGGAGAGCCGCTGGCTCTTCCCGGTGCGCGTCATCGTGTGCCAGTGGTCGCGAACCCGGCCGGTGTTAAGCATGAGCGGGAACGCCGCCGAGGCCGCGAGCGCGAGGGCCGGCGGCTGCACCGCGACGAAGCGGGCGCGCCGGTCGAAGGTGTAGAACCGGCCGTCGCCGAACAGCCTCGCCTTCCCCTGTTGGGCGCCCCGGAAGCCGGAGCGCTTCGGGATCGGCCACTGCACCGGCAGGGCCGCCTCGTAGGCGGCGTCGCCGATGTCCGCGAGCGCGCCGAGGTCGAAATCGCGGGTGCCGTTGTTCTCGTAGGCCGAGAGCCCGGCATGCTCGCGGAAGATCGCGGCGGCGGAATCGAACGCGAAGGCCCGGCCGTGGCCGAGGCGGCGCCCGACATCCGCCAGCGCCGCCCAGTCCGGCTTGGCCTCGCCGGGGCTCGCGAGGAAGCGGCGCTGGCGCGAGATCCGGCGCTCGGAATTGGTGACCGTGCCGTCCTTCTCGCCCCAGGCCTGGGCGGGGAGAAGCACGGTGGTCTTGGCCCGCCCCCGCGCGGTGTCGGAATCCGCCACCGCCTCGGACACCACGTAGAGGTCGAGGCCGGCGAGCGAGTCCCGGATCGCGTCGGCCCGCGGCATCGAGACCAGCGGGTTGGTGCCCATCACCCACAGCGCCTTGATCTTGCCCCGGCCGATCGCCTCGAACAGCGCCACCGCCTTCATGCCCTCGCCGGTGATGATCCGCGGGGCGCCCCAGTAGCGGCGCACCCGGTCCACCTCCTCGGGGGTGAAGTGCATGTGGGCGGCCAGCATGTTGGCGAGCCCCCCGACCTCGCGCCCGCCCATGGCGTTCGGCTGGCCGGTCAGCGAGAACGGCCCCATCCCGGTCTCGCCGATCCGGCCGGTGACGAGGTGGCAGTTGATGATGCTGTTGCCCTTGTCGGTCCCCTGCGCCGACTGGTTCACCCCCTGCGAGAAGGCCGTGACCACCCGGCGGGTGCCGGCGAACAGGGCGTAGAAGGCCGCGATGTCGGCCTCGGTCACGCCGGTGACGGCGGCGACAGCCGCGAGGTCCGGCGCGATCTGGCGGGCGCGGTCGAGGGCGCCGTCGAGGCCGGCCGTGTGGGAATCGATGAAGGCGCGGTCGCGGAAACCGTTGTCCGACAGGTAGACCAGCAGGCCCGAGAACAGGGCGGTGTCGGTGCCCGGCCGGATGCCGAGGAACAGGTCGCATTCCTGCGCGGTCTGGGTCCGGCGCGGGTCGATGACCACGAACTTGGTGCCGCGGCGCTCCTTGGCGTCGGCCATGCGGCGGAACAGGACCGGGTGGCACCACGCGGTGTTGGAGCCGACCAGCACGATCAGGTCGGCCTCGTCGAGATCCTCGTAGCAGCCCGGGACCGTGTCGGAGCCGAAGGCCCGGCGGTGGGCCGCGACCGCGCTCGACATGCAGAGCCGCGAGTTGGTGTCCACGTGCGGCGTGCCGATGAAGCCCTTCGCGAGCTTGTTGGCGACGTAGTAATCCTCGGTGAGGAGCTGGCCCGAGAGGTAGAAGGCGATCGCGTCCGGCCCGTGCTCGTCCGCCACCGCGCGGAGCTTGCCCGCGACCGTGTCGAGCGCGGCATCCCACGAGACCTGGGCGCCGTCGACCTGCGGGTGGAGCAGGCGGTTCTCGAGCGACAGGGTCTCGCCCAGCGCCGAGCCCTTCGAGCACAGGCGGCCGAAATTGGCCGGGTGCTCGGAATCGCCCGCGATGGTGGCGCCGCCCTGCCCGTCCGGGGTCGCGAGCACGCCGCACCCGACCCCGCAATAGGGGCAGGTGGTCCGCACCGTCGGCGCCGCCACTGGCTGGGTCATGGCTGAATCCTCGCAGGGTCGTCCTGGGCGGGAGCAAGCTTCGCGCCGCCGTTCCCCTCCCCCCTGTGGGGAGGGGTTAGGGGTGGAGGTGGTGCAGAAGGCACCGCCCGAGCCCCATCCTGCGCCACCCCCACCTCCGGCTCCTCCCCACAAGCTCGAGCGATCCCGGGCAAGCCCGGGGTCGCCAGGGGAGGAGAGCAAGTTGCGGTTCAGTACACGTCGGCCTGATACCGCCCGGCCTTCTTGAGCGCGGCGAGATAGGCCACCGCGTCCTCGGGGCTCTTGCCGCCGAACTGCGCCGCCACGTCGATGATCGCCCGCTCGACGTCCTTGGCCATGCGCTTGGCGTCGCCGCAGACGTAGAAATGCGCGCCGCCCTCGAGCCACTTCCACAGCTCGGCGCCGTTCTCGCGCATCCGGTCCTGGACGTAGGTCTTCTCCGTCCCGTCCCGCGACCAGGCCAGGGACAGGCGGGTGAGCACCTTGTCGTCCTTCAGGCTGTTCAGCTCGTCCTTGTAGAAGAAGTCCGAGGCCTGCCGCTGGTGGCCGTAGAACAGCCAGTTGCGGCCCGGCGCCCGCGTGGCGGCGCGCTCGCGCAGGAAGGCCCGGAACGGCGCGATGCCGGTGCCGGGGCCGCACATGATCACGTCCTTCGACAGGTCGGCCGGCAGGCCGAACCCGTGCGCCTTCTGGAGGTAGACCTTCACCCTGGTCTGCTCGGGCAGGCGCTCGCCCAGGTGCGTCGAGGCCACGCCCAGCCGCAGCCGCGAGCGGTGGTTGTAGCGCACCGCGTCCACGGTCAGCGACACGCGGCCGACATCCATCTTGGGCGAGGACGAGATCGAGTAGAGCCGCGGCTGCAGCTCGTCCAAGGCCTCCAGGAAGACCTCGGCGTCGGGCCGCGCGCCCGGGAACTTGTGCAGCGCGCCGAGCACGTCGAGATAGGCGGCGTCGCCGTCCGGATCCTCGCCGGAGGCGAGCGCCTGCGCCTTCTTGCGCGCTGCGCCCGAGGTGAGCAGCGACAGGAGCTGGTACAGATTGTCGGGCGCCGCGCCGAGCGCGTAGTTGATCAGCAGGTGCTCGCGCAGGGTCCTTTCCCCGATCACCCGCTCGGGCCGGGCGCCGAGTTCCGCGATCACGGCATCCACCAGTGCCGGGGCGTTGGCGGGGAACAGGCCCAGCGAGTCGCCGACCTCGTACTGGATCGGCGTGCCGTCGAGCCCGATCTCGATGTGCCACGTCTCCTTCTCGCCGCCCGGATCGTTGAGGCGTCGGCGGGACAGGAACAGCGCCTCGACCGGGTTCTCGCGGCAGTAGCCGAGCGGGCCGAGATCGGCCGCCGCCTTCGGGGCGTCGTCCTCCGCCTTCGGCGCCGCGGGGGCGCCCCCGGCGGCGCCGAACTCCTCGTCCAGCTTCTTGAGCATGCGCAGGGTCTCTTTGCCGCCGGGCTGGCAAAGGTTCAGGCGCGCCTCGTTCTTGAGGAAGATGGCGTTGGCGTAGTCGGCGCAGTTGTAGCCGCACTGGCCGCAATCCTGCTGGGCCATGGCGGCCATCAGCTTCTGCGGTTCGGGCCGGTCCTTGGCCATCGCCATCCGGTCGGCGATCGGCACGGACGGGTCGTGCCAGGGGGCGTCGTCGTTGTCGGCGAGTTTCGGCCCCGTGGCGGGGCCCTCGCCGGGCGCGAGCGCCGTCGCGCCCGCGACGGCGGGGCCGAGCAGGGCCGCGAAGTAGCCCGAGAGCCAGGCGCGCTGGTCCTCGTTGAAGGGCGCGGTCTCGGGGATCAGGACGAGGGGGGGCGAGACGTGCTGGGTCATGCGGCGGCCTTCAGGGCGGGCTGGTCCTCGGCGGCGTCGCGGAGCGCCTCCGCGCCGGTGCGGCTGGTGAAGGCCTGGAAGCTCTCCTCGGGGCCCTGGCGGAGGGCGAGGTAGGCGCGCAGCAGCGCCTCGACGCGGGCGGGCGCATCCTCGGCCTTCACGGCCTTCCAGATCTCGGTGCCGATCTTCGGGTTCTCGGCGAAACCGCCGCCGACCACGACGTCGTAGCCCTCGACGGTGTCGCCCTCCTCCGAGACGACGACCTTGGCGCCGATCAGCCCGATATCGCCGATGTAGTGCTGGGCGCAGCTGTGGTGGCAGCCGGTGAGGTGGACGTTCACCGGCACGTCGAGGTTCGGCAGGGCGGTCTCGACGTGGTCGGCGATGATCAGCGCGTGGCCCTTGGTGTCGGAGGCCGCGAACTTGCAGCCCTTCGCCCCCGTGCAGGCCACGAGACCGGAGCGGATGCCCGCCGCCTTGGTGGTGAGGCCGAGATCGAGCACCCGCTGCTCAACCTCGGCGACCTTCGCGTCCGGAACCCCGGAGAAGATGAAGTTCTGCCAGACGGTGAGGCGGATCTGGCCGTCGCCGCACTCGGCGGCGATCTTGGCGAGCGCCCGGACCTGATCGCTGGTCATCTTGCCGACCGGCAGGACCACGCCGATCCAGTTGAGGCCGGGCTGCTTCTGGGCGTGGACGCCGACATGGGCGAACCGGTCGGTGGCCTTCCGCGGCGCGACGTGCTCCGGGGCGACCCGGTCGAGCTTGCGGCCGAGCTTGTCCTCGACGGCCGCGAGGTACTTGTCGAAGCCCCAGGCGTCGAGGACGTACTTCATCCGGCTCTTGTTGCGGTTCGTCCGGTCGCCGTTCTCGATGAACACCCGGATGATCGCGTCGGCGACGGCGTTGCAGTCCTCCGGCTTCAGCACGATGCCGGTGTCGCGGGCGAGGTCCCGGTGGCCCGAGATGCCGCCGAGCACGAGGCGCATGTAGATGCCGGGCGGCACGGCGGCGCCGTCCAGCACTTCCACGGCCTGGAAGCCGATGTCGTTGGTCTCCTCGAGCGTCGGCATCACGCCGCTGCCGTCGAAGGCGACGTTGAACTTGCGCGGCAGGCCGTAGAGCGAGCGGTCGTTCAGGATCCAGTTGTGCCAGGACTTGGCGAGCGGGCGCGTGTCCAGAAGCTCCTGGACGTCGATGCCGGCGGTCGAGGAGCCGGTGACGTTGCGGATGTTGTCGGCGCCCGCCCCCCGGGCCGTGAGACCGATATCGGTGAGCCCGTCGAGGAAGGGCTGGGCGTGCTCGGGATCGATCTCCCGCACCTGCAGGTTCGCCCGGGTGGTCACGTGGACGTAGCCGCCGCCGTGCTGGTCGGCGAGGTCGGCGATGCCGGCGAACTGCCAGTGGTGCAGGATCCCGTTCGGGATCCGCAGCCGGCACATGTACGAGACCTGGTTCGGCGCCACCCAGAACATCCCGTGGTAGCGCCAGCGGAAATTGTCCTCGGGCTTCGGCTGCTTGCCGGCGGCGGCCTCCTGGATGAGGCGGTTGTGGCCGTCGAACGGGTTCTCGGCGCGCTTCCATTTCTCTTGGTCGCAGAGCTTGCCGCCGTCCTTGACGGTCCGGTCCTGCGCCTTGATGTGGATCGCGTCCGGGCCCGTCGGCTCGGCCGGCGGCGCGGCCGCCCCCGCCCCGCCCGCGGCGAGGCCGCCGGTCAGGCGGACGGCGGCGATGCCGGAGGCGAAGCCCTCGAGGTAGCGCTTCTGCTCGGCCTCGAACGCGCCCGCGGCGGTCTGGGTGGTGGTCTCGGACATCCGCGCCTCCTCAAGCAGCCAGGGGCTCGGGCGCGGGGCGCCCGAACATCAAGTCGTCCACGTTCTCGATCGGGTCGCCGGAGCGGATCAGCCCCTTGCAGGCGCCCTGCTCGGCGATGTCGCCGACGAACACCGCGCCGATCAGCCGGCCGCCGCGCACCAGCAGCTTGCGGTAGAGGCCGGCGCCGGGATCGGAGAGCACGATCGCCTCCGCGTCGTCGGGCGTGTCCACGATCCCGGCCGAGAAGACCGGCAGGCCCGAAACCTTCAGGCTCGTGGACAGGGCCGTGCCCCGGTACTCGGCCGGCTCGCCCGAGAGGTGGCGGGCGAGCGTGTCGGCGTGCTCGTAGGCGGGCTCGACCAAACCGTAGATCTGGCCGCGGTGCTCGGCGCACTCGCCCAGCGCGAAGATCCGCGGGTCCGAAGTGGTCATCCGGTCGTCGACCGTGATGCCCCGGCCGATCGCCAGCCCCGCTTCCTGCGCCAGCGCCACCGAGGGGCGCACGCCCACCGACATCACCACGAGGTCGGCCGGGAGCGCGGTGCCGTCCGCCAGCACGAGGCGCTCGACCCGGGACGCGCCCTCGATCCGGGCGGTGTCGGCCTTGAGGATGACGCGCACGCCCCGCGCCTCCATGGCGCGCTTCACCAGCCCGGCGGCGTGGTGATCGAGCTGGCGCTCCATCAGCCGGTCCATGACGTGGAGCAGCGTGGTCTCGACGCCGAGGCGCGCGAGCCCGACCGCCGCCTCGAGGCCCAGGAGGCCGCCGCCGATGACGATCGCCTTCGCGTGCTGCACGGCGGCACGGCGGATCGCCGCCACGTCGGCGAGGTCGCGGAAGGTGATGACGCCCGGAAGGTCCATGCCGGGCTTCGGCAGGCGGATCGGCAGGGAGCCGACCGCGAGGACCAGCCTGTCGAAGGGCAGGACGTGGGTCTCGCCCACGATGACGAGCCCGTTCTCCCGGTCGATCCGCGTCGCCGGCGCGCCGGTGATCAGGCGGATGCCGTGATCCGCGTACCAGTCGAGGCCCCGGAAGGCGCAGGCCGCCTCGTCGACCTCGCCGCCGAGCAGCGAGGAGAGCAGGACCCGGTTGTAGGCGGCCGTGGGCTCGGCCCCGATGCAGGTGATGTCGTAGCGGCCGGGCGCGGCCTCGGTCAGCCGCTCCAGGAAGCGCAGCGAGGCCATGCCGTTGCCGACGACGACCAGCCTCTCGCGCGGCGGGCCGTTCCCGGCGCCCGCGTCGTGTCCGCGTGTGTCCATGGGGGATGTCGCCATCGCTCGATCGCGTCTGGAACCTCGAGTGCAGGGTCGTTGGCGGACCGCCCACGAAAAAGCCGCTGCCGGTCGTCTCCCGGCAGGCTTCAGCCCCAGGGAGAACCGGATCAGCGGCCTCGCTGACGGCGCTGTCCGTCGCCGTTGACGGACGGGGGGAGGTTTGCAGGTTCCGTGCCAGACGCCGCGCGGTCCGCGAGCGCCGCGCGGACCCGCAGGATCGGTGGGGCGGCCGGGACGTTTCGGCCGTCGAGGCGGCGGCTTCGGCACTGCACAAAAACTGTGCGACCCGTCGCAAAAGCGATCACGGGCGGACCGGGCTTTCCGGCAGCGACAGGAAGGTCGGGAAATTTCCGGAGGCGCGTCGACGGGGGGCTACCGCGCGCACGCGATCGCCGCGTCGGCCCCGATGGGCTGACCGGCAACGCGCAGCTTCGGATTATGATGAACGTATTACGTCAGTTCTCGCGACTATAACGCCGCGAGTCGGACCGATTCTCGAGTTGTAGAATCGCAGGCGCGCAATGCCGGCGCCTGGAACGCGCCCGCATCGACGTCGCGGTCCGTTACAGGAGTGTCGACAGCATCGCCAGGAGCCCCAGCGTCGGCATCGCGCCGGCGGCCAGGACCCAGTACCAGGCGTGGTGCGATCCCGCCCGACGGTTGTCGTTGCAGGCGCGGGGCACGCGGCCGCCCCGCGTGACGTAGCGTCGAAGCTCGACCCGCCCGCGCGGATGCGAGATCAACGATCCAGTTTCGAGTTTGCGGCATCCGGGCATGGCTCAAGCACAACGGGCGAGCGTGCCCCGCGTTCCGCCGCTGTTCGCCGCGATTCCGCGCGCCGATGACGAACCGCGCGAAGTGTCGCCGTCGTCAGAGATCCGCCATCGCCGCCCGGTACAGATCCGCCCTGTAGACGGTCGCGATCGCCGCCGCGATGTCGAACTGCGCGGGCACCTGCTGCGACGCCCGCATCTGCTCCAGCAGCCACCGGGCCTGCGCGGCGCGCGGCTCCTCGACCGACGCGCCGAAGCGGATGCGCGTGCCGGGCTCGGCGGACAGGTCCGGATCGCCGAAGGCCCGGCCGACCAGGGCGGGATCGAGATCGAGATAGGTCCGGCGGGCGAGGCGATGGATCAGTTCGGTCCGGTTCTCCGGATCCGCGCACCAGCGTCCGGCCCGGGCGACCGCCCGCACCAGCGGCAGGATCGCGCCGTCGAGCCGCGCGGAGACGGCCAGCACCTTCTCGGGCGCGTTCGGCGCGAGGGCGCTGCCGTGGACCGCCACACGCCCGTGGCCGGCCGCGACCGCCACGTCGTTCCAGGGCGCGCCCGCGCAGAACCCGTCGACCAGGCCGCGCGCCAGCGCCTCCACGCAGTGCTGCGGCGGGACCACGACGGTGCGGAACGCCGCCGCGTCGAGGCCGCCGGCCTCGGCGAACAGCCGCACTTGGTAGCTGTGGCACGAGAAGGGATGCACCGTGCCGAGGGTCAGCGGGCTGCCGGCGCGGTGCCGGGCCTCCGCCACGCCCGCGAAGGCGCGGGCGACATCCGCCAGGGCCTCGCTGGCCGGGTCCATCGCGGCCCAGAGGGTGTTGGACAGCGTGACGGCGTTGCCGTCGGTGCTGAGCTGGAGCGGCACGATCAGGTCTGAGGGCGGCCCCGACAGGGCGAGCCGGCTCGCCAGCGCCAGCGGCGCCAGCATGTGCGCGCCGTCGAGATGGCCCAGCGCCAGCCGGTCGCGCAGCGTCGCCCACGAGGGCTCGGCGGTGAGGTCGAGGTCGAGCCCCTCGGCCCGGGCGAAGCCGAGTTCGTGGGCCGCGATCAGGGGCGCCGCGTCGCAGAGCGGAACGTAGCCGAGCTGGAGCCTCATCCGAGCAGGTCCGCGGTGGTGACGATCGCCCGGGCGATGTCGGCGATCTTGCGCTTCTCGTTCATGGCCTTGCGGCGCAGCTGCTTGTACGCCTCGTCCTCGGAGAGGCCCTTCATGGTCATCAGGATGCCCTTCGCCCGCTCGATCAGCTTGCGGTCGGCGAGTTCGCCCCGCGCCTCCGTCAGCTCGCGCTGGAGGCGCGCGAAGGCGTTGAAGCGCAGGATCGCGATGTCGAGGATCGACTTGATCCGTTCCGCCCGCAGCCCGTCCACCACGTAGGCGGAGATCCCGGCATCGACGGCGGCCTGCATCATGGTCGAGTCCGAGCGGTCGACGAACATCGCCACGGGCCGCTCGACCTGCCGGGAGACACCCGACATCTGCTCCAGGATGTCCCGGCTCGGGCTCTCCAGATGGATCACCACCACGTCGGGCTTGAGCGCGGCGACGCGCTCCATGAGGTCGGCGGTGTCGGGAATCACGACCACGCGCCCGATCCCGGCGGCGCGCAGGCCCTCTTCCAGGATGGCCGCGCGGGCGCGGCTCGGGTCGATCACGGCGACGGTGAGATTGGTTTCAGTCATCGTGGCCCGGTACGGGGCGGGTCTTCTTCTCGAGGCCGGCCCGGCGCGGGCCGCCGCGAGCTAAGCAAGGCCCGTGCCCGTGCTGGGCCCGCGGCGCCCGTTTCCGCGGAATCCCACCTTGCGGCACCAGTAACCGCTGCGCAAAGAAACGGTCCAGCTTCCGCCGCAATGCTGGCCGCACTGTACAGGCCTCGCGGCGGTCAAGGAGATCGGTGATTCGGATGCGCAGGCCAGATCAGCCCGCCCTGACGGCCGCCGCCCACGGCCGCGTGTCCATGCCCTTCCTGCCGACGCTGGCCGTCGTGGCAATCCTGGGCGTGGCCTCGCTCTACTGCCCGACCTCGAAGCCCGGACAGCCCGGCGCCCGGGTCGAAGCGGGCGTGTCCGCCGCTCCCGGACCCACGGATTTCGCGCCGATCGCCGCCGTCGCGGCGCCGGGCCGCCCGCCCGCCGTGATCGCGTTCGCCGAGCAGTACCCGCTCGACGCCGTGATCGCGCGGACGGGGTCCCTGCCCGCCCGTCCGGCCGTGGCCGCACGGGCGAACGCCCACGTCGCGGCCGCGGGCCGGCGCGCCTGCCCCGGCCGGCGCTGCCCCGAGACGCCCCGCAGCAACACCGATCCCATGGCGCCCGCCCGCGGGGCGGCCGATGAGGCCGAGGACGCCCTGCTCCCGTCGCAGGCCATGCCCTTCGCGGCCTCGGTGGTGGAGACCCTGGTTCCGGCCGCGCGGGCCGTCGGCGACGCGGCGAATCTCGTGCGCAGCAGCGCGAGGGCGGTCCAGGGCACGGTGGCCCTGGCGGTGGCCGACTGCCTGCGCTGACCGCGTCGGGCAGCGGGCACCCCGACCTCTGGATCTCGTGACCGGACGTCCTAGGTGCGTCGCAGCGGACGGCCCGGACTGCCGGCCGCGGACCGGGGCCGGGGCCGGATGGCTGCACGCATCGAGGATTACGCGCTCGTCGGGGATTGCCGGAGCGCGGCGCTGATCAGCCGTCAGGGCAGCGTCGACTGGTTGTGCTGGCCGCGCTTCGACGCGGCCGCCCTGTTCACCAGCCTCCTGGGAACCGAGGCGCACGGCTTCTGGAAGATCTTCCCCGAGGCCGAGCACGTCGAGACGCGCTGGTCCTACCGGCCGGGCAGCCTCGTGCTGGAAACCCGCCACACCACGCGGCAGGGCGAGGTCCTGGTCACGGATTTCATGCCGGTCGGCGACGGGTCCCATCTGGTGCGGCTCGTCGAGGGCGTGCACGGGCGCGTCGCCATGCGGATGGAGATGGCGGTCCGGTTCGATTACGGCTCGGCCGTGCCCTGGGTCTCCCGCTCGGAGCTGGGCGACCTGCGCGCCGTCTCGGGCCCTCACAAGGTCGTGCTGCGCACCGACGTCCATCTCAAGGGATCGGACGCGCAGACGACGGTGTCCGAGTTCACCGTCCATGCCGGTGACAAGCACCGGTTCGTCCTGAGCTACGGTCCCTCCCACGAGGAGGACCCGCCCCCGATCGAGCCGCGCAAGGTCCTCGAGGCCACCGACCAGCACTGGCGCGAATGGTCGTCGCGCTGCGCCGGCGGCACGGGCTGGGACCGGATGCTCCAGCGCTCCCTCCTGACCCTCAAGGCGCTGATCTACGAGCCCACCGGCGGCATCGTGGCGGCGCCCACGGCCTCCCTGCCGGAGGGGCTCGGCGGGATCCGGAACTGGGATTACCGGTTCTGCTGGCTGCGCGACTCGACCCTGACGCTGATCGCCCTGATGGACGGCGGCTACATCGACGAGGCGCGCGACTGGCTGGGCTGGCTGCTGCGGGCCGTGGCGGGCAATCCCGAGCAGGCGCACATCCTCTACGGCATCGCCGGCGAGCGGCTGCTGCCCGAGATCGAGCTGGACTGGCTGCCGGGCTACGAGAACTCGCGGCCCGTCCGCATCGGCAACGCCGCCGCCAGCCAGTTCCAGCTCGACGTCTACGGCGAGCTGTTCGACGCGCTCTACCAGGCCCATGCCCGCGGCCTGCCGGTGAGCAAGGACGGCCTGCGGGTCGGCCTCGCGATCCTGAACCACCTGGAGACCGCGTGGCGCGAGCCCGACGAGGGGATCTGGGAGGTGCGCGGCGGGCGTCGCCACTTCACGCACTCGAAGGTCATGGCCTGGGTGGCGTTCGACCGGGCGCTGCGCATGCACGAGATGCACGAGAACGGCGCCACGCAGGAGCAGGCCGAGCGCTGGCGCGCCGTCAAGGACGAGATCCACGCCGAAGTCTGCGAGAAGGGCTTCGATCCCGCTCTCAACAGCTTCGTCCAGTCCTACGGCGCGAAGGCCCTGGACGCGAGCCTCCTGCTCATCGCCCATACGGGCTTCCTCCCGCAGGACGATCCCCGGGTGGTCGGCACCGTGGAGGCGATCGGCAAGGGGCTGATGCGGGACGGCTTCATCCTCCGCTACGAGACCGAGGGCCAGACCACCGACGGGCTGACCGGCTCCGAGGGGGCTTTCCTGCCCTGCACCTTCTGGTACGTGGACAACCTCATCGGCCTGGGGCGGCGCGACGAGGCCGGGGCACTGATCGAGCGCCTGATCGGCATCTGCACCGATCTCGGCCTCGTCAGCGAGGAATACGACGTGCAAGCCAAGCGTCTTGTGGGTAACTTCCCTCAGGCGTTCACCCACGTCGCCCTCGTCAACACGCTCCTCAGCTATACGCGCGGCGAAGGGCCGGCGGATCGGCAGGGTGGTAAGGCCAACGGAGCTCCTCCCGCCGTCCTACGGCAGCGCGAAGCCGCGAAGCGGACCGCGCGAGGCGAACTGGAAGACGCGACATCATGAGCGGTGCTGACACTCCCGCCAAGGCGGCCCTCGCTGAGATCGATACGCTCAGCATCAACACGATCCGGACGCTCGCGATCGACGCGGTGCAGAAGGCCAATTCGGGCCATGCCGGCGCGCCCATGGCGCTGGCGCCGGTCGCCTACACGCTGTGGAACCGCTACCTGCGCTACGACCCGGCGCACCCGCACTGGCCGAACCGCGACCGGTTCGTGCTGTCCTGCGGCCACGCCTCGATGCTGCTCTACGGGCTGCTGCACCTCGCGGGCGTCGCCGAGAGCGACGGCGGCAATGCCCCGGCGGTGTCGCTGGAGGACATCAAGAAGTTCCGGCAGCTCGACAGCCGGACCCCGGGCCACCCGGAATACCACTTCACCACCGGCGTCGAGACCACCACGGGCCCGCTCGGCCAGGGCGTCGCCAACTCGGTCGGCATGGCCATGGGCAGCCGCTTCCTCGGCCAGCACCTGAACCGGCCGAACCTGCCGCTGTTCGACTACAACGTCTACGCCGTCTGCTCGGACGGCGACCTGATGGAGGGCGTCGCCTCCGAGGCCGCCTCGCTCGCCGGCCACCTGCGGCTCGCCAACCTCTGCTGGATCTACGACGACAACACCGTCACCATCGAGGGCCACACGGAGCTGGCCTTCGGCGAGGAGGTCGCGACCCGCTTCCTGGCCTACGGCTGGCAGGTGCTGCGCGTCGCCGACGCCAACGACGTGCACGCGCTGGCGGGCTCGATCGAGACCTTCCTGGCCACCAACGACCGCCCGACGCTCATCATCGTCAAGTCGGTGATCGGCTACGGCGCCCCGAAGAAGCAGGGCACCTCCAAGGCCCACTCGGACGCGCTCGGCGAGGACGAGGTGAAGGGCGCCAAGCGCGCCTACGGATGGCCGGAGGACGCGCAGTTCCTCGTGCCGGACGGCGTGCAGGAGAACTTCCGCAACGGCATCGGCAAGCGCGGCGCCGGCCTCTACGATTCGTGGCAGGGCCTGCTCGCCAAGGCGAAGGAGGCGGACGCCGCCCACGCCGAGGACCTGAACGCCTTCCTGGAAGGCCGCCTGCCGGAGGGCTGGGACAAGGACATCCCCGTCTTCGAGCCGGACGCCAAGGGCCTCGCCACCCGCGAATCCTCCGGCAAGGTGCTGAACGCCATCGCCCAGCACGTGCCGTTCCTGCTCGGCGGCTCGGCCGATCTGGCGCCGTCCAACAAGTCGAACCTGACCTTCGAGGGCGCGGGCTCGTTCGGCCCGTTCTCGCCGGGCGGCCGCAACCTGCATTTCGGCGTCCGCGAGCACGCCATGGGCTCGATCGTGAACGGGCTCGGCCTCTCCGGGCTGCGGGCCTACGGCGCGACCTTCCTGGTCTTCGCCGACTACATGCGCCCGCCGATCCGGCTCGCCTCGCTCATGGAGCTGCCGGTCTTCCACATCTTCACCCACGACTCGATCGGCGTGGGCGAGGACGGGCCGACCCACCAGCCGGTGGAGCAGCTCCTGTCGCTGCGCTGCATCCCGGGCCTCGTGACCCTGCGCCCGGCCGACGCCAACGAGGTCGCCGAGGCCTACCGGGTGATCTTCACGCTGAAGAACCAGCCGGCGGTTCTCGCCCTCTCGCGCCAGCCGCTGCCGACCCTCGACCGCGCGAAGTACGGGGCCGCCTCCGGCACCGCCAAGGGCGGCTACGTGCTGGCCGACAGCGAGGGTACGCCCGACGTGATCCTGCTCGCCTCGGGCTCCGAGGTGCAGCTCTGCGTCGGTGCCTACGAGGCCCTGAAGGCCGAGGGGGTGAAGGCCCGGGTCGTGTCGATGCCGTCCTGGGACCTGTTCGAGCGCCAGGACGAGGCCTACCGCGACTCGGTGCTGCCCCCCGCCGTCAAGGCCCGGGTGGCCGTCGAGCAGGGCAGCGTCATCGGCTGGGACCGCTACGCCGGTTCCGAGGGCGCGATCATCGGCATGCACACCTTCGGCGCCTCGGCGCCGATCAAGGATCTCCAGACCAAGTTCGGTTTTACCCCCGAGAAGGTCCTGGACGCCGCGAAGGCGCAGGTGGCCAAGCACAAGAAGTAGCCCGGGGGCCTGCTCTCCCGCCCGGTCCGGGCGGGAGGGTGCGTTCGGGCGAGAGTACGCGGTACGCGAGGCGAGGAACCGACATGAACGCGCTCAAGGCCCTGCACGACGAACAGGATCAAGCGGTCTGGCTCGACTTCGTGGCCCGCGGATTCATCGAGAAGGGCGAGCTGAAGCAGCTCGTGGAGCGCGACGGCCTGCGGGGCGTCACCTCCAACCCGTCGATCTTCGAGAAGGCGATCGGCCACTCGGACGAGTACGACGACAGCCTGAAGGCCGTGCAGGCGACCGGCGACAGCCGCGTCATCGACCTCTACGAGGGGCTCGCCATCGCCGACATCCAGGCGGCCGCCGACGTGCTCCGCCCGGTCTACGAGGCGAGCGACGGCGCCGACGGCTACGTCAGCCTGGAGGTCTCGCCCTACCTCGCCCTCGACACCGAGGCGACGCTGGCCGAGGCGCGCCGCCTGCACAAGGCGGTCTCCCGCGACAACCTGATGGTCAAGGTGCCGGCCACTCCGGAGGGGATCCCGGCGATCCGGCAGCTGACGAGCGAGGGCATCTCGATCAACGTCACCCTGCTGTTCTCGCAGGAGGCCTACGAGGCCGTGGCGCGCGCCTTCATCGACGGTCTCGACGCGCGCGCGAAGGCCGGCCACGACGTCTCGCGGATCGCCAGCGTGGCGAGCTTCTTCATCAGCCGCATCGACGTCCTGGTCGACAAGCTCCTCGACGAGAAGATCGCGCAGGCCAACGATCCGGACGAGAAGTTCGCCCTCGAGCAGCTGAAGGGCAAGGTGGCGATCGCCAACGCCAAGCTCGCCTACCAGCGCTACAAGACGATCTTCGCCGAATCCAAGTGGACCGCCCTGGCCGAGAAGGGCGCCAAGGCGCAGCGGCTGCTCTGGGCCTCCACGGGCGTGAAGAACAAGGCCTATTCCGACGTCCTCTACGTCGAGGAGCTGATCGGACCGAACACCGTCAACACGATGCCGCCGGCCACCATGGACGCGTTCCGCGACCACGGCGTGGTGCGGGCCACGATCGAGGAGGACGTGCCCGGCGCCGAGGCGGTGATGAACCGCCTCGCCCGGGCCGGGATCGACATCGAGGCGGTGGCCGAGCAGCTGGTGAAGGAGGGCGTGCAGCTCTTCATCGACGCCGCCGACAACCTGCTGGGCGCCGTCGCCGGCAAGCGCGTCGCGCTGCTGGGGCACCGTCTGGACGGGCAGAGCCTCGCCATGGACGACACCCTGGCGGCCGAGGCCAAGAAGGCCGTCGAATCCTGGCGCGCCAGCGGGTCGATCCGCCGGCTCTGGGCGGGCGACGCCGCGGTCTGGTCCGGCCACGACGAGGCGAACTGGCTCGGCTGGCTGCACATCGTCGAGGAAGAGCTCGAGAAGGCCGCCGACTACGCCGCCTTCTCCGACTGGGTGAAGGCGCAGGGCTTCACCGACGCGGTCGTGCTCGGCATGGGCGGGTCGAGCCTCGGCCCGGAGGTCCTGAGCCTGACCTACGGCCAGCGCGAGGGGTTCCCGAAGCTCCAGATCCTCGACTCGACCCACCCGGATCAGGTGCGCGCCCTGGAGGCGAGCATCGACCTGGCCAAGACGCTGTTCATCGTCGCGTCCAAGTCCGGCTCGACCCTGGAGCCGAACGTCTTCCGCGACTACTTCCTGGCCCGCGCCAAGGACGTGCTCGGCGAGAAGGCCGGCGACCACTTCGTGGCCGTGACCGATCCGGGCTCCGACATGGAGCGCGCCGCGAAGGCGGATGGGTTCAAAAAGATCTTCTACGGCGTGAAGCAGATCGGCGGGCGCTACTCGGTGCTCTCGGCCTTCGGCCTCGTGCCGGCCGCCGCCATGGGCCTCGACGTGAAGGCGCTCCTCGAGACCGCCCGCATCATGGTCCGCTCCTGCGGCCCGGCCGTGCCGCCGGCCGTGAACCCGGGCGTCCTGCTCGGCACGGCCATCGGCGCCGCGGCGCTCGCCGGGCGCGACAAGGTGACGATCGTCGCCTCCCCGGCGATCGCGAGCTTCGGCGCCTGGGCCGAGCAGCTGATCGCGGAATCGACCGGCAAGCAGGGCAAGGGCCTCGTGCCGGTGGACGGCGAGCCGGTCGGCGTCCCGGCCGTCTACGGCCACGACCGGTTCTTCGTCTACCTGCGCCTCGACGGCAACGCCGAGGCCGCGCAGGACGAGGCCCTGCGCGCCCTGGAGCGGGACGGCCACCCGATCGCCCGCATCACCCTCGACTCGATCGAGCAGCTGCCGCAGGAATTCTACCGCCTGGAGATGGCGACCGCGGTGGCCGGTGCAGTGATCGGGATCAACCCGTTCGACCAGCCCGACGTCGAGGCCAGCAAGGTCGAGACGAAGAAGCTGTTCGCCGAGGCCGAGGCGAAGGGCGCCCTCCCCGCCGAGACGCCGCTCTACGAGGACGACTGGGTCGCGCTCTACGCCGATCCGCGGAACGCCGACGCCCTCAAGCCGGCCGCCGAGGGGCTCGAGGCCGCGATGAAGGCGCAGATCGGCCGCCTGAAGGACGGCGATTACCTGGGGCTCCTGGCCTACGTCCCGCGCGACGCCGAGGCCGCCGCGATCCTGCAGGAGCCGCGGATCGCCGTGCGCGACGCCCGCAAAGTCGCGACCTGCCTGGAGTTCGGGCCGCGGTTCCTCCACTCGACCGGCCAGGCCTACAAGGGCGGCCCGGACACCGGCGTGTTCCTGCAGATCACTGCGGACGCTGCCGAGGACCTGCCGATCCCGGGCCGGAAGCTCGGGTTCAGCACCGTCGTCGCGGCGCAGGCGCGGGGCGACTTCGCCGTCCTCGCCGAGCGCGGCCGGCGGGCGCTGCGCGTCCACCTCAAGGGCGGCGACACGAAGGCCGGCCTCGTGCGGGTCGCGGCGGCGCTGAAGATGGCTGTCGTCTAGCCGTCCCGGACCGCCGGCGGGGGGCTTCCCGGCCCGCCGCCGGTCCGCCGCGGCGGATCGCCTGTGACGTCGGTGAAGCCGTAGGGGCCTGACCCTCGCCGCGCGGGGGCAATCGGTAAGGAAGGGCAGCAATGCAACTCGGCATGATCGGCCTCGGCCGGATGGGCGGCAACATCGTCCGGCGTCTCCTGCGCGACGGGCACACAGCCGTGGTGTTCGACCAGAATCCGGCGGCCGTCGCCGCCCTGGTCGAGGCCGGCGCGGTCGGCGCGTCGAGCCTGGAGGACCTGGTCTCGAAGCTCGAGGTGCCGCGCGCGGCCTGGGTGATGCTGCCGGCCGGGGCGATCACCGAGCAGACCGTCCAGGCGCTCTCGGGGCTGATGCAGGCGGACGACTGCGTCATCGACGGCGGCAACTCCTTCTACGGCGACGATGTCCGCCGCGGGGCCGCCCTGAAGGAGAAGGGCCTGCACTACGTGGATGTCGGCACTTCGGGCGGCGTCTGGGGCCTGGAGCGCGGCTACTGCATGATGATCGGCGGGGACAAGGAAGCCGTCGACCGCCTCGACCCGATCTTCAAGACCCTGGCGCCCGGCATCGGCGACATCCCGAAGACGCCGAACCGCGAGGGGCGCGACCCCCGCGCCGAGCAGGGCTACATTCACGCGGGCCCGACCGGCGCCGGCCACTTCGTCAAGATGGTCCATAACGGCATCGAGTACGGCCTGATGCAGGCCTACGCGGAGGGCTTCGACATCCTCCGCCACGCCAACGCGTCCGACCTGCCGGCCGAGCGCCGCTTCGATCTCAACATGGGCGACATCGCCGAGGTCTGGCGCCGCGGCAGCGTCGTCTCGTCCTGGCTGCTCGACCTGACCGCCCAGGCACTCGCGGGCGACGAGCAGCTCACCGACTTCTCCGGCTACGTCGAGGATTCGGGCGAGGGCCGCTGGACCATCAACGCCGCCGTCGAGGAGGGCGTCCCGGCGACGGTGCTCTCCGCCGCGCTCTACCGCCGCTTCCGCTCCCGCGAGCACGCGAGCTACGCCGACAAGCTGCTCTCGGCGATGCGCAAGGGCTTCGGCGGCCACCAGGAGCCGAAGGGCTGAGCGGGACGCCCGCAGGCCGACCTGTCCGACCCCCGAAGCCGCAGGGCCCGAACCCATGAGCCTTCCCGTCGGAACCCACGTCCTGAAGGATCCGGAGGCGGTTGCCCGCGAGGCGGCCGAGCGGATCATCGTGGCCTGCGGCGAGAGCCGGTCCGACCGGATCGCGCTCTGCCTCTCGGGCGGCTCGACGCCCAAGGTGCTGTACGGCCTGCTCGCCGGGCCGGACTACGCGGCCCGGGTGCCGTGGGAGCGGATCCACTGGTTCTTCGGCGATGACCGCGCCGTGCCGTGGGACGATCCGCGCAGCAATGTCCGGATGGTTCGGGAGGCCTTCGGGCACGGGTCCCGGATCCCGCCGACGCATCTCCACTTCATCCCCTCGGACGAGGGTCCGGAGGCGGGCGCCCGCGCCTACGAGCGGACGCTCCTCGACTTCTACGGGGCCGAGCGCCTCGATCCGGCCCGCCCGCTGTTCGACCTCGTGCTCCTCGGCCTCGGTGAGGACGGGCACACCGCCTCGCTGTTTCCCGGCAAGCCCGCCGTCGACGAGACCCGGCGGCTCGTCGTCGCCGTGCCCGAGGCCGGCCTGGAGCCGTTCGTTCCGCGGATCAGCCTGACGCTGCCGGCGCTCGCGTCCTCCCGGCACGTGCTGTTCCTCGTCACCGGGGCCGGCAAGCGGGCCCCGCTGGCCCGGCTGGCCGCCGGCGAGATGCTGCCCGCCGGGCGCGTGACGAGCGCGGGCGCCGTGGCGTGGCTGCTCGACGAGGCCGCGGCCGGCTGAACCCGCCGCGCCGGCGTCAGCCGCGCGGGAATGATCGGGCGCGCGCAACACCATTTCCTACTCGGGCGTCACCGGGCAATGGCATTGCCACGTCGCACGTGATGACGTTCGAGAACGCAACCCGTCATCGCCAGCCTCTGGGTATCCTTCGTGCAGCCTCGTGAAAGGGCACCGAAGGAGACCTGCCGATGCCGCAGACCACCACCCCGACCGACGTCGAGGCGATGCTGGCGAACCTCGCGCGCTCCGCGAGCCGCTCGCCGGAGGCCTATCTGGCCTCGGCCCGGGCGACCCTGGTGCGCCTGCTGGCCCAGCCGGATCTGCTCGACCCGTCGCGGCTGGTCGGCCGGGGGCCCGGCCTGAGCCGGAACCTCCTGTTCGGCACCGAGGCGATCAGCGTCTGGGCGATGGTCTGGGCGCCCGGCACGGTCACGCCGGTCCACGACCACCACTGCTCGTGCTGCTTCGGCCTGCTGCGCGGCAGCCTGCGGGAGACGTGGTACCGTCCGATCAGCGAGACCCACGCGGTGGCGACCATGGACGCCGTCCGCATGCCCGGCTTCGTCGCCTGCATGATGCCCACGGGGCCGAACCTGCACCGGATCGCCAATGACGGGCCGGAGGCGGCCGTCTCGATCCACGTCTACGGCTACGACCACCGGGCGCAGGACTCGTCGATCCACCGGACCTACGCGGTGGCGGCGGGCTGAGCCCCGCCGCGGCGCGGCCGCGTCACGCCACGTAGATCGTCGGGACGGCGGTCGTGTACTTCATCTCCTCCATGGCGATGGAGGAGGACAGGTTCGAGAAGTCGAGCTTGGCGATGAGGCGCTGGTAGACCGCGTCGTAGGCCTCGATATCGGGCACCACGATCCGCAGCAGGTAGTCGATCTCGCCGGTCAGGCGCCACGCCTCGACGATCTCCGGGAAGCCGGCGACCACCCGCCGGAACGCGTCCGACCAGTCTGCGGCGTGGCGCGGTGCCTTCACGGCCACGAACACCGTGGTGGGGACGTTGACCTTGCGGCGGTCCACCAGGGCGACCCGGCGGCGGATCACCCCGGACGCCTCCAGCTTCTTCACCCGCCGCCAGCACGGCGCCGCGCTGATGCCGACCTGCTCGGCGAGTTCGGCCACCGGGAGCGTCGCGTCCTGCTGGAGGAGATCGAGGATCTTCCGGTCCACGGCGTCCATGCGATCGATGCTCCCGTCGGCGCGTCCGGGCCGGACTACAGGGCGAAGTGCTTCGAGAGCTTGAGCCCCTGGGCCTGGTAGTTCGAGCCGGCCCCCGCCCCGTAGAGCGTCTCCGGCAGGTCGAGCATCCGCTCGTAGACGAGGCGGCCGACGATCTGCCCGTCCTCCAGAAGGAAGGGCACGTCGCGGGAGCGGACCTCCAGCACGGCCCGCGCGCCCGCCCCGCCGGCCCCGGCATAGCCGAAGCCCGGGTCGAAGAAGCCCGCGTAGTGGACGCGGAACTCGCCCACGAGGGGATCGAACGGCACCATCTCGGCGGCGTGGTCCGGCGGGACCTGCACCGCCTCCTTGGAGGCCAGGATGTAGAACTGGCCGGGATCGAGGATCAGGCTGCCCGATCCGTCGGCGGCGAGGGGTTCCCAGAAATCCGCCGCCCGGTGGCGGCCGGGGGCGTCGACGTCGACGAGGCCGGTGTGGCGCTTCGCCCGGTAGCCGACGAGGCCGTCGAAGCCGGCGAGGTCGACCGAGACCGCCACGCCGCCCTGGAAGGACGGGCTGCCGGCGTCGACCAGGGCCGAGCGGGCGTGCAGCAGGCCGAGCTCGGCCTCGGTCAGCCGCGGCGCCCCGCGGCGGAAGCGGATCTGCGACAGCCGCGAGCCGCTGCGCACGAGGACCGGGAAGGTGCGCGGCGAGATCTCCGCGTAGAGCGGCCCGTCGTAGCCGGGCTCGACCTGGTCGAAGGCCTCGCCCCGGTCGGTGATGACGCGGGTGAAGACGTCGATGCGCCCGGTCGAGCTCTTCGGGTTCGCGGCCGCCGCGAGATCGGCCGGCAGGGCGAGGCTCTCCTGAAGCTCCGCGATGTAGACGCAGCCCGTCTCCAGGACGGCGCCCGGGCGCAGGTCGACGGCGTGCAGCGACAGCCGGTCGACGCAGGCCTGGACCGTCCGTCCCGAGCCGGGCAGGAAGCTCGTCCGCACCCGGTAGGCCCTGGCGCCCAGGCGCAGGTCGAGGCTCGCGGGCTGGATCTGATCGGCCGCGAAGGGGCTCGCATTCCGGATGCCGCCCGCCCGCGCGAGGGCGGCGATCGCCTGGGCCGGCAGGATGCCGGATCGGCCGTCCGCGCTCGTCTCGGCGGCTCCCGTGGCTGCGCCCGCGTTCATCGCGCCCCTGACTCCCTCGCGCGCCCCGGCCGGTCCGCGTCACGCCGAGCAGCGTTGTCCGCCGGGACCCGCTAACGCGGGCTTAACCGCGTCCGGAGGCCTCGTGAGGCCGGCGCCGCGACCGGCGGCCCGCCGCGCCGCGCGAGGTAGTCCGCCGCAATTGACGGCGATTCCGCCGCCCACTACCACCGGCCGGGAAGCGCGTTCCATTCGGCTTCCGCGAGTCGTACCGTCCGAAGAAGGGCCAAATAGGGCGATGTACAAGGCCGAGACGCGGGGAATAAGTGTGACGGTCCAGTCTCGTTTCGTCGAGGAGGAGTCCTCGCCGACCGAGAGCCGGTACTTCTTCGCCTACACGGTCGAGATCGTGAACAACGGCAGCGAGCAGGTCCAGCTGCGCTCGCGCCACTGGCGGATCATCGACGGCCACGGGGCCTGCCAGGAAGTGCGCGGCACCGGTGTGGTCGGCAAGCAGCCGGTGCTGGAGCCGGGCGAGTCCTTCTGCTACACCAGCGGCTGTCCGCTCAACACGCCCGACGGGTTGATGGCCGGCAGCTACACCATGGCGACGGTGGCCGGCGAGAGCTTCGAGGCCGAGATCCCCGCCTTCTCCCTCGACAGCCCGCACGTCCGCCGCAGCCTGCACTGAGGTCCCGGCCCGGGGCCTCGCCCCGGAGGAATCCATGTCCGCGACCGGCGAGCGGCTGAGCCCGCTCGACATGCTCGCCCGCCTCGTGTCCTTCGACACGGAGAGCGACAAGTCCAACCTCGCCCTGATCGACGCCGTCTGCGCCTATCTCGACGGCTGGGACGTCCCGTACCTGCGCCTCCCGAACGCGGCGGGCGACAAGGCCGCCATCCTCGCCACGGTCGGCCCGATGGTCGACGGCGGCACCATCCTGTCCGGCCACACCGACGTGGTGCCGGTGGCGGGCCAAGCCTGGACCGGCGACCCGTTCACCCTGCGCGTCGCCGACGGCCGGGCCTACGGACGGGGCGCGGTCGACATGAAGGGCTTCGACGCGCTGGCCCTGGCGCTCGTGCCCGACATGCTCGCCGCCGGTCTGAAGCGGCCGATCCACATCCTGCTCTCCTACGACGAGGAGACGACCTGCCTCGGCTCGATGGATGGGATCGCGCGGTTCGGCGACGGCCTGCCCCGACCGGCCGCGGTGATCGTCGGCGAGCCCACCGGCATGGAGGTGGCGGACGCCCACAAGAGCATCGTCACCTGCCTCACCACGGTCCACGGCCACGAGGCCCATTCCGCCCGCCCCGCCCTCGGCGCGAACGCCGTATCGGCCGCCTGCGACCTCGTCGCCGGCCTCAACCGGATCGCCGACCTGATGATCGAGCGCGGCGACCCGTCCGGGCGGTTCGACCCGGCCTCGACCACGGTCCATGTCGGGACGATCCAGGGCGGCACCGCCCGCAACATCCTCGCCAAGGAGTGCCGCTTCCTCTGGGAGTATCGCGGCCTGCCGGATCTCGACCCGGCCGAGATCCCGCGGCTCTTCGCGGCCGAGGTCGAGCGGGTCACCCGCGAGCGCCTCAACCGCTACGGCGCGTTCGGGCGGATCGAGACGCTGGAGGAGGTCGACATCCCCGGCCTCGCCCCGGAGCCGGGCTCGGCGGCCGAGCGCCTCTGCCTGCGCCTCGCCGGACGCAACCACACCGTCGCGGTCCCCTACGCCACCGAGGCCGGGCGCTTCCAGGCGGCCGGTCTCCCGACGGTGGTCTGCGGCCCCGGCGACATCGCCCAGGCGCACCAGCCCGACGAGTTCATCACCCTGGATGCCCTGGGCCAGGGTGAGCACTTCCTGCGCGAGCTGATCGAGGCCAGTGCGTCATGAATGCGGCGACCGGTATCACCATCAAGCTGCGTCCGCTGGAGCGGGAGGACCTGCGCTTCGTCCACCAGCTCAACAACAACGACAGCATCATGCGCTACTGGTTCGAGGAGGCCTACGAGTCCTTCGCCGAACTGCAGCAGCTCTACGAGCGCAACATCCACAACCAGACCGAGCGGCGCTTCATCGTGGCCGATCCGAGCGGGGAGCCGGCCGGGCTGATCGAGCTCGTCGAGATCAACCACCTGCACCGGCGCTGCGAGTTCCAGATCGCGATCCACCCGAGCTTCCAGGGCCGCGGCTACGCGTGGCAGGCCACCCGGATCGCCATGGATTACGCGTTCAGCGTGCTCAACATCCACAAGCTCTACCTGCACGTCGACCGGGACAACGCCCGGGCCGTGCGGATCTACGAGCGCTGCGGCTTCCACCCCGAGGGCGTGCTGAAGGACGAGTTCTTCGTGAACGGGCGCTACCGCGACGCCGTGCGGATGTGCCTGTTCCAGCCGGACTACCTGAGGGCCCGCGGCGGAGGCGGCGACATCGCCGAGCCCGTCCTGAAGGTCTGAACCGGGTCTCGTCCGCCGCCGACGGGCGACGGACGAGCTTGAAACGACGCGGGGGCGGAGCCCGTCGGCCCCGCCCCCGCGCTCACGCCGCTCAGTTGCGGCCGGCACCGCCCGTCTGGCCGCCGGCCCGGCCGGCACCTTGGGCGCCGCCCATGGCGCCGTTGCCGCCCGCGCTGCCGCCGCTCATGCCGCCGCGCTCCGCGCCGCCCGTCCGGCCGCCCTCGGCGCCGGACTTCATTCCGCCCTGCTGGCCGCCGCGATCGGACGCGTTGCGGATGCCGTCCTGCTGACCGCCGCGCATGTCGCTGTTGCGCATACCGTCGTTCTTGCCTTCCTGCTGACGGGAGGCCTTGTCCATCCCCCGATCCTGGCCGCGGTCGTTCCGGTCCATCCGGCCTTCGTTGCGGCCCTCGTTCCGCGACGCGTTGCGGATGCCGTCGCGCTCGCCGCGGTTGTCGAAGCGCGCGCCGGCGCGCTGCTCGGAGCGGAAGCTCGCGCTGACCGCACCGCCGCCGCTCAGGCGCCGGTACTCGGCGGAGCCGTAGCGCACCCGCTGGCCGCGGATCGTCACGAAGCGGTCCTCCTGGACGGAGACGAGGCGGCGGTACTCGGGGGAGCCGTACACCACGCGCTGGCCGCGGATGACGACGTAGCGCTCGCGCGGGCCGGTCTCGCGGACGCTGACCAAGCGGCGGTACTCGGGCGAACCGTAGAGCACGCGCTGGCCGCGGATCACGACGTAACGCGCGCGCGGGCCGCGATTCTCGGTGACGATCAGGCGGCGATACTCCGGCGAGCCGTACACGACCCGGCGGCCGCCGATGAACACGTAGCGGCCCTCGCGGCGGAAGCCGCCCTCGACCCGCTCGGACCGGACATCCGTCCGGCTCACGTCGGTCCGGCCCCGGAAATCGGCGCGGTCGGCGCGGCGGTCACCGCGACGGTCACCGCGATCGGCACGCGCGCCGTCGCGATCCCCGCGCTCGTCGCGGTCGGCGCGATCACCGCGGCGGTCGCCCCGCTCGGTGCCGGCCCGGTCCTTGTCCTGAGCCATGCGATCCTGACCCGTGCGGCCCTCGCCGCCGGCCTCGCGGCCCTGCGCGGACCGGCCTGCCTCGGCACCGGAGCGCTCGGACGCCGCCTGGCGGCCGCCCTTCATGTCACCCTGCATGCCACCCTGGGCGCCGCCCTGCATGCCGCCGCGCTCGCCGCCGCCGGCCTTCATGCCGGACTCGGCGTTACCCTGACCGCCGCGACCGCCCATCCCGGCGCCGCGATCGGTGCCACCCTGCTGGGCGTAGGCCGAGGTGCTGATCAGCAGCGCGGCCAATCCGATCGATAATTTCCGCATGGCGTACCCTCCAATGTTGAATCTGCGACGCAACGTCAAAGGTCGCGAAACGGTTCAGCCTGGAGGGATCAAAAATTTACGCAACGAATACCGATCTTCGTGCGTTTCGCGCGGAAAAGCTTGGCCGTAGACGCGGGCATGCTGGTCCGCAGGCCCGCTGTCCTGCGCTCTACTGGCCGGGCTGTCCGGCGATCTCGGCCTCGACCTCCTGGGGATCGAGGTCGTAGCGCCGGGAGCAGAACTCGCAGGTGATGACGATGCGCCCGTCATCCGCCACCATCTCGTGCCGCTCCTGCGGCGTGAACGAGCGGATCATGCCCATCACCCGCTCCCGCGAGCAGCGGCAGGTCTCCTGAACCGGCTGGCGGTCGAACACCCGCACCCCGCTCTCGTGGAACAGCCGGTAGAGCAGCCGCTCGCTCGACACGTTCGGGTCGACCAGCTCGTGATCCTCGATGGTCGCGACCAGCGAGCGGGCCTCGACCCAGGCATCGTCCTCCGGCGCGTCCCCCGAGAGGTGCGCGTGGCCCTCCGGGATATCGCCCGGGGGCAGGTCGGCGAGGCGCGCCCGGTCGACCGACTGGGGCAGGAACTGCACGAGCAGCCCTCCGGCCCGCCAGCGCCCGGCCCCCTCCTCCACGGCCTCGGCCACGGCGAGGCGCACCTGCGTCGGGATCTGCTCCGACTGGCGGAAATACTGGTGCGCGGCCTCCTCCAGGCTCTGGCCCTCGAGGGCGACGACGCCCTGGTAGCGGCTCGCGGCGGTGCCCTGGTCGATGGTCATGGCGAGATGCCCGGTGCCGATCAGCTCGGCATCCTTGAGCGGGCCGGTCCCGAGGGCCGCGACCCGCTCCGGCTCGAACCGCGCGGTGGCGCGCAGCCGGTCCGGGGCCTCGAAATCGACCACGATCATCGCGACCGGACCGTCGGTCTTGGTCTGGAGCTGGAACCGGCCCTCGAACTTGAGGGAGGAGCCGAGCAGCACTGTCAGCGCCGCGGCCTCGCCGAGGAGGCGCGCCACCGGGTCCGGGTAGCCGTGGCGGCGCAGGATCGTGTCGACGGCCGGGCCGAGCCGGACGACGCGGCCGCGGACGTCCAGCGCCTCGACGGCGAAGGGCAGGACGGCGTCGTCCGCGCCGGCATGGCCGTTGCCGGCATTCTGGGGCTGGGATGGCGACTGGGGGTGCGACTGCGTTCCTGAGGTCATGCCCTCTCCGATCGATGCGTCCGGCGGCGCGTGCCGGCAAAGCGGGGATCCGTCCTCCCGGGGGCCGGGCGGCGTGAGGCGATGACCTTGGCGGAGCGATCGGATCCCTCACCCCGTCCAGCCCGGAGCGGGAGCGGCGGCGCAGCGCGCTCCGTTCGTCGCCGGGATGCCGCCTTCCGGCGGCCGTGATGGGGAGACGGGCAGCACGGGCCGCCCGCTCACGCCTATATGGTGCGCCGACCCCGCGAGCGCGAGGCCGGACAGTATGAGTGCGGGATCAGAGCCCGCTGGCGCCGAGGCACCAGGCCAGGATACCCTTCTGCGCGTGCAGGCGGTTCTCGGCCTCGTCGAACACCACGGAGCGCGGGCCGTCCATCACCTCGGCCGTCACCTCCTCGCCGCGGTGGGCCGGGAGGCAGTGCATGAAGATCGCGCCCGGATTGGCCGCCGCCATCAGCTTGTCGTTGACCTGATAGGGGCTGAGCAGGTTGTGGCGGTGCGCCTCGTCGTCGTCGCCCATCGAGACCCAGCAATCGGTGACGACGGCATCGACGCCGTCCACCGCCGCGAAGGCGTCGGTGGTGACGTGGACGTCGGCACCCTCCTGCTGCGCCCAGGCGAGGAGCGCCGGCGGCGGCGCGAGCTCCGGCGGGCTCGCGATGTTCAGGGTGAAGTCGAACCGGGCGGCGGCGTGGACCCAGCTCGCCAGCACGTTGTTCGCGTCGCCCGACCACGCGACCTTGCGGCCGCGGATCGGCCCGCGATGCTCCTCGAAGGTCAGCACGTCGGCCATGATCTGGCACGGGTGCGAGACCTTGGTCAGGGCGTTGATCACCGGGACGGTGGCGTACTCGGCCAGCTCCAGCATCTGACCATGGTCGAGGATGCGGATCATGATCGCGTCGACGAAGCGCGAGAGCACCTGCGCGGTGTCGCCGATGGTCTCGCCGCGGCCGAGCTGCATCTCGGAGCCGGTGAGCATCAGGGTCTCGCCGCCGAGTTCGCGCATCGCCACGTCGAAGGAGACGCGGGTGCGGGTCGAGGGCCGGTCGAACACCATAGCGAGGGTCTTGCCGGTGAGCGGGCGCTCGGCCGCCAGCTCGCCCTTGCGGCGGCGCGCCTTGATGGCGGCGCTGGCATCGAGGACCCGGCGCAGCTCCGCACCGGAGAAATCCTTGAGGTCGAGGAAATGACGAGGGCCGGCACCGTTCAGGTGCCTGGCCGGGGCCTGTGCCCGGCCGTCAATCTGGGCTTTCATCGCGTCACAATCACTAGAGTCTGCTCACCGATCACCTGATCATGAACCGCACTCTACCTCCTGGCAGGGGCATCTCCGTCACGCGCGGCGGGATCGACCGCGCCCGGAAATGCTTCGGGCCGCCCTCCGGGGTCCGGGGGGCGGTGTTCTCAATCGCGCGGATCGATCCTACTCGGCCGCGCCGCGCACGGCCTCGAAGCCGGACGCCGCCGCGTCCAGGCGGCGGACCGCCTCGTCGATCTCGACCTCGCCGATGGTCAGCGGCGGCAGCAGGCGGACGATGTTGTCGCCCGCCGGGATCACCAGCAGGTGCGCGTCCCGCGCGGCGGCGGCGAAGTCGGTGTTCGGCACGCCGAGCTTGAGGCCGAGCATCAGCCCCTCGCCGCGGATCTCCTGGATGACGTGCGGGTGGCGGTCGCGCAGGGCCGCGAGCTTCTGCTTGAGCAGCAGGCCGGAGCGGGCGACGCGCGCGAGGAAGCCCTCCTCCAGCACGACGTCCAGCACGGCGTTGCCCACCGCCATGGCGAGCGGGTTGCCGCCGAAGGTGGTGCCGTGCGTGCCGGCGGTCATGCCGCGGGCGGCTTCGCGGGTCGCGAGGCAGGCGCCCAGCGGGAAGCCGCCGCCGATGCCCTTGGCGACGCTCATGATGTCCGGGGTGATGCCGGACCACTCGTGCGCGAACAGCCGGCCGGTGCGGCCGACGCCGGTCTGGACCTCGTCCATGATCAGCAGGAGGCCGTTGGCGTCGCAGATCTCGCGCAGCCGGCGCAGGTCCGCGTGGGGGATCTCCCGCACGCCGCCCTCGCCCTGGATCGGCTCGATCATCAGCGCCGCCGTCTCCGGCCCGATCACCGCCTCGAGCGCCGCCCAGTCGCCGGCCGGGACCTGGTCGAAGCCCTCGACCTTCGGACCGAAGCCCTCAATGTACTTCTGCTGGCCGCCGGCCGCGAGCGTCGCCAGCGTCCGCCCGTGGAAGGCGCCCGCGAAGGTGACGATCCGGTAGCGCTCCGGCTGCCCGCCGGCCGCGTGGTACTTACGGGCGATCTTGATCGCCGCCTCGTTCGCCTCGGCGCCCGAGTTGCAGAAGAACACCACGTCCGCGAAGGTCGCGTCGACGAGGCGCTGCCCGAGGCGCTCGCCGCCCGGGATCTGGAACAGGTTCGAGGTGTGCCAGATCTTGCCCGCCTGCTCGGTCAGCGCGCCGACGAGGTGCGGGTGCGCGTGGCCGAGGCCGTTCACCGCGATGCCGGCGCCGAAGTCGAGATATCGCTCCCCACCCTCCGTCACGAGCCAGGCGCCCTCGCCGCGCTCGAAAGCGAGCGGCGCGCGGACGTAGGTCGGCAGAAGGGCTGACGTCACGGGTCCCATCTCCGTTTCACGCAGGATCCCGGAGCGAGCGTTGAGCCGGCTCCAAATGAAAGTGCCGCCTCAGTCCTGGGCGGCACGCGCGCGATTACTATGAAAGAGCCGGCGCCTGTCAACGTTTCAGTGCCCGGCGGGCCCGACGGGCAGCCCTGCGCGCGGCACCGATAGAGCCGATCCTGACGGCGAATCTGCGGCGGTCTAGTCCCGGATCACCGGAGAATCGCGGGGCCGCGATCCCGGCCTTCGCGGCGGCGGCCCTTGCGCCGCGGGGGGCGGCCGTGCTCCTGCTCCCGCGGATTCGCAGGAACCTGGGAGAACCCGATGAGCTCGATCAAGGAACGCCTGGCGGCGCTGGGCCTGACGCTGCCGAAGGCGGCGGCGCCGGTCGCCAACTACGTGCCGTTCGTGCGCGCCGGCAACCTCGTGGTGATCTCCGGCCAGGTCTGCTTCGGCGCGGACGGCGCCATCGCCGCCGAGCACAAGGGCAAGGTCGGCGGCAACGTCTCGGCCGAGGCCGGCAAGGCGGCCGCGCGCCTCTGCGCCCTCAACGTGCTCGCCCAGCTCGAGGCCGCGGTGGGCGACCTCGACCGCGCGGTGGTCCAGTGCGTGCGGCTCGGCGGCTTCATCAACGCGGCGCCGGGCTTCTCGGCCGTGGCCGGGGTGATGAACGGCGCCTCCGACCTGATGGTCGAGCTCCTCGCCGACCGCGGGCGCCACGCGCGCTCCACCGTCGGCGTGGCCGAGCTGCCCCTCGACGCCGCCGTCGAGGTCGAGGCGATGTTCGAGGTCCGCTGACGGTGGCCGCCCCCGACTGGCTCACCGCGCGGCCGATCGCCCATCGCGGCCTGCACGACCGCGCGGCGGGCCGGCCGGAGAACACGCTGGCGGCGGCCCGGGCGGCCGTCGCGGGCGGCTTCGCCATCGAGTGCGACGTCCAGCTCAGCGCCGACGGCGAGGCGATGGTCTTCCACGACGCCGCGCTCGGGCGCCTGACCGGGGCGAGCGCGGCTCTGGCCGACCGGTCGGCCGCCGAACTCGGGACGCTCGCCGTCGCCGGGTCCGCGGAGACGATCCCGACGCTGCCGGCCTTCCTGGCGGCGGTGGCCGGGGCGGTGCCGGTGGTGATCGAGGTGAAGTCCCGCTACGACGGCGACCTGCGGCTCGCGACCCGCGCCGCCGAAGTGGCCGCCGCCTATGACGGGCCGGTGGCGCTGAAATCCTTCGACCCGCAGGTGGTCGCGGCCCTGCGCGACCTCTGCCCCGCCGCGATCCCGCGGGGCATCGTGGCGGAGACGACGCAGGACGACCCGGTCTACGCGGCGCTGACCCCCTCGCTCCGCCGGTCCCTCTCCGACCTGCTGCACCTCGCCGACACGCGGCCCGACTTCCTGTCCTGGCGGGTGGACGACCTGCCCTGCGCGCCGACCTACCTCTGCCGGCTGCTCGGTCAGATCCCCGTCATGACCTGGACGGTCCGGAATGCGGAGCAGCGCGCCCGCGCGGCCGCGCACGCGGATCAGATGGTGTTCGAGGGCTTCGTCCCGTAAATTTTCCTACGCCCTGTCCGATTCTGTCCGACCAAGATCGCCATGACCGCTTCGAGTGACGCGCGCGCCCGCTTCGCGCGGCTCTGCGGGGGCCTCGCCCTCGCCGCGACCCTGCTCTCCCCGGCGCCCGCTTCGGCGGCCGACCCGTGCGCGGGCACGACCCAGGCTGATCTCAACGCCTGCGCGGCTGCCGATTACCGGGCTGCCGACACGGCGCTGAACGCCGTCTACGGGCAGCTGATGAAGAAGATCGGCCCGAAGACGAAGGACGCCCTGCGGGGCGCCCAGAAGGCCTGGCTGTCGTACCGGGACGCGACCTGCTTCCTCGAGACCATGGGCCTCGACGGGGGCTCGGCCTACGCGATGGAGTACAACGGCTGCCTGAAGGGGCTGACCGACGCGCGGATCAAGGTCCTGAAGGGATACCTCGACTGCAAGGCGGACGACGTGTCGTGCGTCGGCCGCCTCGGCGAGTGAGCGCGGGCCGCGACGGCGCCGTCCGGTTCGGAGCGCGCGCGCGTCGCCGCGCGCCGTCCTGGAGGCCGCGCGAAAGCGCGGGGCGGGTGACGTCGGCAGCCGTCTGACAACGCTGCCATGGTCGCCGCGCGCATCCGCCCGCTTGCCCCCGGCCGGTCAGGGGCTAGAGTCCGGCCCATGAAGCAAGCACCCGGGCCGACGCCGGAGACCGCCGCACTGACCGTGCGGGCGCTTCCCGGATTGAAGGAGATCGGCGCGGCGGAATGGGATGCCTGCGCCTTCTCGCCCGAGACCCTGGCGGCGGGCGACGAGACCCACAACCCCTTCCTGTCGCACGCTTTCCTGTCGGCGCTGGAGGATTCGGGCTGCGTCTCGCGCAGGACCGGCTGGCTGCCGCTCCACGTCTCGGTCGAGCGCGACGGCGTCCGCCTCGGCGTCGCGCCCTGCTACCTGAAATCGCACAGCCAGGGCGAGTACGTCTTCGACCACGGCTGGGCCGACGCCTACGAGCGGGCCGGCGGCGCCTACTACCCCAAGCTCCAGGTCAGCGTGCCGTTCACGCCGGTGACCGGGCCGCGCTTCCTGATCGCCCCGGGGGCCGATCCCGACGAGGCCACGGCCGGCCTCGTCGCGGGCCTGCGGGCCCTGCGGGGCGAGACCAAGGCCTCCTCGATCCACGTCACCTTCATGCGCGAGCCGGAGTGGGAGCGGGCCGGCGCGGCCGGCTTCCTGCAGCGCACCGACCAGCAGTTCCACTGGCAGAACGACGGCTACGCGACCTTCGACGACTTCCTGTCCGCCCTCGCCTCGCGCAAGCGCAAGACCATCCGCAAGGAGCGCCGCGACGCCCTGGCGCCGGGCATCACCGTGGAGCACCTGACCGGCGCGGCCATCACCGAGGCCCACTGGGACGCGTTCTACGCCTTCTACATGGACACGGGCTCGCGGAAGTGGGGGCGGCCCTACCTCAACCGCCGGTTCTTCTCGCTCCTGTCCGAGCGCATGGCCGACCGGGTGCTCCTCGTGATGGCGAAGCGCGGGGACGCCTACATCGCGGGGGCGATCAACCTCATCGGCGACACCGCACTCTACGGGCGCAACTGGGGCTGCATCGAGGACCACCCCTTCCTGCATTTCGAGATCTGCTACTATCAGGCGATCGACTTCGCGATCGCCCGGGGCCTGAAGCGGGTCGAGGCGGGTGCCCAGGGCGAGCACAAGCTCGCCCGCGGCTACCGGCCGGTCCTGATGCACTCGGCCCACGACATCGCCGACCCGGCGCTGCGCCGCGCGGTGGCCGATTACTTGCAGCGGGAGCGCGCCCACGTCGCCGAGGCGGTCGACGTCCTCGACACGCTGACGCCGTTCCGGCGCGCGGACGCGGGCGACGCCTGCGCGACGCCCCCCGACGCCTCGTCCCCCAACACCTCCCCCCCCGAGAGTTCCGAGTCATGAGCCCGATCGACCGCATCAAGACCTACGCCGACGAGCTGACGGCCCTGCGCCGCGACCTGCACGCCCATCCGGAGCTCGGCTTCGAGGAGGTGCGCACCGCCGGCATCGTGGCCGACCTCCTCGAGACGTTCGGCTGCGAGGTGCATCGCGGCGTCGGCGGCACCGGGGTGGTGGGCCTGCTCAAGGGCCGCACCGACAACGGCAAGCGCATCGGCCTGCGCGCCGACATGGACGCCCTGCCCATCGAGGAGGAGACCAACCTCCCCTACCGCTCGACCTACGCGGGCAAGATGCACGCCTGCGGCCATGACGGGCACACGACCATGCTGGTCGGCGCGGCGCGCTACCTCGCCGAGACCCGCGATTTCGACGGCACCGCGGTGTTCGTGTTCCAGCCGGCCGAGGAGGGCCGTGGCGGCGCCCGGGCCATGCTGAAGGACGGCCTGTTCGAGCGCTTCCCCTGCGACGAGATCTACGGCCTGCACAACCAGCCCGGCGGCGGCCACGGCATGATCAAGCTCCGGCCGGGGCCGATCATGGCGGCGGCGGACTTCTTCGACATCCACATCCGCGGCAAGGGCATCCACGCCGCCCAGCCGCACCGGGGCGTCGACCCGATCATCATCGCCACCGGCCTCGCCCAGGCGCTCCAGTCGATCGTGTCGCGCAACGCCGACCCGCTGAAGTCCATCGTCCTGTCGATCACCCGAATCGAGGCGGGCTCCGCCTACAACGTGATCCCCGAGACGGCCCATCTCGCCGGCACGATCCGCACGTTCGACAAGGAGATCCGGGCGCTCGCCGGAACCCGCATGCGCGAGCTGGCGGCCGGCTTCGGCGCCGCCTACGGCGCCGAGGTCACGGTCGACCTGCAGGACGTGTTCTCCGTCCTGGAGAACGCCCCCGCGCAGGCGGCCGCCGCCACGGAGGTCGCCACCGAGCTCCTGGGCGCCGACAAGGTCGAGTCGAACGTCGTGCCCAAGATGGGCAGCGAGGACTTCGCCGACATGACCATGGCGGTCCCCGGCGCCTATGTCTGGCTCGGCGCCAATCCGGGGCCCGGCCTGCACAATGCCGGCTACAACTTCGACGACTCGATCATCCCGATCGGCAGCGCCTTCCTGGCGCGGATGGTCGAGCGCCGCACCGCGGCCTGACGCCGGGCGCCGTCCCCGCCCTCCGGGACTTTCCGGATGGCGGGCGATGTCGCCGCGCGAGCCCGTCCGGCCGTCGACAGCGCGGCCGGCCGGTGCGAATCCTGACGGAACTCGCCCGCGAGCCAACGCGGGCCGCGAAGGGAGGGCGCCATGTCACCGGAGATGCGGGAATCGCGCGCGGCGCTCATCCTGCTCGCCGCCTCGGTGGGGGCGGTCCTGATTTTCGGCGCCTTCACGCTGCTCACGCAGCTCGGCTGAGGCGCGACCGCGATTGCAACCTGAGCGGGTCGATCCCGGCCCCGATCGGCGCGGCCCGGCGGCCCGACGATCGGGATTCCGCCGTCCGCGCAGGGGAATGCCGTTGATGCTTCACGGGCTATCGAGTTGAGTTAACTGCTCATTAATTCCATCAGCGGTTGTATGTCTCCGACGAAGGCGGGCACGGTGCGCGCTGAAACCGGAGTTCGCCCATGATGGCCGACGCAATCCAGGGCCCCCGCCCTCGGCCGGTCGACCTCTCGGCCGCCCTCGACGCCTCCGGGATCATCGGCGCGTGGTCGTGGTCGCCGCGCGCCGAGCGGTGCGTCCTCGATGCCGGCGCCGCCGAGGTGCTGGCCGGGGATGCCGGGCTCGCCGGGCGCCCCCTCCCGCTCTCGGTCGCCAAGGCCTGCGTCCATCCCGAGGATCGGCCGGCCGTGGTGCGGCAGTTCAAGGCTCTGCGCGAGCGCGGCGGCCTGTTCGTGGCCGAGTACCGGACGCTGTCGCCCTCGGGGCAGGTCCGCCGGATCCTCGATCGCGGCCGGATCCCGCCGGGCGCCTCGAACCGGCGCCTCGGGCACGGTGTCATCATCGACGTGACCGACGAGCCGTCGGCGACGTGCGCGATGCCCGAGCCCGCGGACGCGCTCACCCAGGCGGTCGACCGCGCTCTCGAATGCCGCGACGCCCTGGAGGGGGTGGCGGATTCCGAGCTTCAACTCCTGATCGACATGCTGCTGCTGCACCTCGGACGGCGCATCGCCAAGGCCTCCACGACCGGTGCGCGCCGCGGCGGCCACTGAGCGGGGCTGCCGCGTCCTGTCGGGGCTCTGCCGGGCCGTCCGGCCCGGCTCACTGCACCAGCACGGCCTGGTTGCAGAGGGTTCCGTCGACCTCAAGGTCGGCGTAGCCCAGACGCAGGCCGAGGCTGCGCAGGACGGTGTCGAGCACGAGGTCGACACCCGGCGTCACGGTGCCCAGGGCGGTCGTCAGGGTCGACTGGATCAGCGGCGGCACGCCGACGTCGCCGACGCTCAGCACGAGATTGCGCAGCAGGCTGCCGGTGAGCGACTGGGTCAGGTTGCCCGAGGCGACCGTGCGCACCGTGTGGTTGGCGATGTCCGCGTCCGAGAACACGAGGGTCTGCGACCCGGTGCCGAGCGTCGCCAGGGCGCGCCCGGAGACGGTGATCCCGAGCACCGTGACCAGGGGCGCGGGCTGCGACAGGTCGGGGCTCGCGCTGCCCCCGTTGATCGCGGTGCGCGGCACCTGCGCGATCGCCAGCGTCGCCAGTCCCGTCTGCGCGTCGAGGGTGACCTTGCGTCCGCCGGACCCGGCGCAGCTGAGCGACCGCAGGGTCGCCTGCGCCGGTGCCACCTCCGCGTAGACCGGCAGGGTGATGGTTCCGAGCCCGAGCGCCGTGACGGTGGTCTCGATCAGCAGCCGGGTCTGCGCCGTCTGCACGGTGGCGTTCCGGCTGCCCGGCCGGACCCAGCCGGAGCTGCGCTTGCGCTCTCCGATCGCCAGGGTCAGGCGGGTCGAGAGCAGGCCGGGCACCGTGGCTCCGAGATCGATCGCCACCTGATTCTGGCCGTTCGCCAGGGAGGCGGCCGCGCCCAGCAGGTTCAGCACGTTGAGCGAGGGGCCGGCGAAGCCCCGCGGCGGCGCCAGCGCGGCGGCGTCGCCGAGCCCGTCCACCTGGCCGATCGCGACGAGGTTTCCGGCATTCGGCAGGGCGTTGAGGATCCCCGACAGGGCCGACACCGCGCTGCCGTTGTCCGCCGCGGCGACCCGGAGCGCCATCAGCATCTGACCGACGCTGGCATTCGCCTGAACGATGTCGGTGTAGTTCGCGGCCTGCATGTTGAGGCTCGCCCCGAGGGCGTCGAGGACGCGCAGCCCGTCGACGCGGGCGCTGGCCAGGGCATCGTAGTCGCTGACGCTGAGCGACAGCTTGGCGCCGAGCAGCGCGCCGAGCAGGGCGTTGGCGATGCCGCCGTCGAGCTTCAGCGTGCCGGACCCGATCGTGAAGGCGGCGAATTGCGCGCTCGCGGCGGTGCCGGTCACCCGCAGCGGCACCGCGGCGGGCAGGCCGATCGCCCGGCCGAAGGTCACCGGGACCGAGGTCGCGAGTCCGACCCGCACCGCGTTCGCCGGGCTGCCGCCGGCGCTGAACCGGCCGCCCGGGGCGACGCCCTTGGTGCTCGCGTCGTAGCTGCCGGGCGCGACCGTGGCGGTCGCCGCGCCGTAGCCGTTGTCGCCGAGGGAGCGGCGGGCGACCGTGTCGGCCTGGCTCGGATCGACGGCCGCCAGCATGGCGGCGATGTCCACCGCCCCCTGCGCCTTGCGCCGCGCCTGGAAGACCAGGCCGAGATCGATCCCGACCGCGCCCGCCCCCATCAGCATCGCGCTGCCGAGCGCCACCAGGATCGCGACGTTGCCGCCGCGCGCGGCCCCGAAGCGGCGCAGGCGCCCGCCCCGGCCGATCACAGGCCGCCCTTCCGGACGCTGACGGTGCTGCGCAGCACGGTCGGGAGCATCGGCAGCAGGCGCGCGAAGGCGTTGATGCCGAGCGTGTTGGCGTCGAGGGTGACGGTGACCGTGTACACCGTCGCGTCGCTGGGATCCGGCCCGACCTGCACGACGATGCTGCCCGGCCGGAACATCGCGCCGGCGCTCAGGCTCCGGTTCACCATGGACTGGGCGAGATTCGCGCGCTCGGCATCCGTGACGCCGGCCACGGAGGCGCGGGCCGCCTCGGCGGCGATCTGGCGGAGGTTGTGGGCGGCGCCGAGGCAGATCCCGAACACCGCGATCCCGGCGAAGAGCAGGAACAGCACGGGCGCCACGAGGGCGAACTCCACCGCGGAACTGCCGCGCCGGCAGGTCCACCCGTTCGGCGCGCTCCGCCGGCGCAAGCGCCGCATGCCCATCGCATCGCCCTCCGCGACTCGCGCAGCACGACCACTGCACGATCCATCGTGGCGGCGATGTTCTAACTAATGGTTGTTTTAATGCTCAATTTTACAACCAAAGCGAGTGGTTCGCGTCCCGGGTGTGCCTCCCGGGCTCGACCGGCTCGTCGCGCCGAGCCGCATCGCGGTCTCAGATCGCCCGCGGAGGCCGCAGCAGGCCGATCCCCGCCGGATCGAAGGACGCGCTCTTGACGATGGCGTGGACCTCGCGCCCCGGGGCGAGGCCGAGTTCGCGGACGGCCGCGCCGGTCACGCGCGCCACAAGACGGGCGCCGTTGCAGTCGATCTCCACCGCCGTCTCGGCGCCCGCGGCCGTCAGGCCGCAGATCCGGCCGGCCAGCACGTTGCGGGCGCTGAGGCCGCGGGGAGGCTCGGTGGCGACGAGCACGTCGCGGGCGGGGATGCGCACCCGCAGCCGCGTCCCGGCCGGGCGCGACAGGCCCGGCACCAGCAGGCTCCCGGCGGCGCCCGTCAGGCGCGTGAGCCCGGTGGCGGCGTCGAGGGCCTCGACGACCATGTCGAGGAGCGCGCCGGCCTCGGCCTCGTGGATCGGCACGAGATCGGCGCGGCGCAGGATCGTCTCCGCGGGGCCGGCGGCGGCCACCCGCCCGGCCTCCAGCACGATCACCGTGTTGGCGAGCCGGGCCACCTCGGAGACGGCGTGGCTGACGTAGAGGATCGGCACGCCGGCCTCGTCGCGCAGGCGCTCGATGTAGGGAAGGATCTCGGCCTTGCGGGCCTCGTCCAGGGCCGCGAGGGGCTCGTCCATCAGCAGCAGGCGCGGCCTCGCCAGCAGCGCTCGGCCGATCGCCACCCGCTGGCGCTCGCCGCCCGAGAGACCGGCCGGCCGCCGGTCGAGGAGATGGTCGATGCCGAGCATGTCGGTCACGGCCGCGAAGGCCGCCGGGTCGGCGCGGCGCCGCGCGAAGACCCGGCCGTAGCCGAGATTGGTCCGGACGCTGAGATGCGGGAACAGCCGCGCGTCCTGGAACACCACGCCGACGTGGCGCCGGTGCGACGGCAGCACCAGGCCGGACGCGGTGTCGACCCACGGGGTGCCGCCGACGACGATCCGGCCCCGGTCCGGCCGCGCGAGGCCGGCGATCAGGTCGATCAGCGTGGTCTTCCCCGAGCCCGAGCGCCCGAACAGGGCGGTCAGCCCCGGCCCGGCCTCGAAGGCGGCAGCGAGCGCGAAGGCGCCGCGCCGGAGCTGAACGTCGACCTGGATGCTCACGCGGACAGACTCGCGTAACAGGAGCCCCGGCGCGTCCCGGCGCCGGCCCGGACTTGCCCGCGATGATCACGGTCCACCACCTCGAGAACAGCCGCTCGCAGCGCGTGCTCTGGCTGCTGGAGGAACTGGAGCTGCCCTACCGCGTGATCTGCCACGCCCGCGATCCGCGGACCCTGCGCGCGCCCCCTGAACTCCTGGCCGTCCACCCGCTGGGCAAGGCGCCGGTGATCACCGACGGCGGGACGGTGGTCGCCGAGACCGGCGCGATCGTCGCTTACCTGACGGATCTGGCCGGCGCGCGGCTGGTGCCCGGGCCCGGGACGGAGGAGCGGCGGCGCTACATCTACTGGTCGCACTACGCCGAGGGCTCGGCGATGCCGCCGCTGCTGCTGAAGCTGGTCTTCGGGCGGCTGGCGCCGGGCAGTCCCTGGCCGCTGCGGCCCCTCGTCCGGCGGATCGCCGACACGGTGCTGCGGGGCTTCGTCGATCCGGACCTGCGCCGGCACGCGGCCTTCTGGGAGACGGAACTCGCCGGCCGCCCGTATTTCTGCGGCGCCGATTTCACCGCGGCCGACATCCTGATGAGCTTCCCGCTGGAGGCCTTCGCGGCGCGCGGCACGGGCGCGGGCCCGCGCGTCGCGGACTGGCTCGCGCGCATCCACGCCCGTCCGGCCTACCAGAGGGCCCTGCAGCAGGGCGGGCCCTACGCGTATGCCTGAGCGGGCGTCCCGCCCCGGATCGGTCGCCATTCAGCCCGCCCCCAGGCGCCGACCGGCCCGCCGCGCCAGGAATTCCGACACCAGCAGGGCCGCGACCGACAGCGCGATCGAGATCAGGGTGAGTCGCAGGGCCGGCCCCTCCCCGCCCGGAACCTGCGTCAGCGTGTAGATCGCCGACGGCAGCGTCTGGGTCTCGCCCGGGATGTTCGAGACGAACGTGATGGTCGCGCCGAACTCCCCCATCGCCTTGGCGAAGGCCAGCACGGCGCCCGCGAGGCACCCGGGCAGGCTGAGCGGCAGCGTGATCGTCAGGAACACCGCGAAGGGGTTCGCGCCCAGCGTCCCGGCCGCCTGCTCCAGGCGCCGGTCCACGGCCTCGATCGACAGCCGCATCGCCCGCACCATGAGCGGGAAGCCCATCACCGCGCAGGCCAGCGCCGCCCCGGTCCAGCGGAAGGAGAAGACCACGCCGATCTCGGCGAGGGGCGCGCCGAGCGGGCCGCGCCGGCCGAAGGCCAGCAGCAGCAGGTAGCCGGTCACGACCGGGGGCAGGATCAGCGGCAGGTGGACCAGCCCGTCCAGCAGGGCGCGACCGGGAAACCGGCGCCGCGCCAGCAGCCACGCCACGGCGAGCCCGGGCACGAGGCTCGCGAGCGTCGCCACCGTCGCCACCCGCAGGCTCAGGCCGACGGCGGTCCACTCGTCCGGCGTGAGCCCGAGCAAGGGGGCGGCGCGCCGCTACTGGCTGGCGCCGGGCTGCGCGACCACCGTGAAGCCCTGGCGCTCGAAGGAGCCCCGGGCCTCCGGGCCGCGCAGGTAGCCGAGCAGCGTCCCGGCATCCGGGTTGCGCGACTCCCGGGTCACCGCCGCCGGATAGACGATCGGCGGGTGGCTGTCGGCCGGGAAGGTCGCCACAACGTGGACGCTCGGGTCCGCGGCCGCGTCGGTGGCGTAGACGATGCCGAGCGGCGCCTCGCCCCGGGCGACCAGCAGGAGGGCGGCGCGCACGTTCTCGGCCTGGGCGACCTGCCCCTTCACGGCGTCCCAGGCGCCGAGCTTCTCCAGGGCGGCCTTGCCGTACTTGCCGGCGGGAACGGCGTCGATCGTCGCCATCGCCAGCCGGCCGCCGCCGAGGATCCGCGTCAGCGTGGTGCCGAGGTTCGGCGCCAGGGCCACCTGCGGATCCGCCGCGCTGTCCTTCGGCCCCGGGGCGATCAGCACCAGGGCGTTGCGCAAGAGGTCGATCCGCGAGCCGGCCTTCAGCAGCCCGGCCCGGTCGACGTAATCCATCCACGCGAGGTCGGCCGAGATGAACAGGTCTGCCGGCGCCCCCGCCTCGATCTGCTTCGCGAGGGCGTTCGAGCCGGCGTAGGAGATCCGCGCGGTCTTGCCGGTCGCCTTCGTCCAGGCTGCCGCGGCGTCGTCGAGGGCGTTCTTGAGGCTCGCGGCCGCGAACACGACGACCGGCTCGTCCGCCCGCGCGGCTCTGTCGGTCGGCGCGAGGACCAGCGCCGCGAGCGCGCAGGCGACCAGGATCCGTCGAGTCAGGGGCATCACGCAGATCTCTCCGGTCGCGACCCGCTATATACGGCGGGGAACGACGGGGATCATAGGCGCGCGCGGGCGGTCGGCCAAGGCCCGGCCGACCCGGGTGACCGCGCGTCAGCCGAGCTTGGCCTCCGGCCGGTCCTTGGGCTCGGCCTCGGCCCGGTGGAGGCGGCTCAGCAGGACGAGGAGATGGCCCGGGAGCGGCCCGTCCGGTGCGGGACCGCCGAAGATCCGCTCGCGTGGTCGGGCAGGCACGGCCGCACCGTTGACGACCACGGGCCCGCGGGGGCCGGAAAGCCGGGACTTGGTCACGCTGTACGCACCCTGCTCAATCGTGATTCACGTAAAAAGCCGGCAAAAACGCCGCGCAAGTCGGCCAGTTCCGCAGCTGCCGTACATCATTTGGTTAACGCGCGAACAACCTGCCTCATTCCTGGGCGCCCGCTCGCGCGAATCGGTGTCGCGCCGTCACCAGGTCCGGATGTCGTGCCGCTCGGTCGGGCGCGCCTCCGGCATGCCGTTCATGCCGTTCGCGACCAGCAAGGCCCAGAGCGTGGCGGCGCCCGCGGTCACGGCCGCGAAGGCGACGCTGATGAGGAGAGGCGCGGTCATGGCAGCACGATCGTCTGTCAAAACAGGCGCGCCGCTCCGGGAAGTGCGGCGCGCCCGAGTTGAGGGTCCGGCCTTGGGTAAGCCGAGATTGTTTAAGCACACGCGATGGCTGTGGACACTGGTTTAAGTCGCGCAGAAGATAAGTATTGGCGCTTGTGACCGTCCGGCAACAACGGGCGGGGCCGCCGGTCCGCTCCGCCGCCCTGCCCCGCGGCCCCACCCTTGCCGGGCCCGGATTTTTTCGCGCCAGCCCCTGGGCTGCGGCGCGCCCCGGCGTTACAGCCGGGCACCATGCTCGAAGGCCTGCCGCCCCATCGCCCGTCCCACGTCCTGCGTCTGCTGACCGACGAACGCTCGGCCCGCGCGATGACCGACCTCCTCGGAGAGATGTTCGATCCCACGGAGACCGCGGTGGCGGCCTTCGAGGACGAGGACGGGCGCACGTGGCGGCTTGAGGCCTACTTCGCGGACGCCCCCGACGAGGATTACGTCCGCGAGTTGATCCGCCCAGTCATCGGCGACGCGGCCGACGCGGCGGAGTTCCGCACGATCGACCAGCAGGACTGGGTGCGCGCGTCGCTGGAGGGCCTGAAGCCGGTCCGGGCGGGCCGGTTCCTCGTCCACGGCTCGCACGACCGCGCCTCCGTCCGGGGCAACGATCTGGCCATCGAGATCGAGGCCGCCCTCGCCTTCGGGACCGGGCATCACGGAACGACGCTGGGCTGCCTCCGCGCCCTGGTCTCGGAACTCAAGCGCCGGCGCCCGGTCCACGTCCTCGATGTCGGCACGGGAACCGGGATCCTCGCCTTCGCGGCCGCCAAGGCCCTGCGGCAGCCCGTGGTGGCCGGCGACCTCGACGCGGAGGCCGTGCGCACGGCCCGCGAGAACGCCCGCGCCAACGGGCTCGGCCCCTACCTCAAGCTCTACGAGGGGCCCGGGGTCCGCCACCGCCTCGCCGACCGGCCGCGCCACTTCGATCTCGTCTTCGCCAACATCCTGGCCCGGCCACTCAGGCTCCTGGCGCCGACCCTGGCGCGGGTCGTCGCCACCGAGGGTGTGTTGGTCCTGTCCGGCCTGATCGAGCGCGACGTGCCGGGCGTGCTCTCCGCCTACCGTCTCCAGGGCTTCTCCCTCGTGCGGCGCGGCGTGATCGAGGGGTGGGTCGCCCTGGTCCTGACGCGCGGCGGTGCGGCGCAGCGTCCGCGGCGCTGACCCGCGCGGCATCGCCCCGAACTCCCCGCGCGCCGGCGTGTTGTCCGGCCATGAGCCAGACGTCGCTCCACGATCCGCCCGCGGACCCCATCGCCGAGGGCGCCCGCGCCCGGGCGCAGGGGCGGCCCAAGGATGCCTGCCCCTATCCGGCCGACTCGCCCGCGCGCCGGGCCTGGCTCGAGGGCTACGATGGGGCACCCGCGGACCGGGCGCCGGACCTGCCGATCACGAACGGCTGATCAGCGCGCGGTGCGCAGCCGGTCCGGCGCGCCCGCGGTCTCGGCCGGCGACCCCGGTGCGTCCGCCTGCGACACCGGCGCGCCGAGCGCCGCCATCAGCGTGCGCAGGCCGTCGATCCACTCTTCGAGTTCGGCGAGCGAATCGAAGCCGTCGCGGCGGACGACCGTGTCGGGCTCGATCGTCACGACGGCGTCGAAGCGGCCGTCGGGTCTGTCGCTGATCCGGTAGTAAACGCGGCGTGGCATGTCTGAGTAATAAGCGAGAATCCGCGGCGTGATAAGATTGCTAACGATCTTTAAGCACCGCAACCGACCTCCGACCAACCTCTTTCTCATGACAACAGGGTGTTGCGACGCGGGAGCGGCGGGCGCTAGGCTCGCCGCATGACCGAGACCCGTCCGTCCCGACAGCGTCAACGCTTCCAGAGCTTCGACGACCCGAGCCACCGGAAGGGTGCCGAGCGGATCGAGGCGCTGCGGGCCGCCTTGCGCGAGACCGGGCTCGACGGCTTCGTCGTGCCGCGGGCCGACGAGCACCAGTCGGAATACGTTCCCGCCGACGCCGAGCGGCTGGCCTGGCTCACGGGCTTTACCGGCTCGGCCGGCACGGCCGTGATCCTGATGGAGTCCGCGGCGCTGGTCGTCGACGGGCGCTACACCCTGCAGGCGCCCGAGCAGGTCGATACCGGCCTCGTCACGGTGGTGCCGCTCGCCGAATCGACGCCGGAGGCCTGGGTCGGGGCCAACCTGCGGCGGGATCAGGTGCTCGGCTACGATCCCTGGCTGCACACCCCGGACGGTCTGGCGCGCCTCGAGCGGGCCGTGACCCGCGCCGGCGGGACCGTGCGGGCGGTGCCGAACCTCGTCGACGCGGTCTGGGCCGGTCGGCCGCGGTCGCCGGCCGGTCCGGTGGTGGTCCATCCCGACGCGCTGTGCGGCGAGGGGGCCGCCGACAAGCTCGGCCGAATCCGGGCGGCGCTCGCCGAGGGCGGCTGCGATGCCCTGGTGATCTCCGACCCGCACAACCTGGCCTGGGCCTTCAACCTGCGCGGGTCCGACGTCGCCCACACGCCCCTGGCGCTGGGTTACGCCATCCTGCCGCGCGAGGGACGGGCCCGGCTGTACCTCGTCTCTCCGAACATCGATCCGGCCCTGCGGGCGGAGCTCGCGCCGATCGCCGAGATCCTGCCGCGAGCGGACCTGGACGACGGGCTGGCATCCCTGGCGGGCGTGCGCGTCCGCCTCGACGCCGCGACCGGCGCCGTCGCCCTGAAGGAGAAGATCGAGGCCGCCGGCGGCACGGCCGATGTCGGCAAGGACCCGATAACCGGCATGAAGGCGGTCAAGAACGCCGCCGAGATCGCGGGCGCCCGCGCCGCCCATGTCCGGGACGGGGCGAGCGTCGCGCGCTTCCTCGCCTGGCTCGACGGTGCGGCCGTGGCCGGCGGCCTCACCGAGATCGCCGCCGTCGAGGCCCTAGAAGATTTCCGGGCCGCCGGCGGCGACCTGCGCGAGGTCTCGTTCCCCACGATCTCGGGTTCCGGACCGAACGGCGCGATCGTCCACTACCGGGTGAGCCGCGCCACGGACCGGGCGGTCCAGTCGGGCGAGCTGTTCCTGATCGATTCGGGAGCGCAGTACCCGGACGGCACTACCGACATCACCCGGACGGTCGCGGTCGGCGCGCCGAGCCCGGAGATGCGCGACCGGTTCACGCGGGTGCTGAAGGGGCACGTCGCCATCGCCCGGGCGGTGTTCCCGGTCGGCACGACCGGCGCCCAGATCGACGCCTTCGCGCGGGCACCGCTCTGGCAGGCGGGCCTCGACTTCGACCACGGCACCGGTCACGGCGTCGGCGCCTTCCTGTCGGTGCACGAGGGGCCGCAGCGGATCGCCAAGACCGGCACGGTGGCGCTCGAGCCCGGCATGATCCTGTCGAACGAGCCGGGCTACTACGCCCGCGGCGCCTACGGCATCCGGATCGAGAACCTCGTCCTGGTCGAGGCCCGCGCGATCGCGGGCGGGGAGCGCCCGATGCTCGGCTTCGAGACGCTGACGCTCGCTCCCTACGACCGCCGGCTGATCCGGCCGGACCTGCTCGAACCCGGGGAGCGGGCCTGGATCGACGCCTATCATGCGAGGGTCCGCGAGACCCTGGCGCCCGGGCTCGACACCGCGACGCGCGACTGGCTCGAGCGGGCGACGGCGCCGCTCGAGGAGTGAGCCGGCCGCAGGGGATCCCGAACGCGGTCCGTGGTAAGACCCGACGCCATGGTAAGACCGGACGCCATGGAAACGCCCGCGCCGAGCCCGACACGCCGCGCGTGAAACCGCGACCGCCCCGCGCGCGAAGGGACAGCATGATCCGCCGCCTCGCCCTCCTGATCCTGGCCGTCGCCGCGAGCCTCTCGGCCGCCGCGGCACAGGGGTTCCGCACGCCCGCGGACCTCGTGCGCGCGAGCCTCGTGGCCGAGCCCGCCGCCGTCGCCGGCGCGCAGCCCTTCACGCTGGCGGTGCGGATGCAGGTCAAGCCCGGCTGGCACGTCTACTGGCGCAACCCGGGCGATTCCGGCTTGCCCCCGGAGGTGACCTGGACTCTGCCGGCCGGCTTCAACGCGAGCGCGATCCGCTGGCCGGCGCCGGAGCGCATCCCGATCGCGACTCTCATGAACTACGGCTACGAGGGTGAGGTCACGCTCCTCGTCCCGGTGACGCCGCCGCCGAGCCTCGACCCGGCCGACCCGGTGCGGATCCAGGCCAAGCTGACTTACCTCGTCTGCGAGACCGAGTGCGTGCCCGGCTCGGCCGATCTCGCCCTGACCCTGCCGGTCGGCAAGGCCGAGCCGGACCCGGCCAACGCCGCGCTGTTCGCGCGCGCCCGCGCCGCGCTCCCCGTGCCGGCGCTCTGGCCCCTGAGCCTGTCGAGCCAGGGCGACACCCTGCGCCTCGATTTCGTCGCGGCCGGCCTCAAGCCCGAGGCGGTCCGGAACGCCGCGTACTTCCCCTACGCCGAGACGGCGATCGACAACGCCGCCGCGCAGGTGATGAGCGTCGACGGGACCGGCCTGCACCTGACCCTCGCCCGGAGCAGCCCGACCGACCCGGTGCCCGCCGCGCTGCCCGGCGTCCTGACGGTCGAGGCGGTCGACGCCGCCGGGACCCGCCGGCTCGCCTTCGCGTACGGCGACGAGCCGGTCCTCCCGGCCGCCGCGGCGCCGGCCGCGACCGCGCCGCCCGCGACCGCGCCGGCCGCCGCCGACTTCGACGCGCTGACGCTGGCGACCGCCGCGGCCTTCGCCTTCCTCGGCGGCCTGATCCTCAATCTGATGCCCTGCGTCTTCCCGGTCCTGTCGATCAAGGTGCTCGGCCTCGTGCGGCACGCGGGCGAGGGGCCGGCTCGGCTGCGGCTCCACGGCCTCGCCTACACGGCCGGCGTCCTGGCGAGCTTCCTGGCGCTCGCCGCCGCGCTGATCGGCCTGAAGAGCGGCGGGGCCGCGATCGGCTGGGGGTTCCAGCTCCAGTCGCCCGCCATCGTGGCGGGGCTCGCCTACCTGCTGTTCGCGATGGGCCTGAGCCTCTCGGGCGCGGTCCATGTCGGAGGCCGGCTCGCCGGCCTCGGCGACGGCCTCACCCGGCGCGGCGGCCTGAGCGGCTCGTTCTTCACCGGCGTGCTCGCGACCCTGGTGGCGACGCCCTGCACGGCGCCGTTCATGGGCTCGGCGGTGGGCTTCGCGCTGACCCAGAGCGCCGGCGTGGCGCTCGCCGTCTTCGCGAGCCTCGGCCTCGGCCTCGCCCTGCCCTTCCTGCTCCTGACCCTCTGGCCGCCGGCCCTGCGGGCGCTGCCGCGGCCGGGCGCCTGGATGGAGACCCTCAAGCAGGTGCTGGCCTTCCCGGTCTACGCCACCGTGGCGTGGCTGATCTGGGTGCTGGCGCAGCAGGTCGACCCGCGCGGGCTGCTGGCGGCGCTGATCGGCCTCGTCCTCGTGGGCTTCGCCGCCTGGGCCTGGGAGCACGGCCGCGCCGCCCCGCCGCGGGCCGGCCGGGTCGCGCAGGCCGCCGCCGCGCTGGCGCTGATCGCCGTCGGGGCCCTCGCCGTCACCCTGCCCCGGGACCGCGCCGCGCCGGCCGCGCAGGCCGCCGCCGACGGGATCGAGCCGTTCACGCAGGCGCGCCTCGACGCCCTGGTCGACGCGCACCGCCCCGTCTTCGTGGACATGACCGCCGCGTGGTGCATCACCTGCGCGGTCAACGAGGCGACCTCGCTCAACACCAAGGCCGTGCGGGCCGCGATGGCCGAGCGCGGCGTGACCTACATGAAGGGCGACTGGACCAACCAGAACCCCGAGATTACCCGCCTCCTGGAGAAGCACGGGCGCAGCGGCGTCCCGCTCTACCTGCTCTATACCGGGACGGGAGAGCCCCAGGTGCTGCCGCAGATCCTCACCGAGGGGACGGTCCTGGCGGCGCTGGAGGCGGTGCCGGCCGCCTCGGGCCGGAGCGCGGCGCTGGCGCGCTGAATCCCTGGAGACCGGGACGCGCGGATCTTCGCGGGCCCGTCCCACCGTCTTTGCGAGCGGAGCGAAGCAACCCAGCAGCGCCGCGCGCATCGGCGTCCCGCCGCCCTGGGTCGCTTCGCTGCGCTCGCGATGACGGTGCGCCGGAGCGAAGTCCTATCCGGACGGCCAGTGAGGCCGCCTCAGGCCTCCAGCGAGAAGGTCTCGTCGAAGGCGTAGCCCGAGCCCCGGACCGTACGGATCGGGTCGGTCTGGCGCGGGCCGTTCAGCGCCTTGCGCAGCCGCCCGACATGGACGTCGACGGTACGCTCGTCGATGTAGACGTCGTGGCCCCACACCCCGTCGAGGAGCTGCTCGCGGGAGAAGACCCGGCCCGGCGCCAGCATCAGGAATTCCAGGAGCCGGAACTCCGTGGGGCCCAGATGCAGCTCCTCGCCGCCGCGGCGGACGCGGTGGCCGGTGCGGTCGAGTTCCAGGTCGCCGGCCGCTAGCCGGTCCGAGACGTGGGCGGGCTTGGCCCGGCGCAGGAGCGCGCGGATCCGGGCGAGCAGCTCCGGGACCGAGAACGGCTTGACGATGTAGTCGTCGGCGCCCGTGCCGAGACCGCGGACGCGGTCGCCCTCCTCGCCCCGGGCGGTGAGCATAATCACCGGCAGGCGCTCGGTCTCCCGGCGCGCCCGGATCCGGCGGCACAGCTCGATCCCCGAGAGGCCGGGCAGCATCCAGTCGAGCAGGACGAGGTCCGGGATCCGCTCCGCCAGGAGCAGCTCGGCGTCGTCGCCGCGCGCCGCCGAATCCACCAGGAAGCCCTCGGCCTCCAGGTTGTAGCGGAGCAGCGTGCTCAGGGCCTCCTCGTCCTCGACGATCAGGACTTGCATGCTCACGTTCGAAGACTCGTTCTGCGGGCGGTCCCCGGATGGTGCAGGAGGCGCCGCCCCGCCTCAACCCGCACGGAGAGTGACCCCGGCCGCGCCCACAGGAAGGCGCCGGGGTCGGCGCCTCACGGCGCCTGCACGCCGTCCACGGTCGCGTAGTTCGACGCGTCGTTCTTCGGCCGGTCACCCGCCAGCGTCTCGCCCGTGGCGAGGTAGTGGATCGTCTCGGCGATGTTGGTGGTGTGGTCGCCGATGCGCTCGACGTTCTTCGCGCAGAACAGGAGATGCGTGCAGAACGAGATGTTGCGCGGATCCTCCATCATGTAGGTCAGGAGCTCGCGGAACAGGGAATTGTACAGGGCGTCGATCTCGCCGTCGCGCTCCCAGACGTCGTGGGCCGCCTGGACGTCGCGGCTCCCGTAGGCGTCGAGCACGTCCTTGAGCTGACCCTCGGCGAGGTCGCTCATGTGGCGCACGCCGAGCACGATCTTCTGGGCCGGCGCCTGGTCGGAGATCGCCACCACGCGCTTGGCGACGTTCTTGGCGAGGTCGCCGATCCGCTCCAGATCGCCGGAGACGCGGATCGCCGAGATGGTCTCGCGCAGGTCGATCGCCAGGGGCTGGCGCCGGGCGATCAGCAGCACGGCGCGCTCCTCGATGTCCCGCTGCAGCGCGTCGAGGCGCTTGTCGGCGAGGATCACCGCCTGGGCGAGCGTGTCGTCCCGGCGCACGAGGGCGTCGGTCGCCTCCGCGGTCATCTTCTCGGCGACGCCGCCCATCTCCGAGATCGAGCGACGCAGGTTCTCCAGGTCGGTGTCGTAGGAGGTGACGATATGGCCGGGCATGGCGGATCCTTCGATGGGGTCCCGGGGACGGCCCTCCGGGAGGCTTGCGGGACCCGCCGGCGCGCCGGAGACGCGAGCGGCGGTCCCGGGACCGGAGCGGCCCGGCAGACTAGCCGAAGCGGCCGGTGATGTAGTCCTGCGTGCGGCGTTCCGTCGGGTTCATGAACATCCGGTTGGTCGGACCGAACTCGACGAGCTGCCCCAGATACATGAAGGCGGTGAACTGCGAGATGCGCGCCGCCTGCTGCATGTTGTGCGTGACGATCACGATGGTGAACTCGTCGCGCAGCTGCTCGATCAGCTCCTCGATGCGGCCGGTCGAGATCGGGTCGAGGGCCGAGGTCGGCTCGTCGAACAGGATCACCTCCGGCTTCTGCGCCACCGTCCGGGCGATGCACAGGCGCTGCTGCTGGCCGCCCGACAGGCCGGTCCCGGGCTGCCGGAGCTTGTCCTTCACCTCGTCCCAGAGGGCGGCCTTGCGCAGGGATTCCTCGATCCGGCCGTCGAGCTCGGATTTCGGCAGCTTCTCGTAGAGGCGCAGGCCGAAGGCCACGTTGTCGTAGATCGACATCGGGAACGGCGTCGGCTTCTGGAACACCATGCCGATGCGCGAGCGCAGCTCGTTCAGGTCGACGGAGGGGCTGAGGATGTTCTCGCCGTCGAGCAGGATCTCGCCCTCCGCGCGCTGCTCCGGGTAGAGGCTGTAGATCCGGTTGAAGCAGCGCAGCAGGGTGGACTTGCCGCAGCCCGAGGGGCCGATCAGCGCCGTCACCTGCCGGTCGTGGAAGTTGAGGTTGACGTCCTTCAGCCCGTGGAAGCTGCCGTAGTAGAAGTTCAGGTCCTTGACGGCGATCCGCACGGGGCCGCCCTCTTCGGCGCGGTTGCGGTTCAGCTCGACCGTGGGGATCGCGGAGGCGGCGTTCATCGTCGTGTCCTCGAAAGGGGGCTCAGCGCGAGGCCTGCGGCTTGATCACGAGGCGCGCGATGATCGACAGCGCCAGGATGGTGGTGGTGATCAGGAGCGCGCCCGCCCAGGCCAGGCCCTGCCAGTTCGGGTAGGGCGAGAGGGCGAACTGGTAGATCATCACCGGCAGGTTCGCGACGCCGCCCATCAGGTTGGCCGAGAACCAGGAATTGTTGTTGAGCGCGGTGAACAGCAGCGGCGCGGTCTCGCCGGCGATGCGGGCGAGGGCCAGGATGATGCCGGTGACGATGCCGGCCGAGGCCGCCCGCCAGGTCACGCTCATGATCACCGTCGAGGGCGGCGCGCCGAGCGCCGCGCCGGCCTCCCGCAGGGTGCCGGGCACGAGGCGCAGCATGTCCTCGGTGGTGCGCACGATCACCGGCACGGCGATGATCGCCAGCGCCACGCCGCCGGCCCAGCCCGAGTAGGTGCCCATCGGCCGCACCATCAGCGTGTAGACGAACAGGCCGATCAGGATCGACGGCGCCGAGAGCAGGACGTCGTTGAGGAAGCGGATCAGGGCGGCCAGCTTCGAGCCGCGCCCGTACTCGGCCAGGAAGGTCCCGGCCATGACGCCGACCGGCGTGGCGATCAGGATGCCGATCCCGGTCAGAACGAGGCTGCCCAGGATAGCGTTGGCGATGCCGCCGCCCTCGGAGCCCGGGCCCGGGGTCGGGTTGGTGAACAGGGTCGGCGTGAAGCCGCGCACGCCCTGGACGATCAGCATCACCAGGATCGAGCCGAGAACCAGGGCGCCGACCACCGTCGCGGCGGCGCAGGCGACGCGCAGGGTCCGGTCGGCGACGCGGCGCCCCTGGCGGACCCGGCCGGGGCGGCGCTGGGCGGTGGCGGCGATCGTGCTGGAGGAAACCATCGCGCGTGCTCCTCAGGCGGCCTGGACGCGGCGCGTCAGCAGCCGGGCGATGATGAGCACCACGAAGGTGATCACGAACAGGATGCAGCCCAGAGCCATCAGCGCGTTCAGCTGGAGGCCGTCCGCCTCGTTGAATTCGTTGGCGATGCGCGACGCGATGGTCGAGCTGGGGTCGAAGATCGAGGCCGAGAGCCGGTTGGCGTTGCCGACCACGAAGGTCACCGCCATCGTCTCGCCGAGCGCCCGGCCGAGGCCGAGCATGATCGCGCCGATGATCGAGACGGCCGCCTGCGGCACCAGCACGTGGCGCACGACCTCCCAGGTGGTGCAGCCGATCCCGTAGGCGCTCTCGCGCAGCACGGTCGGGATCTGGTCGAGCATGTCGCGGGCGATCGAGGCGATGAACGGCACGATCATGATCGCCAGGATGATCCCGGCGGTGAACACGCCGACGCCCGACGGCACCCGGGCGTAGAACAGCGTGCCGACGATCGGCATGCCCTCCACGAGGTTCGAGACCGGGATCTGGACGTAGCGCGCGAGGAGCGGCGCGAACACGAACAGGCCCCACATGCCGTAGATGATGCTCGGCACGGCCGCGAGCAGCTCGATCGTCATGGCGACCGGCTTGCGGGCCCAGCCCGGGCAGAGCTGGGTGAGGTAGACCGCGATGCCCAGCGAGACGGGCACGCCGATCAGCAGGGCCAGGAAGGCGGAGGCGACGGTCCCAATCACCGCGACCAGGGCGCCGTACTGCTCGGTCCCGACGTTCCAGGCGCTGGAGGTCAGGAAGCCGAAGCCGAACTCGCGGAAGGCGGGCCAGCCGCCGTACAGGATCGAGCCGAGGATGCCGGCGAGCACGAGCAGCACCAGCAGGGCCGCGCCGTACGAGCAGGTCCGGAACAGCGTGTCGAGGCTCCGGCTCGGCGCCTTCCGCGCGGTCGCGGAACGGGTTCGGCCGAGGGCGATCGATTCGGTCAAAGCGGGCATCCGCGGTTCTCTGCGAAGGGGGGCGTGGTAGCGCGGTGCGTTCCCGGAAGCGAGGGAGGAGGTTCTCACCCCCTCCCCGTCACGCTCACATGTTGAGGACAGGCTTGCCGTCCTTGCCCTTCACGTCCTTCCACTCCTGGTGGATCAGTTCGACGACGTTGTCCGGCAGCGGGACGTAGTCGAGGTCGGTGGCGAGCGTGTCGCCGTTCTTGTAGGCCCAGTCGAAGAACTTGAGCACGGCGGCGGACTTGGCCGGGTCGGCGGCGTCCTTGTGGACCAGGATGAAGGTCGCCGCCGTGATCGGCCACGCCGCCTCGCCCGGCTGGTTGGTCAGCGAGATGCCGAAGCCCGGGGTCGCCTTCCAGTCGGCGCTCGCCGCCGCGGCCTGGAACGCCTTGTCGTCGGGCTGCGGGTACTGGCCGGCCTTGTTCTGCAGCAGGGCGTAGGAGAGCTTGTTCTGCTTGGCGTAGGCCGACTCGACGTAGCCGATGGCGTTTGGAACCTGCTTGACGGTGGCGGTCACGCCCTCGTTGCCCTTGCCGCCCTGACCGACCGGCCAGGAGATCGTCGTGGCCGCGCCGTACTCCTTCTTCCAGGGCTCGGAGACCTGGGACAGGTAGGTGGTGAAGATGTTGGTCGTGCCCGACGCGTCGGAGCGGTAGACCGGGGTGATGTTGGCGTCGGGCAGCTTCAGCCCGTCATTGAGCTTGGCGATGCGCGGATCGCTCCACTTCGCGATCTTGCCGGCGTAGATGTCGGCCAGCACGTCGCCGGTGAGCTTCAGCTTGCCGGGCTCGATCCCGGGGATGTTCACCACCGGCACGACGCCGCCCATCACGGTCGGGAACTGGACGAGGCCGTCCTTGGCCAGCTGCTCGGGCTTCAGGGGCGCGTCGGTGGCGCCGAAATCGACCGTCTTGGCCTGGATCTGCTTGATGCCGCCGCCGGAGCCGATCGACTGGTAGTTGAGGCCCGAGCCGGTCTCCTTGCGATAGGCCTCGGCCCACTTCGAGTAGACCGGGAACGGGAAGGTGGCGCCGGCGCCGGTGATATCGGCGGCGAGCGCCGCGGACGCCAGCTGAACCGTCGCGAGGCCGACGGCGAGCGCGTAAGCGAAGGGTCTCAAAGGAATCTCCGTTGCCGTCGGGCTAGAGCCTGCGCTGCCCCGCCGGCGGGCCCGTGCCCGCGGCAGAGCCCTGCGGCCGATCTTCCGAAGAGACCCAGCGCCGGCCGCCCGATGGCCGGGCGGTTACGACAAGTAGATGACACCGGGATGACACGGGGGATGACGGGGGGACGACACCGCACGTCGGCCGGGCGCGGCACGGTTCCGGCCTCTCGCGCGTTCCTCTCAGCCAGGAGCGGCAGCCGGCAGCAGAAGGACGCGCGGATCGTGGGCGGCGACGAGGTGGATGCGGCGACGGAATCCGATCCGGCCTGGCTGGCCCTGCACGCCGAGCGGGAGGCCGTGGAGCGGGCGCTCGCGCTGGCGCAGGCCCGGCAGAAATTCAGCCCCGACCCGGATGCGGCCTCCGCGGCGCGCGTCGAGGAGGCGGAGCTGCTGGTGAGCCTCGACCGCGTGCTGACGCTGATTCGTGCGGCCGAGTACCGTCGCCGGCCGGGGGCGCGCCGCTGGTGAGGCCGCCGCCCCGGGTCAGACCGCCCGGCGCAGCTCCCGCTCCTTCTGGCGCAGGCGCAGGAGCAGCTCGACATGCGTGTCGGTGATCGGCTGCGTGTCGACGCTGCCCTCGTAGACCGTGCGGAGCGTGAGGCCGAGCTGGCGGGTGTCGACCACCCGCTTCAGGGGCTGTCCCGCGGGCAGAGACCCATCGGAGTCGACGACTGACGGCTTCATGGCTCCTCCCGCCCTTCGACCGCCCAACCCTGCCGCGGTACCGGGATGGCAGCATTCTCGCGATGAATAGTTAACGAATTGTTACCTTCAACCAACGGTTAAGGTTGACGCCGGTTCACGCATCGGCGCCCTGGAGGAGTCGCGCGGCTGCCGCCCGGGCCTCGTCGGTGACGGTGGCGCCCGCCAGCATCCGGGCGATCTCCTCGCGGCGCTCGGCGACCGGCAGGCTCGCCACCCGCGTGGCGACGCGGCCGGCCCCTTTCACGGGGGCCTTGGCGATCAGGAAATGCGTCTCCGCCCGCGCGGCGACCTGGGGCGCGTGGGTGACCGCGACTACCTGGACGGTCGCCGCCAGCCGGGCGAGCCGCATCCCGATGGCGTCCGCCACCGCGCCGCCCACGCCGGTATCGATCTCGTCGAAGATGAGCGTCGGGGCCGAGCCCTTGTCGGCCAGCACGACCTTCAGCGCCAGCATGAAGCGCGACAGCTCGCCGCCCGAGGCGACCTTCATCATCGGGCCGGGCTTGGTCCCGGGATTGGTCTGGGCCCAGAACTCGACCCTGTCGGTGCCGGCCGGGTCGCGGGAATCCGGGTCCGTGGCGATCTCGGTGATGAAGCGGGCGCGCTCCAGCTTGAGCGGCGGCAGCTCGGCCTTCACGGCCGCGTCGAGCTGCTTGGCCGCCCGGCGCCGCCCGGCGCTGAGCTTCTCGGCCGCCTCGGCGTAGGCGGCCTCCGCCGTCGCGAGCGCCTGCTCCAGCCCGGCCAGGGCCGCCTCGCCGGCATCGATCGCCGCCACGTCGCCGGCGTAGCGCTCCGCCAGGGCCGCGAGGTCGTCGGCCGGGACATCGTACTTGCGCGAGGCGGCGCGCAGGGCGAAGAGCCGCTCCTCGACGCGCTCCAGGTCGCGGGGATCGAACTCCGTCTCGGCCACCGCCGCCTCGAGGACCGCGCGGGCTTCGTCGAGGGCGACCATCGCGGCGTCGAGGACGTTCACGCAAGGGTCCACCAGGGCCGGCAGCTGCGCCGCGCGCCGCTCCAGCTTGCGCAGGGCGGCCGAGAGGTGCGGCACGCCGGAATGGGGGCCGCCGACGGCCTCGAGCGCCTCGTTGAGCTCGCGCGCGACCTTCTCGGATTGCTGCATGATCGTGCGGCGCTCGGCGAGCTGGGCCTCCTCACCGGCGAGCGGCGCCAGTGCGGCGAGCTCCTCCACGGCGTGGCGCAGGAAGTCGGATTCCTTGCGGGCCGCCTCCACGCGGGCGCGGTGCTCGGCGAGTTCGGTGCGGGCATGCCGCACGGTCCGCGACGCGGCGGCGACCTTCGCGAGCTGGGTCTGGAGGCCGCCGAAGGCATCGAGGATCGCCCGGTGCGAGGCGGGGTCGGCCAGCGCCCGGTCATCGTGCTGACCGTGGATCTCCACGAGGGCCGCGCCGATCGCCCGCAGGACCTGCACGCCCACCGGCTGGTCGTTGACGAAGGCGCGGGTCCGGCCGTCCGCCATCTGGGTCCGGCGCAGGATCAGGTCGCCCTCGGTGTCGATCTCGGCCTCGGCCGCGATCCGGCGCGCCGGATGGTCGAGGGGCAGGTCGAACACCGCCGTGACCGCGCCCTGCGCCTCGCCGTGGCGGACCAAGCGGCCGTCGCCGCGGCCGCCGAGCGCCAGGGCGAAGGCGTCGAGCAGGATCGATTTGCCCGCGCCCGTCTCCCCGGTCAGGACGCTGAGTCCCGATCGGAAATTCAGTTCGAGCCTGTCGATCAGGACGATGTCGCGGATCGCGAGCTGCGCCAGCATGCGGCGACGGGGATTCCTCAGGATGGGACCGCAGACATAAGGCCGCCGCGGCGCGGATTCACCCCAAAAATGCGTCGCACCACGCGGTCGGTGCAACGCGCCGGGCGCCGCAATGGGCAAGGCCCGGAGCGGCGGCTCCGGGCCTCGAGGTTTCGTGGGCGGTCCCCGCGCGGGCGCGGCGGCTTACTGGGCCGAGGCGGTCTTGCCCGTGACGGTCCGGTAGATCTTCGAGAGGAACGAGCTCTTCTCCTCGCGGGGCTCGAGACCGCCCTGCGCCAGCAGCGCGTGGGCGTCCTTGTACCAGGGGCTCTCCGGGAAGTTGTGGCCGAGCACCGCGGCGGCGTTCTGCGCCTCCTGGGTGATGCCGAGCGCCCAGTAGGCCTCGGTCAGGCGCTCGAGCGCCTCCTCGGCGTGCCGGGTGGTCTGATACTTGGCGACCACGTCGCGGAAGCGGTTGATCGCCGCCGGGAAATTGCGCTTCTCGAGGTAGAAGCGGCCGATCTCCATCTCCTTGCCGGCGAGCTGATCGCGGGTGATCTGGATCTTCGCCTTCGCGTCCGCGGCGTATTCGGAGGTCGGGTACTTCTGCACCAGCTCCTGCAGCGCGACGAGGGCCTTCTCGGAGCGCTCCTGATCGCGGGTGACGTCCGGGATCTGCTTATAGTTCGACATCGCCATCAGGTACTGCGCGTAGGCCGCATCCTTGCTGGCCGGATGGCGCTGCAGGTAGCGCTTCGAGGCGCTGATCGCGTCGTCGTACTTCTGGCCCTCGTAATTGGCGTAGGCCGTCATCAGCAGCGCCTTCCGGGACCAATCGGAGTACTGGTACTGCTTGTCCAGGCTGTCGAACTTCTTGACCGCGCCCTCGTAGTCGCTGTCCTCGAGCTTGGCGAGGCCGTCGCTGTACAGCTTGTCGGCCGGAACGTCCGGCACGACCTCGGGCTTGTACTTCTCGGCGAAGATGCTCGTCGGGTCGAAGTCGCAGCCGCCGAGGCCCAGGCCGAGGACGGCCACGAGGGGCGCCGCGAAGGCCGCTGCCCGGCGATGACGAATGGTGACAGGCATCTGGCGCTCTTTCCCGGAACCGGCGCCGTTGCGCGCCGTCATGCCATCGCGTGGGTGGATCCGGCCCGCCCCGGGCCGTGCCCGCCGTTCACGGACCGTTAAACCGTGCCGTTCGATTCGGGCACGAAAGCGGCAAGGCTGCGGCAGTCAGGATCGGTTGCGGGCTGTGGCCCGTCGGTCACAGGGGCTACAGGTCGCCCGCGAAGGCGGCGAGGCCCAGGCCGGCGCCGAGTTCGGACAGCACGGTCTCGCGGCGCGAGCCCTGCGCCTCGACGATGGCGTAGTTCGCCCGGTCGGCGAACAGGGCCGACAGCACCCCGACATTCATCCGGTGGCCGCCGCAATACGAGCGGTAGGCTCCCTGGATCGGCAGGCCCGCCAGGGCGAGGTCGCCGATGGCGTCGAGGATCTTGTGGCGGACGAACTCGTCCTGGAAGCGCAGGCCCTCGGGATTGACCACCGCGGTCTCGCCGACCGCCACGGTGTTCTCCAGGGAGGCGCCGAGGGCGAAGCCCGCCTTCCAGTAGCGCTCCACGTCCCGCATCATCCCGAAGGTGCGGGCGCCGGCGATCTCGCGGCGGTAGGTCGCGGGCGACAGGTCCATCGCCTTGCGGGAACGGCCGATCACCGGGCTCTCGAAGTCGATCTCGACGTCGAGGCGGAAGCCGCGGTCGATCGGGCGCAGTTCCGCGAAGGATGTCCCGGTCTCGATGCGGACGTGGCGGAGGATCTTGAGCCAGCGCCGCGGCGTGTCGCAGGTGGCGATGCCGGTCTGGTCGATCGCCTGGACGAAGGGGAGCGCGGACCCGTCGAGGATCGGCATCTCGGGGCCGTCGATCTCGACCAGAGCGTTGTCGACGCCCAGCCCGTACAGGGCGGACATCAGGTGCTCGACGGTGGCGACCGCGCCGGTCTCGACGTCACCCAGGACGGTGCAGAGTTCGGTGGCGGAGACGAGGGCGTGATGCGCCTTGATCAGGCGGTCGTTGCCGTGGGTGGTGCCGGTGCGGAGGAAGGCGATGCCGTGATTGGCCGGAGCGGGTCGGATGGTGATCTCGGCGGGGTTGCCGGAGTGAACTCCGATCCCCGAGAGAGTCGCCGGCCCTTTGAGGGTCGTCTGTTTATGCGTTCGCATTCCTTAGCCCCCGGGCGCGATCATTTCCGCCACCCCGACTGGGGGTGAGGAGAAACTGACTGATCCGTCCGCTGCTTGATGCCCTAGCCCACGCGATCAGGTTGTGTCCTGCTGCGTGTCGTCTCGATCACATGGTTTCTATAGCTGCGCCGCACAGGGCAGCCAAATCACGGATTCTTACGGTCTGTTACAGACACGCTTAGCGGTTCGTAACCACAAAGCGCTGCTCCACCAAAGGCTTAAAGGTTGGTTAATGCGTGACTAACCCGCGGCCGTTCTGTGGCGCGGATGCACCATGCGCCACGGCTCGAGAGCCGCGGCGCACAGCCTCGTCGAGCCCTATTCCTCACTGCAACAACCATGAGTTGCTTTGCTGCAGCGCGAAGGGGCCGGCGGTTTCCCGCCAGCCCCGGGCCGTGCCGGAGACCCGCCCCGGTCAGTTCGCCTGACGGCGGAGGAAGGCCGGGATCTCGAGCTGATCGTCGTCCATCATCCGCGGCTGGGGCGCGGCCCGTCCCTGACCGTCGAGGTTGCCCTGGGCCGGGCGGTACTGCGGGACCGCGGGGGCGGCCGGAGCGCGCGGGGCCGGCGGCACGTGGGGCTGCGCCATGTGGGGCTGGGCCATGTGCGACTGGGCCATGTGCGACTGGGCCATATGCGGCTGCGGGGCGGCTGGCGAGGCCGGCCGGGCCGCCGGGGCGCCGTCCAAGTCCTCGCGGCGGCCGCCGAAGCCCACCGTCGCGAGCCGGCGCAGCAGCGAGGTCCGCTTGGATTCCGGGGCGGCCTCCTCGGCAGCGCGGTTCGCCATGATCTGCGTCTGGGCGATCGGCGGCAGCTCGTGGATCTGCGGCATGCGCGGGGCGCGGGCGAGCGGCGTGCCCGTCGGGGCGGCCGGACGCGGCGGCACGAACGGGCCGGCCTCGACGGCGGGCGCCGCCTCGACGCGCTGCGGCGCGGGGGCCGGGACGAACGGCGCCGCGGCGCGCGCCTGGACCGGGGCGAGCACGACGTCGTCGCGGGTCATCGGCGCGGCGGCCTCGATGCGGCTGTCGATCCGCGACTCGGGGCGCATCTCGGGGGCCGCGAGCGGCGCGGGGGCCGGGGCGGGCATCGGCGCCGGGGCGACCGACTCGGTGCGGATGCTCGGCACCGGCGAGGCGGCGCGCGAGCGGGCCTCGGCGCGCAGGCGCTCGGCAACCTCGGCGATGCGCTGCTCGGTCTCGGCGATGGCCGGGTTGTTGGGCGAGTTCGCCGAGATCAGCGCCGGCTCGATGCCGGTGGCGACCACCGACACGCGGATGATGCCGTCGAGGCTCTCGTCGAAGGTGGCGCCCAGGATGATGTTGGCGTCCTGGTCGACCTCCTCGCGGATGCGGGTGGCGGCCTCGTCGAGCTCGTAGAGGGTCAAGTCGGAGCCGCCGGTGATCGAGATCAGCAGGCCGCGGGCGCCCTTCATCGAGACGTCGTCGAGCAGCGGGTTGGCGATGGCGGCCTCGGCGGCGCGGTTGGCGCGCTTCTCGCCGGACGCCTCGCCGGTGCCCATCATGGCCTTGCCCATGCCGCGCATGATCGCCCGGACGTCGGCGAAGTCGAGGTTGATGAGGCCCTCCTTCACCATCAGGTCGGTGATGCAGGCGACGCCCGAGTAGAGCACCTGGTCGGCCATCGCGAAGGCGTCCGCGAAGGTGGTCTTCTCGTTGGCGACCCGGAACAGGTTCTGGTTCGGGATCACGATCAGGGTGTCGACCGCGGCCTGCAGCTCCTGGATGCCGGACTCGGCGGTCCGCATGCGGCGCATGCCCTCGAACTGGAACGGCTTGGTCACGACGCCGACCGTCAGGATGCCCATGTCGCGGGCCGCCCGGGCGATGACCGGCGCGGCGCCGGTGCCGGTGCCGCCGCCCATGCCGGCGGTGATGAAGCACATGTGGGCGCCGGAGAGCTGGTCGCGGATCTCGTCGATCACCTCGTCGGCGGCGGCCGAGCCGACCTCCGGGTGCGATCCGGCGCCGAGGCCCTGGGTGACGCCCAGGCCCATCTGGATCACCCGCTCGGCCTTCGAGGAGGTGAGCGCCTGCGCGTCGGTGTTGGCCACGACGAACTCGCAGCCGAGGAGGCCCGACTCGATCATGTTGTTGACGGCGTTGCCGCCGGCGCCGCCGACGCCGAAGACGGTGATGCGGGGCTTCAGTTCCCGGATGTCCGGCGCCTGGAGGGTGATGGCCATGGTGTCGAGCCTCTCGCTAACTGTGCTGTCCGTGCGACGCCTGGGCGCCGGATCCCTTCGATCCCCCCGCGCGAGCGGGCGGGCGTGAAACCTAGAAGCTGTCCCGGAGCCAGCGGCCGACCCGGTTCAGGTAGTTGTCGGTCCCGGTCGCCGCGAAGGCGCCGTGCCCCCGCGGCTCGAAATGCTCGGCATGGGCGACCTGCGGGTAGACGAGCAGGCCGACCGCGGCCGAGAAGGCCGGACCCTTGGCGGCTTCCGGCAGGCCCCGGATGCCGAGGGGCCGTCCGATCCGCACCTGACCCTGGAGGACGCGGCGGGCGACCTCGGGCAGACCGACGAGCTGGCTGGCGCCGCCGGTGAGGACGACGCGCCGCCCGGCCTGGGCGGCGAAGCCCGCGTCGCGCAGGCGGTCCCGCACCAGCTCGACCACCTCCTCGACGCGCGGCTTGATGATCCGCACGAGCTGCGAGCGCGGGATGTGGGCCGGCGCCTCGCCCTCGTCCTCGCCGACGCCGTGCACGGCGATCATGTCGCGGTCGTCGGAGGGGGTGGAGAGGGCCGAGCCGTAGAGGGTCTTCAGCCGCTCGGCCGCCGCCATGCGGGTGGAGAGGCCGCGGGCGATGTCCATGGTGACGTGGTGGCCGCCGACCGCCAGGGCGTCCACGTGAACGAGGTGGCCGCCGGAGAACACGCCGACGCTGGTGGTGCCGCCGCCCATGTCGACGACGCAGACGCCCATCTCGGCCTCGTCGTCGACCAGCGCCGAGAGGCCGGCCGCGTAGGGCGTGGCGATCACCGCCTCGACGCCGAGGTGGCAGTGCTCCACCGCCAGCATGACGTTGCGGGCGGCCGCGAGCTCGCTGGTGACGACGTGCAGGTCGACGCTGAGCGCCTCTCCGATCATGCCCGACGGGTCGATGACGGCGCCCTGCCCGTCGAGGGCGTAGCCGGTGGGCAGCGCGTGCAGCACGGCCCGGCCGGGGCTGACGCCGTGGGCGCTGGCGGTCTCGAGCACCCGCTCGACGTCGCTGCCCGTGACGGTGCCCGAGCGGACGTTCACCCGCGCCTGGAAATGCTGCGAGGCGAGCCGGCCGCCCGACATGTTGACGATGACCGACTGGACCTCGACCTTGGCCATCCGCTCGGCGGCGTGGACCGCCTGACGGATCGCGCTCTCGGCCGCGGCGAGATCGACGATGGCGCCGCCCTTCAGGCCCAGGGAGCGCTGGTGGCCGATGCCGATGATGCGCGCGAGGTGCGTGCGGCCGCGGAGCGTCGTGAGCGCTTCGGCGGGCTGCAGCTCGGCGATGAGGCAGACCACCTTGCTCGTGCCGATGTCGAGCACCGAGAGGGTGGTCGAGCGCCGGGCGGAGAGCGGCTTCAAGCGCGGCGTGAGGCCGTGTTGGCTGTGCATTGACGCTACCGGGCGCGGGATGCGGGACGGGCGGAGATCGACAGGAAGGGCATCAGCTGGCCGCGCCCTTCTTCTTCGCCTTCTGGGCTTCCGCGCGGGCGGCGGCGGCCTCCTCGGTCAGGCGCACCACCAGGCGGTCCGGCATGCGCAGGTCCACCGCGATGACGTCCTTCTCGAGCAGGTGGGCCTCGCGCTCGAACCGGACGAGGCGGGCGAGCGCCGCGGCCGGATCGACCTCGGGCAGGCGCACGTCGATGCCGTCGAACTTGAGGGTCCAGCGCCGGCCCGACACGTAGGTGCCGGCCTTGATCCGCTCGGCGAGCGGCCCCGCGGCGGCGATGAGGGCGAGGTATTCCGGAAGCTTGGTGTTGGCGTCCTCGCCGACCACCAGGGGCAGGCTGGCGTAGCGGTCGTCGCGCATGGCGTCGATGACGGTGCCGTCGGCGGCGATCACGCTGATCTCGCCGTTCTTCTGCCAGAGGGCCGCGGGCTCGCGCTCCACCTGGGTGATGGCGATCTCGTTGGGGTAGATCTTCCGGACCGAGGCCTGCGCGATCAGCGGCACGCGGAGCAGCCGCTCGCGCACGTCGTTGACGTCGAGGAAGGGAACCGAGGAGCGCCAGTCGATCCCGGCGGCCGCCAGGACCTCGCGCTCGTACATGCGGGAGATGCCCGAGATGGTGACGCGCTCGACGCCGAAGCCGGCGACGCGCGCGGCGATGTCGAGGGGGCGGCCCTGCTCGGCCACGAACGCGTCGTAGCGGCCGCTGGCCACGAAACCGGCGAGCGCCACGGCGGCGGCGGAGACGGAGACCGCCACGATCCCGGCGCCGCGGGGCAGGCGCTCGCTCAGGCGCTGACTCGGGCGGGCCCGACGAACCGAGAGCGACCGGGACGTGCCGCGGCCGGTGAGCCGTCCCAGGATCGCGCCGGCGAGGCGCGCGGGACCGCTCCGGCCGGCGGCGTCGCCGCTCAGCGATTCAGGGAAGCGTCCTCCACCATCCATCGGACGAGCTCACCGAAACTCAGGCCCGCATGGGCCGCCATCTCCGGCACAAGGCTCGTCTGGGTCATGCCGGGTTGCGTGTTGACCTCCAGAACCACGAGCAGACCGGTTCCACCCGGTGTGTCGTCGTAGCGAAGGTCGGCACGGCTGACGCCCCGACAGCCCAGTGCTTGATGCGCCGTTAACGACAGTTCTTGGACACGCTGGTAAACATTTGGTTTAAGTTCGGCCGGGAGCACGTGCACCGAGCCCCCCGGGGCGTACTTGGCGTCGTAATCGTACCAATCCCCCGTGGCGGCCTTCACCTCGATCACCCCGAGGGCCTTGTCGCCCATCACGCCGCAGGTGAGTTCGCGGCCAGCAATGTAAGGTTCTGCAAGGACTTGCTCGCCGAACGTCCACTCCTCGGAGGCGAGGATCTGGGGCGGGTGCGAGCGGCCGTCGCGCACGATGATCACACCCACCGATGAGCCTTCCGCGATCGGTTTCACGACGTAGGGTGGCGGCAGGGGGTGTGTCCTGGCGGCCTCACGACGGTTAACGATCCGGCCCTCGGGCACGTCGACGCCGGCGGCGCGCATGACGGTCTTGGCCCGCTCCTTGTTCATCGCGAGCGCCGACGCGAGGACGCCGGAATGGGTGTAGGGGATCTTGAGGATCTCCAGCAGGCCCTGGATGGTGCCGTCCTCGCCGTCCGGCCCGTGGAGCGCGTTGAAGGCCACGTCCGGCCGGAGCGCCGTCAGCACCGCGGCGATGTCGGGGCCGACATCGACCCGGGTGACCCGGTAGCCCTCCCCTTCGAGCGCGTCGGCGCAGGCCTTGCCGGAACTGAGGGAGACCTCGCGCTCGGCGGAGGTGCCGCCCAGCAGGACGGCGACGTGCTTGGACATCAGGGCACCTCGAATAGGTCGGCTTCAATCAGGATCTGAGCGCACCGGTCCGTCCGGAACACCGCTCTCACGTCGTGCCGGCGGGGCGGCCGATGCGCCGGATCTCCCAGCGCAATGCGACCCCGCTGGTCTCCCGGACGCGGCGGCGGACCTCCTCGCCGAGCCCCTCGATGTCGGCCGCGCTCGCGGTACCGGTGTTGATCAGGAAGTTGCAGTGCATCTCGCTGACCTGGGCGCCGCCCCGCCTCAATCCGCGGCAGCCGGCGGCGTCGACGAGCTGCCACGCCTTGCCGCCGTCCGGGTTGGCGAAGGTCGAGCCGCCGGTCCGCTCGCGGATCGGCTGCGCGGCCTCGCGGGCGGCGGTGACCCGCTCCATCTCGGCCTCGATGGCGACCCGGTCGCCGGGCCGCCCGCGGAAGACGGCGCGCGTGAAGATCACGTCCTCCGGGGCGTCCGAGTGCCGGTAGGAGAAGCCCATGTCGGCGTGGCTGAAGGTGCGCAGCGCGCCCCCGCGGTCGATGCCGCGGGCCTCGACCAGCACGTCAGTGGTCTCGCCACCGTGCGCGCCCGCGTTCATGCGCAGCGCCCCGCCGATCGAGCCGGGGATGCCCCGGTAGAAGGCGAGCCCGTCGAGCCCGGCCTCGGCGGCCGCCTTGGCGAGGCGCATGTCCGGGACCGCGGTGCCGACGGTCAGCGCGTCGCCGTCGACCGCGATGCTGCCGAAGGCCTTGCCGCCGAGGCGCACGACCACGCCCGGCACGCCGCCGTCCCGCACGATCAGGTTCGAGCCGAGCCCGATCACCGTGACCGGCACGTCCGGATCGAGAGCGGCGAGGAGGCGGGCGAGATCCTCCTCGTCGGCTGGGGTGAACAGCACCTCGGCCGGTCCGCCGACCCGGAACCAGGTGAGGTCGGCGAGCGGCTGGTCGGCGAGCAGGCGCCCGCGGAGGTCGGGCGCGGCGGCCCGGATGCGATCGTGCAGAGAGGCGGTCATCTGTGTGTCTCCCCTCGCCCCGCCCGCGGGGAGAGGGATGCGGCGATCCTGGTGTCGTCGCATCGGGGTGGCAGCGGACGCTGCGAGGCCGGGGTCCGGAGAGTCACCGCCGGGTTCATCCTCGGAGCGCAGCCCAGTGTGGACGGTCGAGGGTGCCGCCGACCCGAGAGGCCTCCCGGGGCAGGCGCGCGCACCGCGCCTACCGTCCCCGCGCGGCGAGTTCGTCCGGCAGGGCGTAGGCCCACTGGGTGATCGTGCCGGCGCCGAGGCACACCACGTAGTCGCCGGGCTTGGCGAGGTCCGCGATGATACCCGCGAGTTCCTCCGGCCGCTCCAGGGCCCGGGCGTCGCGGTGACCGCGGGAGCGCAGGCCGGCCACGAGGCTGTCGCGGTCGAAGCCCTCGATCGGCTGCTCGCCGGCCGCGTAGACAGGCGCGACGATGACCGTGTCGGCATCGTTGAAGCAGGTGCAGAAATCGTCGAACAGCGACTGCAGCCGGGTGTAGCGGTGCGGCTGCACGATGGCGACGACGCCGTGCTCGGTCGAGGCGCGGGCGGCCTTGAGCACCGCCTTGATCTCCACCGGATGGTGTCCGTAATCGTCGAAGATCGTCGCGCCGTTCCACTCGCCGGTGCGGGTGAAGCGCCGCTTCACGCCGCCGAAGCCCGCGAGCGCCTGGCGGATCGCGTCCGGCTTCACGCCGAGCTCGTGCGCGACGGCGAGCGCCGCGGTGGCGTTGAGGGCGTTGTGCTTGCCGGGCATCGGGAGGACGAGATCCTCCATCTCCATCCGGTAGCCGGGCCGACGGTCGCGGATCATCACCCGGAAGCGGCTCTGGCCGCCGCGCAGGTCCACGTCGATCAGGCGCACGTCGGCCTGCGGGTTCTCGCCGTAGGTGATGATCCGCCGGTCCTCGATATGGCCGACGAGATCCTGGACCACCGGGTGGTCGATGCACATCACCGCGAAGCCGTAGAACGGGATGTTGTCGATGAAGCGCCGGAACGCGTCCTTGATCGCGTCGAACGAGCCGAAATGGTCGAGATGCTCGGGATCGATGTTGGTGACGATCGCGACGTCGGCCGGCAGCTTCAGGAAGGTGCCGTCGGACTCGTCGGCCTCCACCACCATCCACTCGCCCGCCCCCATGCGGGCGTTGGTGCCGTAGGCGTTGATGATGCCGCCGTTGATCACGGTCGGGTCGAGGTTGCCGGCGTCGAGCAGCGTGGCGACGAGCGACGTGGTCGTGGTCTTGCCGTGCGTGCCGGCGATCGCCACGCAGGACTTGAAGCGCATCAGTTCGGCCAGCATCTCGGCCCGTCGCACCACGGGCAGGCGTCGCTCGCGGGCGGCCTGCAGCTCGGGGTTGTCGCGCCGGATCGCAGTCGAGACGACGACGAGGGCGGCCTCCTCGACGTTCTTGGCATCGTGGCCCACGAAGGTGCGCATGCCCTTCTCGGCGAGACGGCGGACATTGGCGTTGTCGGAGGCGTCCGAGCCCTGCACCGTGTAGCCGAGGTTGTGCATCACTTCGGCGATGCCGGACATGCCGATGCCGCCGATGCCGATGAAGTGGATGGGGCCGAGCTTGTCGGGCAGCTTCATGGGTCGAACCGTCTGGTGGCGGGACCGCCGGTGCGGAATCCCTCAAGAAATCAGGTGCGGGCGGCCGTCTCGACGACGACCTCGGCCAGCCGCTCGGCGGCGTCGTGGATGCCCGCGCTTCTGGCCGCATCGGCCGCCGCGGTCAATTTTGCCGGCGTCTCGAAGCAGGCGGTCAGCTCCGCGGCGAGGCGTTCGGGCGTGAATTCCGGCTGCTTCACCGCCAGCGCCGCGCCGATGGCGTCGAGAGTCGCGGCGTTGGCGGCCTGGTCCTGGTCGAGGGAGCCCGGCAGCGGCACGAGGATCGACGGGCGGCCGATCGCCGCGAGCTCGGAGACCGTCGAGGCGCCGGAGCGCGAGACCACGAGGTGGCTCGCGGCCATCCGCGCCGGCAGGTCCTTGAAGAACGGCGCCGCCTCGATTCCGGCGAGCCCCATGGCGAGATAGCGGTTCTGAACGGCCGTCAGGTCCTCGGGGCGGACCTGCTGGACGAGGTGCAGGCGGGCGCGCAGCGCGTCGGGCAGGCGGGCGATCGCCTCCGGCACGACCTCGCCCATCACGCGCGCGCCCTGGCTGCCGCCGAAGACGACGAGGCGCAGGGCGTCGCCTTCGCCGAAAGCGGGATAGGGGACCTTGGCCGCCTCGATCACCGCCGGGCGGAGCGGATTGCCGGTGTGGATCCGCGGAGCCTTGGCCTTGTCGGGCACGCCGCGCACGACCTTGAAGCCGGTCGCGATGGTGCGGGCGCCCCGCGCCAGGAAGGCGTTGGCCCGGCCCATCACGGCGTTCTGCTCGTGCAGGATCGTCGGCACGCGCAGGATCTGGCCGGCGAGCACCGGTGGGACGGTCGGGTAGCCGCCGAAGCCCACGATGGCGGCCGGGTTGATCCGGCGGATCTCCTTCGCGGCCACGCCGAAGCCCCGGCCGAGGGTCAGCACGGCGCCGGCCCGCTTCAGCGGCGAGCGGCCGGATGGCGTCGCTGAGGCGATGGTGACCACCTCGGAGGCCGGGAACTCGGACGCGATGGAATCGACCCGGGCGTCGGTGGCGAGCGCCACGCGGATGCCGCGGGCCCGCAGGGCGTGGGCGAGGCTCTCGGCCGGGAACAGGTGGCCACCGGTGCCGCCCGCGCAGAGCAGGATCGTGGGGGTGAAGACGGTCACCGCATCACCCCGGCGACGGTAGCCGGCGCGGTGCCGGGGGGCTTCTGGCTGAGCATGACGGTGCGGGGGCGCTTACGGGTCAGGGCGACGAGGAAGCCGGTGCCGAGCGCCAGCGAGATCAGCGAGGAGCCGCCGTAGGAGACGAACGGCAGCGTCATGCCCTTGGCGGGCATCAGCTGGGTGTTCACCGCCATGTTGATGCAGGCCTGCAGGCCGAACAGCGTGGTCAGGCCGGTGATCGCCAGCCGCGAGAAGGTGTCGTCGGTGCGCCGCGCGAGCTTGAGGCCGCGCAGGACGATGAAGGCGAACAGCGCCACGAGGCAGAGGCAGACGATCACGCCGAACTCCTCGCCGGTGACCGAGAAGATGAAGTCGGTATGCGCGTCCGGCAGGTGGCGCTTGGCCACGCCCTCACCCGGCCCGGTGCCGAACCAGCCGCCCGAGCGGAACGATTCGCGCGACCAGAAATCCTGGAAGCCGCCGCCGGAATCCCGGTCGAGGAACTTGTTGAAGCGCTCGCGGACGTGGTGGAAGAACAGGTAGGCAGCGAACACACCTCCGAGGCCCAGCACGCCGAGGACGGCCACCCAGATCAGGTGGAGGCCGGCCACGAAGAACAGCGCGCACCACACCATGGTAATCAGCATGGTCTGGCCGAAATCGGGCTGGAGCAGCAGCGGCACGATGGTGATCGGCAGGAGCAGCAGCGCCAGGATGCCGCCCGGCATGTCGCGGCGCTGGGCGCCCTCCGAGAAGGCCCAGGCGGCGACGACCACGAAGGCCGGCTTCACGAACTCCGAGGGCTGCAGGCCGAAGGAGCCGAACTGGATCCAGCGATGCGCGCCCTTGATCTCGGGCCCGAACTTGCCGGCGAGCAGGCACAGGATGACGCCCAGGATCCACGTGACGAGCGCGAGCCGCCGGATGCCGCGCAGCGACAGGAACGAGACCGCGCAGATCAGCAGGATGGTCGGCGCGAGGTACATCGCCTGCCGGTTGAGGAAGTAGAAGGTCGGCAGGCCGATCCGCTCGGCCACGGGCGGGCCGCCGCCCATCAGGAAGACGAGGCCCGCGACCATCAGCGCGAACAGCGCCGCGAGCAGGCCGCGGTCCACCGTCCACCACCAGTCCGTCAGGGGGGTGCGTTCCGCGCGTGACATCATGCCGGGCAACGACTCCAGGCCGCGCGGATGCCGATCCGCGCGGGTCGGCCGGGATCCTCGGCAGGAATGGTAAACGGAGCCTTATGACCGACAGGTCGGGGCGCGTCGGGGCACGTCAGGACGCGCCGGCCACGCAGCCGGCGGCCCCTGGGGTGCTGTATTAGGACGGCGCAATACTAGTAAAAAGACACTCTACGTTAATCTTCCCATTGCAACTTTCGGATGTATCGACCCGGCGGGTCGCGGTGCGCCGCGCCCGATCCGCCCAGCGGAAGCCGACGCGCCATGTTCTCTGCCCTGAACGTCCGTGAAGCGCATGCCAAGCTCGCGGCCCTCGACCGGGTTCAGGGCGTGATCGAGTTCGACCTAGCGGGGCGGATCCTGTCGGCGAACCGGAATTTCCTCGACGTCGTCGGGTACACGCTGCCGGAGATCGTCGGCCAGCACCACAGCATGTTCATGGAGCCCGCCCAGCGGGACGCGCCGGATTACCGGGCCTTCTGGGAGCGTCTGCGCTCCGGCACCTTCGAGTCGGGCCAGTTCCAGCGGGTCGGCCGGGGCGGCCGGTCGATCTGGATCCAGGCCTCCTACAACCCGATGCTCGACGTCCGCGGCCGGCCCTACAAGGTGGTGAAGTTCGCCACCGACATCACGCAGCAGCGCACCGAGGAGGCCGACCGCGCCGGGCAGATCGCCGCGATCGACAAGGTGCAGGCGGTCATCGCCTTCGACCTCGACGGCACGGTGATCGCGGTGAACGACAATTTCCTCGCCGCGATGGGCTACAGCCGCGCCGAGGTGCTCGGGCAGCATCACAGCCTGTTCGTGGAGCCCGCCTACCGGGAGAGCGAGGCCTACCGGGCCTTCTGGGCGGCCCTGCGGAACGGCACCTATCAGGCGGCCCAGTTCCGGCGGATCGGCAAGGACGGGCGCGAAGTCTGGATCCAGGCCTCCTACAACCCGATCCTCGACGCCGCCGGCCGGCCCTACAAGGTGGTGAAATTCGCCACCGACATCAGCGACCAGGTCCGGCTGTTCGCCAACCTGCGGACCCTGATCGATCAGAACTTCGGCGAGATCGAGCAGGCGGTGACGCACTCGACCACGGCGGCCTCGCTGGCCTCGTCGGCGGCGGACTCGACCTCCGGGAACGTCCAGACCGTGGCGGCCGCCGCCGAGGAGCTGGCGGCCTCGGTGGCGGAGATGTCCCAGAGCATCGTGCGCTCCCAGAGCGCCACCGACACCGCCTATGCCTGCGTTCAGGACGCGGACGGCCACACCAAGCGGCTGGCCGAGACCGCCACCGCCATGACCGGCATCGTCGGCCTGATCCAGGACATCGCCGGCCAGATCAACCTGCTGGCGCTGAACGCCACCATCGAGGCCGCCCGCGCGGGCGCGGCGGGCCGCGGCTTCGCGGTCGTCGCCTCCGAGGTTAAGGCGCTGGCCGACCAGGCGGCGCGCGCCACCGGTCAGATCAACGGCGAGATCGCCAGCGTGCAGCGCGTCTCGCAGGAGGTCGTGCAGGCTCTCAGCTCGATCGGGTCCTCGGTCTCGGTGATGCGCGAGACCGTGGTGGCCACCGCGGCCGCCATCGAGGAGCAGAGTGCCGTGACCCGGGATCTGGCCGAGAGCATGCAGAGCGCCGCGGGGGCCGTCACGGAGATCACCGGCAACATCGGGGCGATCGTCCAGTCGGTGGCCAACGTCTCGCATGCGGTCGACACCACCCGCGACGCCGCCAAGGTTCTGGCGCGCTGAGGTCCTGGCGCGCTGAAGTGGCGCTGACTCAGGGCAGCGCCTGCACCAGCTCGCGGAAGCGGTTGCCGCGGATCTCGAAGTTCCGGAACTGGTCGTAGGACGCGCAGGCCGGCGACAGGAGCACCACCGGCTCCGGTGCGCCCGAGGCGGCGGCGTTCTCGGCGGCCTTCGGGACGGCGTTCTCGAGGGTCTCGCAGCGCGTGTAGGGCACGGCGCCCTCCAGGGTCGCCGCGAAGGCGTCCGACGCCGCGCCGATCAGGTAGGCGTGCGCGACCCGCTCGAAATACGGCACCAGCGGGAAGATCCCGCCCTCCTTGGCCTTGCCGCCGAGGATCCAGTGGATGTCCCGGAAGGCGGTGAGGGCCTTCTCGGTGGAATCCGCGTTCGTCGCCTTGGAATCGTTGACGAACAGCACGTGGCCGCGCCGCCCGACCTCCTCCATCCGGTGCGGCAGGCCCGGGAACGAGGTCAGGCCGGCCTGGATCTGCTCCGGCGACAGGTCGAGGGCCCGCGCGACAGCCACCGCCACCGCGGCGTTCTGCCAGTTGTGCGCCCCCCGGAGCGAGCCGATCCCGTTGACGTCGGCGAGGGCCGTCCCGTCCGGCTCCCGGACGATCCCGTCGCGCACCGTCAGCGCGTCGGTGCACAGCACGTCGCCGTGGGGCACGTGGACGCGCACGAGGTCGGCGCCGCGGCGGTCCGCGATGGCGCGGCTCGGGGCGTCGTCGACGCCGACCACCGCGAGGCCGGCGCCCTGGATCAGACGCTCCTTGATGGCCGCGTACTGCTCCATCGTGCCGTGCCGGTCGAGATGGTCCGGCGTGATGTTCATCAGCACGCCGACGCTCGGGTCGAGGCTCGGCGTCAGGTCGATCTGGAACGACGACATCTCGATCACGTGGACGCGGTCGGCGGCCGGCGGCTCCAGCGACAGGATCGCGGTGCCGATGTTGCCGCCCATCTGCACGTCGCGGCCCCCCTGCGCGAGCACGTGGGCGATCAGCGCCGTGGTGGTCGACTTGCCGTTGGTCCCGGTGATCGCCACGAACGGCGCCCCCGGCGCCTGCGCCCGCCGCTCCCGGCAGAATAGCTCGATGTCGCCGATGATCTCGACGCCGGCATCCCGGGCGAGCCGGACGCTCCAGTGCGGCTCGGGATGGGTCAGCGGCACGCCCGGGCTCAGCACGAAGGCGGCGAACGCGGACCAGTCGGCCGCGCGCAGGTCCCGCGTCTCGATGCCGGCCTCCCGCGCGCGGGCGAGGCTGTCGGCATTGTCGTCCCAGGCCTGCACGCCCGCGCCACCGGCCTTCAGCGCCAGCGCCGTGGCGAGCCCCGAGCCGCCGAGGCCGAACAGGGCGACGGTCTTGTCCTGGAAGACGGTGACGGGTGTCATGCGGAACTCTGGATGCGGCGACCGGACCCGGCCGACCCGAACCGGACCCTCCTCCCGGGCGCCCCGCATCGGCGACCCCGAAGGCGGGCTCCCGGGATCGCGCGGCCGGCCGGGAGCCTCCTTCGAGGCTCCCCTCCGCGGCCGCGCCTCAGGACGAGGGCGAGGATCGGATCGACCTCTCAGGCCGCCCCTGTAGCACGATTTCTCAGCGCAGCTTCAGCGTCGCCAGGCCGGCCATCGCCAGGATCACCGCGATGATCCAGAAGCGGATCACGACCTGCGGCTCCTTCCAGCCCTTCTGCTCGAAATGGTGGTGGATCGGCGCCATGCGGAAGACGCGCTTGCCCGTCAGCTTGAACGACGCGACCTGGATGATCACCGACATCATCTCCAGCACGAACAGGCCGCCGACGATCGCCAGGACGATCTCGTGCTTCGTCGCCACCGCGATGGAGCCCAGCAGGCCGCCCAGCGCCAGGGAGCCGGTATCGCCCATGAAGATCTGGGCCGGCGGCGCGTTGAACCAGAGGAAGCCGAGCCCGGCGCCGATGACCGCGCCGCAGACGACGGCGAGCTCGCCCGTGTCGCGGACGTAGTTCACCTGCAGGTAGCTGGCGGTGAACGAGTTGCCGACGAGGTAGGCGATGAAGCCGAACGTGCCGCAGGCGATCATCACCGGCACGATCGCGAGGCCGTCGAGGCCGTCGGTCATGTTCACGGAATTGCCCGCCCCGACGATCACGAAGGCGCCGAACAGCGGGTAGAACCAGCCGAGGTTCAGCAGCGCGTCCTTGAACACCGGGAAGGCGAGCTGGTTCTGCAGCGCGGCGGGCGAGTAGACCGCGATGGTCACGCAGGCCGCCATGGCGATCACCGCCTCGAGGGCGAGGCGGAACTTGCCCGAGAAGCCCTTATGCGACTGCTTCGTGACCTTGAGGTAGTCGTCGTAGAAGCCGATCGCGCCGAAGCCGAGGGTGACGGTCAGCGTCACCCAGACGTAGTGGTTGCGCGGGTTGGCCCAGAGCAGGATCGCCACGACGGCGCCGGCCAGGATCATCAGGCCGCCCATGGTCGGCGTGCCGCGCTTGGTCAGCAGATGGGTCTGCGGCCCGTCCTCGCGGATCGGCTGGCCCTTGCCCTGGCGGATCCGCAGCAGCGAGATGATCCAGGGCCCGAACCAGAACACGAACAGGCCCGCCGTGAACAGCGCGCCGCCGGTGCGGAAGGTGATGTAGCGGAACACGTTGAGCGGCGTGAAGCTGCTGCTCAGGTCCGAGAGAAGGTACAGCATCCGGGCGCTCGGCCCCCTTGTTCAGGCTCAGGTTTCGGGGGACGGCGCCGCACGCGCAGGCGTGCCGGTCACGGGACGGCCTGGGTCCGCCGGGTCGGATCGACCGCGTAGCGGGCTTTCAGCGCCTCGACAATCCGGCCCATGCGGCTGCCGTTCGATCCCTTGACCATGACGGCGTCGCCGGACCGCAGGGTCCGGGCGAGTGGTTCGAGCAGGTCGGCCGCGGTGTCGGCCACCGCGCCGCGGCGGCTCACCGGCAGGGCCTCGAACAGGTGGCGCATCAGCGGACCGGCCGTGAAGACGAGGTCGACCCGAGCCGCCTCGATCGCCTCCGCCAGGCCGCGATGCAGGTCGGGCGCGGCGGCGCCGAGCTCGAGCATGTCGCCCAGCACCGCGATCCGGCGGCCGCGGGGCCCGGTCTCGATCCCCGCCAGGGTCGCCAGCGCCGCGCGGACGGCGACGGGATTGGCGTTGTAGCTCTCGTCCACGAGGTAGGCGGTGCCGCCGCCGATCTCGAGGGGGGTGCGCTCGCCGCGCCCCGCCGGCGGCTTTAGCCCCCCGAGCGACAGGGCCGCGCGGGCGAGGTCGGCCCCGAGGCTGTGGACCACCGCCATGACGCCCAGCGAGTTCAGCGCCGCGTGCCGGCCGGCGGTGCCGAGCTTGTAAGTGACGGGCTGGCCCATCACCACCGCGTCGATCACCGACAGGTCGGGCCGCAGCACGATCCTCAGGGCGCGGACGTCGGCATCCGCGTGCTCGCCGAAGGTCACCACCCGGCCCGCCCGGGAGGCCTGGGCGTGGGCGGCCAGGCGGTCGAAATGCGGGGCGTCGCGGTTCAGGATGGCGACGCCGCCGGGCTGGAGCCCGGAGAAGATCTCGCCCTTCGCGTCCGCGATCGCGGCCAGCGAGGCGAAATGCTCGATATGGGCGGGTGCGATCGTGGTGATCAGCGCGATGTCCGGTCGGACCTGCGCGGTCAGCGATACGATCTCGGCGCCGTGGTTCATGCCGATCTCGAACACGCCGTAGCGCGCGGAGCGCGGCATCCGCGTCAGGGTCAGGGGCACGCCCCAGTGGTTGTTGTAGGAGGCCGCCGAGGCGTGGGTCTCGCCCTGCTCGGACAGGACGTGGCGCAGGGCCTCCTTGGTCCCGGTCTTGCCGACCGAGCCCGTGACCGCCACGACCTGCGCGCGCGTCCGGTCCCGGGCGGCGGCACCGAGGCGCACCATCGCGGTGAGAACCGGGTCGGCGCCCCCCTCGGGCACCGCCAGGACGGGGCCGTGGACCGCGAGCGCCTCGGCGCGCGCGGCGCTCACCACGGCGGCGCCGGCGCCGCGCCCCAGGGCGTCGGGGACGAAGTCGTGGCCGTCGCGGGTGTCGCCGCGGATCGCGAAGAACAGGTCGCCGGGCTGGAGCGTGCGGGTGTCGATTGAGGCGCCGCCGATCGCGCGCCCGGCGCCGATCAACCGGCCGCCCGTCGCGGATTCCAGCTCCTGCCGCGTCCAGAGTGCGGTCATCGTCGGTCCCCCGTCGTCCTCAGGCCGCCGCGGCGATCGCGGCGCGCAGGACCGCGTGGTCCGAGAACGGCAGCGTGCGATCTCCCACGATCTGGCCGGTTTCATGACCCTTGCCGGCCACGACCAGCACGTCGCCCGGCCCGAGCCGGTCGACGGCGCTGTGAATCGCCTCCGACCGGTCGCCGATCTCCTCCGCGCCCGGCGCCGCGTCCAGGATGGCCCGGCGGATGGCGGCCGCGTCCTCGGTGCGCGGGTTGTCGTCCGTGACGATGACGACGTCGGCGAGCCGCTGCGCGATGGCGCCCATCAGCGGCCGCTTGCCCCGGTCGCGGTCGCCGCCGCAGCCGAACACCGCGATCAGCCGGCCCGACGCGAAGGGGCGGAGCGCGGCGAGCACGCTCTCCAGGGCCTCGGGCTTGTGGGCGTAGTCGACGAGGCAGAGGCCGCCCCGTGCCTCGCCGATCCGCTCCATGCGGCCGGGGACGCCGGTGAGGTGGTCGAGGGCCGCCAGGACGCCGTCGGGATCGGCCGCCCCCGCCGGGGTAGCCAGTGCGAGGCCGGCCGCCACCAGGGCATTCTCGACCTGGAACTCGCCGACGAGCGGCAGGCGCAGCTCCCGGGCCCGGCCCGCGAACAGGATCCGGGCGACCTGCGCGAACCCCTCCGTGCGGACCGCCTCGACCCGCAGGTCCCGGCCGCCCCGCCCGACCGTGCGGACCGGCCGGCCGGCGGCCTCGGCGGCGGCGATGACGCGCTCGGCGTAGGCGCCGTCGGCGTTGACGATGGCCGGGCGGCCCGCCGGGAGTAGGTCCGTGAAGAGGCGTAGCTTGGCCGCGAGGTACTCCTCGATGCTCGCGTGGTAGTCGAGATGGTCCCGGCCGAGATTGGTGAAGCCCGCCGCGTCGAGGCGCACGCCGTCGAGCCGGCGCTGCTCGATCCCGTGGGAGGACGCCTCCATGGCGAGGTCGGTGACGCCGTCCGCTGCGAGTTGCGCCAGCGTCCGGTGCAGCGTCACGGGGTCCGGGGTCGTGAGGGAGCCGTACTGCGCGCCGCGGTTGGTGACGATGCCGACGGTGCCGAGGCTCGCGGAGTCGCGGCCGAGACGCGCCAGGATCTGGCGGACGAAGTCGGCCACCGAGCTCTTCCCGGCGGTGCCGGTGACCGCCACCACGGTCTCGGGCTGCGGGCCCGCGAGGCGGGCCGCCGCGAGGGCGAGCGACCGGCGCGCGTCGGCGACCGGGATCCAGGCGACCGCGTCGGGCAGGTCGGCGGGACGGGCCCCCTCCCCGGCGACCGCGGCGGCGCCGCGCTGCGCGGCCTGCGCGGCGAAACGTCGGCCGTCGGCCTTCGTGCCGGGAACGGCGACGAACACCGTGCCGGTCGCGACCTGCCGGCTGTCGGCCGTGAGGTCCGAGACGGCGAGGTCCGCGGCGGGGCCGGCGGCCTCGGGGAAGAGGTCGGCGAGCCGCGCGCTCATCGCTGCACCCTCATCGATCCGGTCTCACGGGCCGCCCAGCTGGTTGACGTGGTAGGCGTTGAGCTTGACCATCTGCGGGAACGGCCTCACCGGCGGCTCGAACTGCGGCGGAAGGCCGAGGATCGGCGCCACGCGCTCGATCACCTTGCCGGTGACCACGCCGGAATTCCAGGCCGCCGTGGCGTAGCCGCCCGATTCCGGCAGGCCCTGCGGCTCGTCCATGATCGTCACGAACAGGTACTTCGGATCGTTCATCGGCGCCGCCGCCATGAAGGTCGTGAACAGGCGGTTGTGGATGTAGCGGCCGCCGATGACCTTCTCGGCGGTGCCGGTCTTGCCGCCGACGAAATAGTACGGGACCGCCGCCTTCTTGGCCGAGCCCTCGGCCGCGTTGAGCCGCATGATGTAGCGCATCGCCTCGGAAGTCTGGCCCGAGAGGACGTGCGTGGCCCGCGCCCGCGCCGCCTCGGGCGTCGTCTTGAGGAAGGTCGGCGTCATCAGGTCGCCGCCGTTGGCGATGGCCGCCACCGCGGCCGCGGCCTGGATCGGCGCCACCGCGATGCCGTGGCCGAACGCGATGGTGATGGTGTTGATCTCGGTCCAGCGGGACGGGACGATCGGCGCCGCGCTCTCCGGCAGCTCGGTGCGCAGCCGGTCGAGCAGGCCCATCTTCTTCAGGAAGGCCTTGTGGCCGGGCACGCCGACGCCGAGCGCCATCTTGGCGGAGCCGATGTTGGAGGAGTGGGTGAACACCTCCGGCATGGTGATGACGCGGTTCGTGCCGTGGTACTCGTGGATCTTCTGCCGGCCCCAGTTGAGCACGCCGCCCCGGGTGTCGAAGGTCGAGTTGACGTTGTACTTGCCGGAATCGAGCGCCATGGCGAGGGTCATCGCCTTGAAGGTCGAGCCCATCTCGTAGACGCCGACATTCATCCGGTTGATGCGGTCGGGCGAGAGCGCGTCCTTGGGGTCGTTCGGGTCGAAATCCGGCATGGAGACGAGCGCGATGACCTCGCCGGTCTTCACGTCGAGGATCATCGAGGCGCCGGCCTTGGCCTTGAAGTGGTCGATGCCCCAGGCCAGCTCGTCGCGCACGGCGAACTGCGCGCGCAGGTCGAGCGAGAGCTGCACCGGCTTCAGGTCGGCCTGCTTGTTGATCAGCCCGAAGCTGTTGAGGGCCTGCAGCCCGGTGGAGTCGATGTACTTCTCCATACCGGCGATGCCGATGCCGTCGAGGTTCGTCGCGCCCAGGATGTGGGCGGCCGCGACGCCGTTCGGGTAGACCCGCTTGTGGTCGGGCAGGAAGCCGATGCCGGGGATGCCGAGCCGGTGGACCTCGGCCTGCTGTTTCGGGGTCAGCTCGCGCTTCACCCAGACGAAGCCCGCGCCCTTCTTGTCCTTGCGTTGCGTCAGCTTGGCGCGCAGCTCGGAGGCGTTGAGTTCCGGCAGGACGGCGGTGAGCAGCTCGACCGCCTCGTCCTTGTCGTAGATGTTGCCCGGCTCGGCGAAGACCGAGACCGTGCGGATGTCGGTGGCCAGGATCTCGCCGTTGCGGTCGATGATGTCGGGCCGGAAGGCGGTTGAGGACGCGGCCGCGACCCGGTGCTCCTGGCTGGGCGGCTCCCCGAAGATCGCCATCATCAGGAGCTTGGCCGAGATCGTCCCGAACACGCCGACGAAGACCAGCCCGACCATCGCGACCCGCAGGTGCGAGCGCTCGATCGCCAGCCGGAACATGCTGCGCAGGAGCGCCTTGGCGCGGTCGGCGCGCGGCTCGGGCTCGCGCGCCTCCTCCTCCAAGGGGCGCGGCGCGCCGGCGGCATGCGCCAGCGCGGCGGCTTCGAGCAGCGCCGCCTCGTGGTCCGACACGGCGGGCTCGACCGCCGGGTCTAGGGTCTCGTCGGCGTGATCGGACACGGGGGTTTACCTCGAAGCCGTCGTCGGGGTGCGGGTCGTGGTGACGGTGCGGGTGATCGAGCCGGTCGTGCGCGGCTCGATCGCGCCCTTGTCCTTGGGCGTCGCCGTGGCGGCGAGCAGACGGCCGATCTCGTCGCCGCGCTCCGGCCGGGCGGGCAGATCCGAGAGGCGCGCCAGGTGGCTGGTGCCGATCGGCTCCAGGGCGAGATGCTTGTCGACGGCCGCCTGGAGCCGGTCGGGCCGCGTCAGGAGCTGCCACTCGGCGCGCAGCACGGCGATCGCCTGCCGCTCCTTGTGCAGGGCGGTCTGGAGCTTCGAGACCTGACCGCCCTGGTAGAGCGTGTCGTACTTGATCGAGTAGGCGTAGATCGCCGAGGCGACGAGGCCGGCCACCGCCAGCAGGTTCAGGAGGCGGATCATCGGCGATGGCCTCCGCGGGCCGCGTCGGGCAGGCTCGCCAGCGCGGTCAGCGCGGCCAGCGGCTCGGGAACGTCGGATTCGGTGCGCTCCGCGGCCCGGAGCTTGGCCGAGCGCGCGCGCGGGTTGCGGGCGGTCTCGGCCTCGCCCGGCAGGACCGGGCCCTTCGTGACGGGACGGAAGCTGCGGACGGTCTCGACCAGGCCCCCGGGCAGATGGCGGGAGCCCTGCGCGGAGCGGCCGCTGCGCGCCGCGAAGAACTGCTTGACGATGCGGTCCTCGAGCGAGTGGAACGTCACGACGGCGAGCCGGCCGCCGGGCCTGAGCACGCGCTCGGCCGCGTGCAGGGCACGGACCAGCTCGCCGAGCTCGTCGTTCACGGCGATGCGCAGGCCCTGGAAGGTCCGCGTCGCCGGGTGGATGTGGCTGCCGGGCTCGGTCCGGACCACGCCGGCGACGAGTTCGGCCAGCTGCGCGGTGGTCTCGATCCGCCCGCGGCGCCGCGCCTCGAGGATGGTCCGGGCGACCGCGCGCGAGCGCCGCTCCTCGCCGAAATGGTAGATGATGTCGGCCAGAACGGTCTCGTCGGCCTCGTTCACGAGGTCGGCGGCGCTCGGCCCGTCGCAGGCCATGCGCATGTCGAGGGGGCCGTCGCTGCGGAACGAGAAGCCCCGCTCCGGCGCGTCGAGCTGCATCGACGAGACGCCGATATCGAGGACGACCCGGTCGACCTGCGCGATGCCGGCCTCCGCGAGGAGGCTGTCGAGGTCGCCGAAGCGGCCGGAGAGGAGGCGCAGGCGCCCGCCGGACTCCGCGACGAGCGCCTGTCCGCCCGCGATGGCCGTGGGGTCACGATCGATCGCGACGACCTGCAGGGCCGGATCCGCCGCGAGGAGCGCGCGGGTGTAGCCGCCGGCACCGAACGTGCCGTCGACCGCGATCCCGCCCGCGGTGCCGAGCGCGTCGACGACTTCCGCGAGGAGGACGGGGACGTGCGGTTCAGCCGCCGCATCGCCGCCATGGCGGGGCGAACTCTCGGGAGAGGAGCGGCGCCGGCTCATGGCCGCCTCGACGCGCCGGCGCGCCGTGGCGCGCGCGGATGGGCGGATTGTCGGCGCGTCCCGGAAACCCGGGCGCGGATGCGGCTCGTGCGTCTCATGGTGCCCTGTGCCGGGCCGCGCGAGCGCGGCGCGCGTGACGGGAACGGCACCGGATGCGGAGCGCGCAAGACGCCGCGCACGGACGGGACCTGCGCGATGGCAGGGTGCGCCCGGCGATCCGATACACGCCGTTGACGGGAGGATGCCGGGTATCATGGGCCTCGGAGGATCGTCAACGCACAAGCTTGGCACTGCCGCGCGGACCGATCTGAACCCGGCAAGGTTAACCGAAGGTTTTTACCGCCGCGGAATCTTCGGCGCGCCGGCCGTCCGCGCGGGAACGCCGGCGGGGCGATAAAGCCTTGCAGGTGCAGGTCTTATCGGGAAGTGGATCAGCCGGCCTGTAAGCCGGGTTCTGTAGGGCCGGAGCGCTCGCGCGCGCCGGCGTGGCAGCCATTCCTCTGGGACGATCGTCGCCGATCGCCTCGAGCAACCAACCCGGGCGACTGGCCTGGAGAGCCGGCCTGCCCTTCTCGCGAAGGGCGCGCCGCCCCTATTCGGTCTTGCTCCCGGTGGGGTTTGCCGTGCCGTCCGCGTTGCCGCGTCCGCGGTGCGCTCTTACCGCACCCTTTCACCCTGACCCCGGACGGATCCGGGGCGGTCTGCTCTCTGTGGCACTGTCCCTGGGGTCGCCCCCGCCGGAGGTTATCCGGCACCGTCTCTCCATGGAGCCCGGACTTTCCTCCCCGAACACTCGCGCGTCCGGAGCGGCCGCCCGGCCGGCTGATCCGCGGGCAGATGCGCCCGCTGGGCCGTCCGGGTCAAGGGCGCGGGCCCGCTACCAGGTGCCGGTGTTCTCCATGGACTTCCACGGCTCCTGCGGCTCCTTGGCGCCGCCCTTCTGGAGGATCTCGATGGAGATGCCGTCCGGCGACTTCACGAAGGCCATGTAGCCGTCGCGCGGCGGCCGGTTGATGGTGACGCCCTTCTCCTGCAATTTGGCGCAGAAGCCGTAGATGTCGTCGACCTGATAGGCGAGATGGCCGAAATTGCGGCCGCCCGAGTAGGTTTCCGGATCCCAGTTGTAGGTGAGCTCGATCAGGGGCGACTTGGTCGCCGAGGCCCGCTCGACATCGCCGGGCGCGGCGAGGAAGACGAGGGTGAAGCGGCCCTTCTCGTTCTCGACGCGGCGCACCTCCTTCAGGCCGAACGTGTCGACGTAGAAGGCGAGTGCCCGGTCGAGGTCGGCGACCCGGACCATGGTGTGCAGAAATTCCATCGGATCCTGTCCTGTTCTCTTCGAAGACGGGCCACCGGCCGGCTCCGGCTGACTCGCTCCGCTAGCTAGCGGCCGCTCCGGCGGTGAGAAGGCCGTCCGATACAGACTCGGGACAATCGGGCCCGGGCGTTCGCGCGGTCGGACCCCGTCGAGCCGACCGGGCGGGCGTTTCGGCAGCCCCCGGCATCGTCGGCCCGGCGGCGGGCCTCGCGCCGCGTGCGTCCCGTCGGCCCCGCCGCGAACTCCCGATCCGCCGGAGGAGAGACCCTTCGGCCGAAAGTATGGGCGCGTCTTACCCAGCAAGATGTAGCCCGGCTGCGACGGATTCGTCTTACTCGGTGGGATGATGAGAGCGGTTTCGAACGTCGGGGGCCGTGATGAGGACGCAGGGATCCGAGGGCGGCAAGCATGATGCACAGATGATCGGTCTCGATGCGGCACGATTCCTAGCCGCAATGCTGGTCATGATCTTTCATCTCGGCGCCTACGCGTGGCAGGCGCCGCTCTCGACGGCCGGGCGCGCCTTCGACTCCGCCGCAGCTTACCCCGGCCTGTTCGCCTGGACGTGGTTCGGATGGATCGGGGTCGAGTTGTTCTTCGTCATCTCGGGCTTCGTGATCGCCTACTCGGCCGAGCACGCGACCGCGCGCGCCTTCCTGCGCAGCCGCATCCTGCGCCTCGTGCCGGCGGTCTGGATCTGCGCCACGCTCACCGCCCTGGTCTCGCTCGCCATCGGCCGCATGGGGTCCGGTCGGCACGTGCTGCGGGCCTATCTCGACTGCGTCCTGTTCGTTCCGGTCGAGCCGTGGCTGGACGGCGTCTACTGGACCCTCGGCGTGGAGATCGCCTTCTACGCACTCGTCGTCGCGCTGCTGCGGCTCGGGCGATTCCGGAGCATCGGCCCGATCTGCGCCGTGGTCGGCGGTGTGAGCACCCTCTTCTGGGTCGCGACCTTGGCCGTGCCGAACCTCCCCGCCCTGGCGGCGAACCGCGTGGCCGAGCTGACGCTCCTGCGCCACGGCTGCTGCTTCGCGCTCGGCGTCTTCCTGTGGTTGTCGCTCGTCAAGGGGCCGACGGCCGGTCGGCTCTGCGTGATCGCCGTCTGCGCCGTCGGGGCGCTCGTCGAGATCGGTGACGCGGCCGGGTCGTTCCTTTTCCAGATGGGCCGCAGCGAGGATCCGCTCCTCCCGCGCCTCGTCTTCGCTGGCTGCGTCCTGATGATCGTGGCCAGCGTGCGCGGCAACGCGTGGCTCCGCGCGCGGCTCGGCGAGCGGGGCTGCGCGCTGGCCCGACGGATCGGACTGATGACCTACCCGCTCTACCTCCTGCACAACGTCAACGGTGCCGCCCTGATCCACCGCCTCGTCGGCGGCGGGGTTCCGCCCTACGCGGCGCTCGTGGCCGCGTGCTGCGCCATGCTCCTGCTGAGCTACGCCGTGATGCGCTGGGCCGAGCCGTTCGTCCGCGCCCGCCTGTCCGCCACGCTCGACAGGGTCGGCCTCGAGCGGCCGCTCCGCGCGGAGGGCCGCCCCGCCCCGGGGCTCTGAGCCGGGCGAGGACCGCGCCACGCCGGCCGTTTCGACGGCTCCGATCGTTGCGCCGCGCGCTCCGAGGGACCAGAACGGGCCCGCCCCGCACCCGGAGTGAGCCGAATGCGCACCGAGACGCCGCCGCTGATCCGCCTCGAGGAATACCGGCCCAGCGACTACCTGATCGATCGCGTCGACCTCGACATCCGTCTCGACCCGCACGCGACCCGCGTCGACGCGACGCTGACGCTGCGGCCGAACCCGGCCGGCGTGCCGGCGGCGCCGCTCACCCTCGACGGCGACGATCTCCGGCTGGTCTCGGTCGCGCTCGACGGCGCGCCGCTGGCGCCCGACGCCTACGCGGCGACGCCGTCCGGACTGATCCTCCGCGATCCGCCGCAGCGGCCCTTCGCGCTGCGTCTCGTCACGGAGGTGGATCCGACCGCCAACACCAAGCTGATGGGCCTCTACCGGTCGAACGGCGTCTACTGCACCCAGTGCGAGGCGGACGGCTTCCGCCGGATCACCTACTTCCTCGATCGGCCGGACGTGCTGTCGGTCTACACCACGCGCATCGAGGCCGACCGGGCCGAGGCGCCGGTCCTGCTCGGCAACGGCAATCCCGTCGGGACCGGCGCGGCCGGGCCGGACCGCCACTTCGCGATCTGGCACGATCCCCACCCGAAGCCCGCCTACCTGTTCGCCCTCGTGGGCGGCCGGCTCGGGAAGGTCGAGACGCGCTTCACCACGATGGAGGGCCGCCCCGTCACCTGCGCGGTCTACGTCGAGCCCGGCAAGGAAGACCGGGCGGGCTACGCCCTCGACGCCGTCATCCGCTCCATGGCCTGGGACGAGACCGCCTTCGGCCGCGCCTACGACCTCGACGTGTTCAACGTCGTCGCGGTGTCCGACTTCAACATGGGCGCCATGGAGAACAAGGGCCTCAACATCTTCAACGACAAATACGTCCTGGCGAGTCCCGAGACCGCGACCGACGGCGACTACGCGGCGATCGAGGCGATCATCGCGCACGAGTACTTCCACAACTGGTCTGGCAACCGCGTCACGTGCCGGGACTGGTTCCAGCTCTGCCTGAAGGAGGGTCTCACGGTCTTCCGAGACCAGGAATTCTCCTCCGACATGCGCTCCCGGCCGGTGCACCGCATCGCCGAGGTGCGCTCGCTGCGGGCGCGCCAGTTCCCCGAGGATGCCGGGCCGCTGCGGCACCCGGTGCGGCCGCGGGCCTACGCGGAGATCAACAACTTCTACACGGCGACCGTCTACGACAAGGGCGCCGAGATCGTCCGGATGCTGCGGACGCTGATCGGTCCCGAGGCCTTCCGGGCCGGCATGGACCGGTACTACGCCGACAATGACGGCCGCGCCGCCACCGTCGAGGACTTCCTGGCGGCCTTCGCGGCCGTGACCGGGCGCGATCTCGGCGCCTTCGCCCGCTGGTACGAGCGTCCCGGCACGCCCCGCCTCGCCGTCGCGGCCGCGCACGATCCGGCCGCCGCGCGCTACACCCTCCGGCTCGCCCAGAGCCTGCCCGGCGGCGGCGCGGAGCCCGACGGGCCGCCGCTGGTGATCCCCGTGGCCCTCGGTCTCGTCGGGGCGTCCGGGCCGCTGACGGGCGCGACCTGCCCGGACGTGCGGGACGGCGTCTACGTGCTCGACCGCCCCGAGGCCGAGATCGCGTTCGACGCGGTCGCCGAGGAGCCGGTCCCCTCGCTCCTGCGCGACTTCTCCGCCCCGGTGCGGCTCGACCTCACCCTGACCGACGCGGAGCGGATGCGGCTCCTCGCGCAGGACAGCGACCCGTTCAACCGCTGGCAGGCCGCGCAGGACGTCGCTTTGCGGCTGATCCTCGAGCCAGACGCCGATCGGACGGAGGCGTTCGCCGCGGCACTCGGCCAGTTCCTCGAAGACGAGGCCCTGGCCGACCCGGCCTTCGCGGCCCTGGTCCTGGCGCTGCCGAGCGAGGGCGAGGCCGCCGACGCGGTGCCGGCCGACGTGGATCCCGACGCGATCCACCGGGCGCGATTCAACCTGCGGGCACGTCTGGGCCAGGCCCTGCGGCCGCGGCTCGAATCGATCGACGCGGCGCTCGCGCCGGTGGCCGGTGCGCCCTACAGCCCCGACGCCGCCTCGGCGGGGCGCCGGTCGCTCCGCAACGCGGCCCTCGACCTGGTCGCCGCCGGCGATCCCCGGGAGGGGGCCGCCCGCGCCGCCGCGCGGCTGGCCGAGGCCACCAACATGACCGACCGGCTCGCGGCCCTCGGCACGCTGGCGCTGATCCCGGGGGAGACCCGCGAGGCCGCCTTCGCGGAGTTCGCGGCCCGCTACGCCGACGAGCCCCTGGTCCTCGACAAGTGGTTCGCCCTCCAGGCCCAGATCCCGGAGCCCGGCACCCTCGACCGGATCGCGCGGCTGCAGGAACACCCGGCCTTCACCATGACCAACCCGAACCGCGTGCGGGCGCTGATCGGGAGCTTCGCGTTCGGCAACCCGACCCAGTTCGCCCGGCGGGACGGGGCGGGATTCGCCCGCGTGACCGAGACGGTCGCGGCGCTCGATTCGACCAACCCACAGGTGGCCGCACGGCTCCTCACGGCCTTCGGATCCTGGCGCCGGCTGGAAAAATCACGCGGCGCCAAAGCGGTCGAAATGCTGAATGGGATCAAGGCGATCCCGGGGCTTTCCCGGGACACCGCCGACATCCTCGCGCGCACCCTCGGAGGTGGCTAACCGTCTGAACCTGCGGTAGAAATCGATTCTCGGGCTCCCAGGCAACACCTGGGTTCCGTCAAGCCCTTATGGTAAAAAATCCGTGGACAAACTGCCCCCCGAAGTGATTGTATTCAGTCAGATTCGGGGGGCCTTCGGGGGCCGGGTGCCCACACCGGATCACAGTTCCCACGGGCGAGGTTCGGCCATGCCGGAGGCGGCTTCCGCTTCCTTCTCCGCGCGTGCGGATTCGAGTCTCACGATCTCGTGGCCCATGCGGAGCCGGGATCCGCGGCTCGGCCAGGCCGAGCGCTGGCTGCGCTACGCCGTGCCGGGAACGCTCGCGGTGTTCCTGGCCTGCCTCGTCGGGCTCGCCACCCTCCATATCCAGGGCCAGCGTGCCGAGATCCTGGCGGGCGCGAAGGCCGAGGTCGAAGGCTTCGCCCGTCTGGCCGCGCGGGCGGTGGATCCGGCCGGCACCGTGGCGGAGGACCTGCGCGCCCTGATGCCCGAGAGCGAGCGGCATCCCGGCCGCCGCCTGCTGGTGGTCCGCCCTGACACCCGCATCGTCGCCGCCCATCCGCCGCTGCCGGCCGACCGCACGACCCTCTCGGCGGTGCTCGGCGAGAGTGAGCCGCTCTCCGGCCTCGGCGAGCGCGCCGGCGCGATGGCCCTCGAGCTTCCCGGCGGCGAGAGCGTGCTCGCCGCGGTGCACAGCCTGCCCGGCGGCGCGGGACAGGTGGCGGTGCTCCAGCCCATCGAGCCGCTGCTGCGCGGCTGGAGCGCCCGGACCCGCGACCAGATCGTCCTGATCGCCGCCGCCGCGATCGTGATCGTCGGAGTCGGACTGGCCTACGGCCTGCAGACGCGCCAGGCCGCCCGCGCCGACCGGGCCCGCGAGCAGATCCGCGGCCGCCTGGAGACCGCCCTGCGCCGGGGCGCCTGCGGGTTGTGGGACTGGGACATCGCGCGCGGCCGGATCTACTGGTCCGATTCGATGTACACGCTGCTCGGCTACAGGCGGCAGCACGAGTACCTCTCGTTCGGCGACGTCAACGGCCTCGTCCATCCCGACGACGGCGACCTGTACAGCCTCGCCCGGGGGCTCGCGGCCAACCAGACGCATATCGACCACGCCTTCCGCATGCGCGGCGCCGACGGGGCCTACGTCTGGCTGCGCGCCCGCGCGGAGGTCGTGGCGGACGCCGCCGACGGCGGCCGCCACCTCGTCGGCATCGCCAACGACATCAGCGAGCAGCGGGCCCTGGAGGAGACCAACGCCGCGGCCGACATGCGCCTGCGCGACGCCGTCGAGGCGATCTCGGAGGCCTTCGTGCTCTGGGATACCGGCAACCGCCTGGTCCTGTGCAATTCGAAATTCCGCCACCTCCACGCCCTGAGCCCCGAGGATGCGCAGGCGGGCCGGAGCTACACGGACGTGATGGGACGCGGCGTGCTGCCCCAGGTCCGGCGGGAATCGCCCGAGGCCGGGATGGCGCTGACCGACATGGCGGCCCGCACCTTCGAGGCGGAACTCGCCGACGGCCGCTGGCTGCAGATCAGCGAGCGGCGCACGAAGGACGGGGGCTACGTGTCGGTCGGGACCGACATCACCAGCCTGAAGCGCAACCAGGAGCAGCTCCTCGCCTCCGAGCGCGAGCTGATCGAGACCGTCAAGGACCTCAAACGGTCCCGCCGCACCCTCGAACTCCAGACCCAGCAGCTCGCGGATCTCGCCGAGCGCTACCTCGACCAGAAGGCGGCCGCCGAGGCGGCCAACCAGGCCAAGGCGGAGTTCCTGGCCAATATGAGCCACGAGCTGCGCACCCCGCTCAACGCCATCATCGGCTTCGCCGACGTGATGGAGAACGCGGTTCTCGGGCCGCTCGGCACCCCGCGCTACACCGAGTATTGCCGCGACATCCGCGAGAGCGGTTCGCACCTGCTGTCCATGATCGACGACATCCTCGACATGGCCCGGCTGGAGGCCCGGCGCGTGCGCCTGAGCCCCAGGGCGATCTCCGCCGAGACCGCGATCAGCGCGGCCCTCGCGCCCGTCGAGGCGGCCGCCCGCGAGAAGGCGATCACCGTCAGCGTCGACGTCGTGCCCGGCCTCGAGCTGCTGGCCGATCCGCAGGCGATCCGGCAGATCCTCGCCAACCTCGTGCAGAACGCCGTGAAGTTCACGCCCGCCGGCGGCCGCGTCGCCGTCCGGGGCCGCCGTGCCGGCGCGTGCACCCACCTCTATATCGAGGACAACGGCATAGGCATCCCGACCTCCGACCTCGCCCGCCTCGGCCGGCCCTTCACGCAGGTCGAGCGGCAGATGACCCGGTGCCACAAGGGTTCGGGCCTGGGCCTCGCCATCACCCGATCGATGGTCGAGCTCCACGGCGGCTCGCTCCGGATCCGCTCCGAGGAGACGGTGGGCACCATCGTGCTCGTCCGCCTGCCGGCCACGCCGGCCGAGCGCGAGGCCGGCGTTCCGGCCGGCTCGGCCCCTTCCGCGACGGCCGATTCCACGATTGTCAGGCGCGAGGCGCCGCGGGCGGGCCGTTCCGCCGCCTGAGCGGGACCGTTCACGGACGCGGGTCGAGCCCGCCGCGGCGTGCGAGGCGGCCCTGTTCCGCGTGCCAGCGCGCGTCCGCCACGGCGCGTGCCAGGCGCCGGATGCGCCAGCGCCGGTACAGCGACAGGACCGGGTTGCCGCCGAGACCGGCCTGATGCCGGCTCAGGCGTCGCAGCAGGTCCGGCAGCTGCGCCGAGGCCGCCTCGCCCGTGGCGATGTCGATGGCCCGCATTTCCGCCCGGAGCCCCGCCTTCCAGTCGTCCATGACGCCCGCCTCCGCGATCATCGCCCGCCCCCGCGGCCGGCCGGAATTCCCAACAGCCCGCCCGCCGTCTCGCCCGCGGCATGAGTACACGCCGGAAAACCCTCCGTTCCCGATCCGGGTTTGCCCCGCAGGTGGTCCGCCCGGCGGACCGGACTGGAGAATACGGCCGATGCGATCCAGGACAACGTACCGCTGCACGCTGGCGCTCCTGCTCGGGCTCGCCGCCGGGCCCGCGCTCGCGCAGAGCACGGGCTACGTCACGGGTTTCCCGGGCAAGGATCCCGCGGGCGACGAGGAGATCGGCTGGGGGCCGGCCTACCGGCCCGAGACGAGCTTCGCGCAGCCCGGCACGCCGCCGACCCCCGGCGCGATCGCCGGCCGCGCCTATCGTGCCCGGACCGGGCACGGCGTCTACGATCGGGTGCAGGGCGACGGTCTGTACCGGGGCCGGTAGCGGGCCGCACCGCGGTTTCAGGGCGCCGTGGACCCGCCGCGAGAGGATGGGGTTGAGGCGCGAGAACCTGTCCCCATCGCTCTGGAACGGTTTGATAGGGCGGCGGCTCCGAACGCGACAGCCGCGCCATCGCCCCCTCTCCCGTGCGGGAGAGGGTTGGGGTGAGGGACAAGAGGCCTCTCGGTCGAGCGCACCATTGCCGCTCGGCCAGACTGCGCTTCGTTCGGACAGACCCGATCCCTCACCCTGTCCCTCTCCCGCACGGGAGAGGGGACCAGCGCCGCGTGCGGAACGCGCTGAACCGGCCCTAGCGCCGCCGCAGGGCCCGCTTCGCGGCCGCGCGCGCGTCCCGCTCGAACCGGGCGAGCCGGAGGCGCCGCTCCAGCGAGATCACCTGTCGACCGGGCGGGACCGCGATGATCTCGGCGACCGGAACCCGGTCGCGGTAGAGACCTTCCAGCGCCGATCCTTCCAGCGTCGCCGAGTCGAGCCGGTCGGCGAAGCCGGTCTCGTGGCAGGCCCGCACGATCTCGGCCTCGAGCAGCAGGCCCGGGGCGTGGCCGCGCAGATCCTCGTCGTAGGCGGTCTTCAGCAGGGTCGCGGTGCCGCCGCTGACCAGGGCGAGGCTGACGGCGACAGGCCGGCCGTCGAGGGTCAGCGCGTCGGCCCGGACGGCGACCGGGCCCGGAACCGCGGTGAACAGCGCCCTGGCCAGCGCGGCGCTCTCGGGCCGGCAGGCCATGGCGGTGCCGGCCTGCCCCTTCCAGCCGGCGCGCTCCAGGTCGAGGAAGGCCGCGACGAGGCGGGCGAGGTCCGATCCGCCCGTGGCGCACGCGTGGGCGACGGTTCCGGTCTCCGACAGGCGGCGCGCCCGGCGGCGCAGGTCCTTGAAGCGCGCCCGGCCGGGATGGTCGGCGAGGAACGCCGCGTGGTCGGCGCGCCGGTCCATGACCGGGCGGTCGAAGCCCGCCACCGTGCCGATGGCCCAGCCGCGCGCGCGCATCGCCGCGAGCATCTCCGGCACGGCGCCCTCCCCGGTCGGCAGCAGCGGCCAGCGCCAGGGGCATCCGCCGGAGGCGGCCTCGAGGCCGGCCACCAGGGCCAGCGCGTGCGCGGCCCGGTCCGGACCGTCGGCGACCAGGGGAGCCGTGGCGGTCACGTAGGGCGAGAGGAAGGGCCGCAGGACCCGGCCGCCGAGGCCCGTCAGGTCCCGGGCCCCATGGTACGGGAGCAGCCCGACGAGACGGTCGCCCGCGCGGACCGTGACGTAGCGGAGGGCCGCCGGCAGCAGCCCGGCGGTCCGATGGGCCTCGATGACGTGCCGGGAGAAGTGCGGGTGCGCCGCGGCGCCCGCCGCGACCAGCGCGTCCCAGGCCTCCGGCTCCGGCGGGTCGCCGAGGGTGACGACGGCTCCGGACGGCGCGCGCAGGGGGCTCGCGGCGATCATCGGACCGCTCCGGCGGCCCAGACCGGGGTCGGAAGCCCGTGGATCCGCCCCGCGGCGCGCGCGAGCAGGGCGGCCCGGCCCACGCTCGCCACCGCGACCGCCACGGCCGCGCCGAGCGTCCCGAGCGCCGGGACCAGGGCGAGGCACAGGCCGGCGGCGGCGAGGAGACTCCCCGCCGTGATGCCGGCGCAGAGCCGCTCCCCGCCCAGCATGGTCAGCAGATCCTCGCCCGGGCCGAACAGGCTCGCCCCGACGCTGCCGGCGATCAGGATGCACAGGATCGGCACGCTGTCGCCGAGACCCGGCCCGAACATGGCCAGCAGCAGGGGGCTGACGGCCAGGATCGCGCCGCCGACCACGAGCGTCGCGGCCGCCGTCAGGCGGCCCTGGCGCCGGACCAGCTCGGCGAGGAGGAAGCGGTTGGCCTGCGCCTGGGCGGCGCTGTAGCGCTGGAGCGTCGCCGCGCTGACCGCGTAGTGCACGAACACCACGAATTGCTGGATGCGGGTCGCCGCGAAGTAGATCCCGACCTCGGCCGGGCTCACCAGGGCGCCGAGCACGATCACGTCGACGAAGGTGAAGCCGGCATTGGCGAGGTCGATCGCGGCGATCGGCAGGCCCGTGCCGAGCCACGTGCGCCACCGGTAGCGGTGCGGCCCGGCCGGCAGCTCCCGCCGGAGCCGCGCGGCGAGGAGGGCGGCCTGCAGGGCGGTCGCGACCGCGGCGGCGACCAGCATGCAGGCCATCGCGACCTCGGCCCGGGGCGGCGCGCCGAGCAGGATCGCCGCGACCATGCAGGCCATCATCAGGGTCTGGCGCAGCAGGTAGGGCGGCGCGATGGCGAGCCCGACCCAGTTCTGGCTGCGCGCCACGCCCTCGAGGTAGTCCTGGAGCGCGAAGAGCGGCATCACGCAGAGCGCGACCAGGATCGGTGCCCAGTAGGCGGGGGCGAACAGGTCCGGCTCGAGCACGAGCAGCGCCGCGCCGAGGCAGGCGACGGCGAGCGCCGCTCCGCCGGTCACGAGGGCGCCGGCCCGGATGTAGCCGCGCGCGAGGTCGAGGTCGCCCTGCGCCTGATCACCCGGCACGAACCGGCACGCGCCCTGCGACAGGCCGAGGGTCAGGGTGTGGCCCAGCATCGCGGTCCAGACCCAGACCGACGCGAAGATCCCGTAGGCGTCCCAGCCCATCAGCCGCGCCGCGAGCACCTGGGCGCCGTAGGCGAAGCCGGCCGACCCCACGCGGATCGCGAAGACCGTCAGGGCCGCCCGCTGCGGGCCGCTGCGCAGCGCCCGGAGGTGCCGGAGCGCGAGGACAGGGAGGGCCGTGGCTGACACTACGCGCTCCGCGCCGGTCCCGAACTCGGCGGGAGGCCGATCTCTGGCCGTCCGGTCTAGCCCGGGGCGCGTTGCGGCTCGGTTAAGGGCGACTGGGCCGGCGCCGCCTTGGGCTCCTTGGGCGCCTCCGTCCGCATCAGCGAGGTGGCGATCGTCAGCGCCACGTGCTCGGCCATGCAGCGCAGGCCGAGGTCGTTGAGCCGGAACTGGCGGCCGAGCATGTGACCCTCGCCCTTGTCGCTGCGGCGCGACAGGTACTGCAGGGCCTCGTAGCGCCGGACCAGCGGCACGCCCTGCTGGGTCGCGACGCTCCGGACGGCCTCGACGATCCGGTTGTAGTCGACGTCGGCCGCCATGCTGGCCGTGTAGATCGGGTCGACCAGCACCACGTCGATCCCGTGCGACCGCATCCAGCCCACGGCCTCGGCCAGCGCGCTCGCGAAGGCGTCCACGTCGACGCGGGCGATGGCGTCGTGGGTGCCGACCTGCCAGACGACGAGGTCGGGCTCGGCCTCGGCCACCATGGTGCGCAGGCGCTCGGCGGCCCCGGAGGCGATCTCGCCCGGCAGGCCGCGGTGGTCGATCACCACGTCGACCTTCGGCAGGGCGTGTTCCAGCGCGGCCTCGAGCTTGGCCGGATAGGAGGCCGAGGCGCCCGGTGCCGCGCTGCCGCCGATCGCCAGGATCTTGAGCGGACGGTTCTCCGCCAGCGCCGCCTTGACGGCGCCGAGCTGGGCGACGCTGTAGAGCTGCGCCCCCGGGACCCGGCATTCCTGCGACAGGGCCGGATCGTCCGCCACGGGGCCGGCGGCCTGCTCGGCCGCGGCCGCGCCGCCGGCGGGGCCCGACAGCAGGAGCACGGCCAGCGCCGCGGCGAGCCGGGCCCGCGTCATGCGCGGGGTCGCGACGATCTGCTGCGGCTGCGCCATTCGACGAACCATGCCGTAAACCCCAGCCCGACCAGGCCCGAGCCGGCGACCAGCATATCGATCAGCGCGCCGCCGCCCGTCTGGAAACGCACGAGCTGTCCGATCAGGCTCAGGATAGAGCCCATCGAGAAGACAGCCAGTGAATTCCGGCCCATCTGACTCAGATAACCGACGACGCGGCCGATTCGGGGGGCGAGCACCGCGTAAAGCGGTGCAAACGCTAACAATACCCCCAGGAAATGAACCAGTCGCGCCGGGGTCAGGTAAGTCTTCTCGAACGTGAACAGCAGGCGCGGCTCCGGAACGAGCATCGGATCCGGGCGGATCTCCGTCACGGCGAGCACGATCCCGAGGAGAACGATCACGACGCCCGCCGGGATCAGGCGCCGCGACCAGCGGCGCAGGGCGTCGGAGCGGAGGTTCCAGCCCTGCAGGACGAAGCCCAGGACGAGCAGGAGCTGCCAGCAGAGCGGATCGAAGAACCAGTCGCCCTCGCCCGGCCAGGAGGGGACGTTCCACCCGAAGACGAGGCTCGCGAGATAGACGCTCACGGACAGGCCCAGGGCCCCGAGCAGGCTGAAGCGGCCGACCAGGACGAAGACGGGCGCGATGCCGATCAGCAGCACGTAGAGCGGCAGGATGTTGAAGTAGCCGAGCTGGTAGGTCAGCAGCGCCATCCCGCAGACCGACTGGATCGGGTCCGCGAAGAAATTGCCGGCATTGTGCCACTCGAGGATCAGCGGGTTGTCGAGCAGCAGCGCCGCCCCCGCGATGATCGCGAGCGCCAGGAGCATCACGGTGAGCTGCGCCCGGTAGACCTCGACCGTGCGGGCGAGGAGCCGCACCACGCTCCGGCCCGGCGGCTCCGGGTTGCCGTCGCGCCCGCGGGTGGCGATCCCGATCGACCAGCCGGCCAGGAACACGAACAGCTCGGCCGCGTCCGAGATGCCGTACTGCGAGAAGGTGTAGCGCTCGAAGGTGTTGCCCGGGATGTGGTTGATGAAGATCGTGATCAGGGCGAAGCCGCGCCAGAAGTCGATCGCGTTGGGGTCCCGCATCGTCGCGGCGGCTCCGAGTTTCGACGCATCAGGATGGCGGCGGCGGGAACGCGGCCCCTGATACGGCGCCGCAACGCGTCTGCAAAGGCGAACAAAGGTGGGGATCGCGCGGCCCGATCGAACCGGACGGTCACACCCGCGTTATGGCCCGGCACGGAGTTCCGCACCCATGACCCGCCCCCTCACCGCCCTCGGCCTCGCGCTCCTCCTGCCGGTCCTGGCGACCGGCCCCGCGCTGGCTCAGGCCCAGACCGGCACCGGCGGCGGCCCCGCCTCCACGGCGACCGCCCCCAACACCTCGTCGGTCGGCCGCGTCATGCCGCCGAGCCGCGGCGCCGGTGCCGAGACGCCGGACGACCGGCGCGTGCGGACGCCGCGCGAGGCGGAGAACGACAAGCTCATGCGCGGCATCTGCATCGGCTGCGCCCCCCGATAAGGGGGCAGCGCCCGGGTGCCGCCGACGACGCTACTTGCCGCGGCGCAGGCGCAGGTCGTCCTCGCTCTCGCGGGAGAGGCGCAGCAGGTTCTGCCCGTAATTGGTCTTGGCGAACATCTCGCCGCGGGCCACGAGCTGGTCGCGGGTGATGAACTTCTGCAGGTAGGCGATCTCCTCCAGACACGCCACCTGCAGGCCCTGCCGGTTCTGCAGGGTGCGGACGAACTCGCTCGCCTCCAGCAGGCTGTCGTGGGTCCCGGTGTCGAGCCACGCGTAGCCGCGCGACATGCGCTCCACGTGCAGCTGGCCGCGCTGCAGGTAGGCCTCGTTGACGCTGGTGATCTCCAGCTCGCCCCGGGCCGAGGGCTTCACGTCGGCGGCGATGTCGAGCACTTGGTTGTCGTAGAAGTACAGGCCGGTCACCGCCCAGGTCGATTCCGGGTTCTGCGGCTTCTCGACGATCTTCGTCGGCCGCCCCGACTTGTCGAGGTTGACGACGCCGTAGGCCTGGGGGTTGTCGACGTGGTAGGCGAAGACGGTCGCGCCCTGCTTGCGGCTCGACGCGCGCTCCAGGAGCTCGCCCATGCCGGCGCCGAAGAACAGGTTGTCGCCGAGGATCAGCGCCACGTCGTCGTCGCCGACGAAGTCGCGCCCGATCACGAAGGCCTGGGCGAGGCCCTCCGGCCGCGGCTGCAGGGCGTAGGAGAACTTGAGGCCGAACTGCTCGCCGGTGCCGAACAGGCGCTTGTAGTTGTCGAGGTGCTCCGGCGACGAGATGATCAGGATCTCGCGGATGCCGGCGAGCATCAGCACCGAGACCGGGTAGTAGATCATCGGCTTGTCGTAGACCGGCAGGAGCTGCTTGTTGATCGACAGCGTGGCCGGGTGCAGGCGCGTGCCGGATCCGCCGGCCAGAACGATGCCCTTCATGGCTTGGAAACTCCCTCTGAGACCGGCCCGACGAGCCGGTCCAGGATGTCGTCGAGCGCCGCCTGCCAGGGCCGCGGCGCGATGCCGTAGGCCTCGTTGAGGCTGTCGGTGGACAGGCGCGAATTGGCCGGCCGCCGGGCCGGTGTCGGGTAGGCGGAGGTCGGGATGCCCTTGACCGGCACGGAGCGCCCGCCGCGCCGGGCCGAGCCCGCCACGATCGCCTCGGCGAAGCCGCACCACGTGGTGTCGCCCCGGTTCACGCAGTGGAACGTGCCGGTCGGCGCCTCCGGATCCGCGGCCATGGCCTGCGCGATCGTCGCGAGGGCCGCGGCGAGGTCGGCGGCCGAGGTCGGGCAGCCATGCTGGTCGTTCACCACGGTCAGCGCGTCGCGCTCCGCCGCGAGCCGCAGCATCGTCTTGACGAAGTTGCCCCGGTGCGGGCTCACCACCCAGGCGGTCCGCACGATGGCGTGGCGCGGGTTGCCGGTGCGCACCGCCAGCTCGCCGGCGGCCTTGCTGGCACCGTAGACGCTCTGCGGGTCGATCGGCGCGTCGGGCGCGTAGGCCCCGTCGGGCTTGGTCCCGGCGAAGACGTAGTCGGTCGAGACGTGCACCAGCGGGATTCGCTTGGCGGCGGTCGCGGCCGCCAGGATCGCCGGGGCCAGCGCGTTGAGGCGCCACGCCGCGACGACGTCGGACTCGGCCTTGTCGACCGCCGTGTAGGCGGCGGTGTTGATCACCGCCCGGTAGGCGCGGGCGGCGAGCGCCGCCGCGACGGCGTCCGCGTCGGTGATGTCGAGGTCCGCGCGGCCCGGCGCGTGGACGGTGACGCCGTCCGGCCACGTCAGGGCCTGCAACTCGGTGCCGACCTGGCCGGCGCCGCCGAGGACGAGGACGTCCATCAGCCGTTGAGCCCCAGGCGCTCGCCCTTGTAGCGGCCCTCGCGGATCGGGCGCCACCAGCCCTCGTTGCCGAGGTACCACGCCACGGTCTCCTCCAGCGCCTGCTCGAAGGTCTTCTGCGGGCGCCAGCCGAGCTCGGTCTCGGCCTTGGTGCAGTCGATCGCGTAGCGCCGGTCATGGCCCGGGCGGTCGGCCACGAAGCTGATCAGCTGATCGTGCGGCGCGCCCTGCGGGCGCAGCCGGTCGAAGGCCGCGCACAGCGCCTTGACCACCGCGAGGTTGTTGCGCACCGCGCGGCCGCCGAGCAGGTAGGTCTCGCCGATCCGGCCGCGCTCCAGCACGGCCACGAGGCCCTTGGCGTGGTCCTCCACGTGGATCCAGTCGCGCTCGTTCAGGCCGTCGCCGTAGACGGGCAGCTTCTTGCCCTCGAGGGCGTTGAGGATCATCAGCGGGATCAGCTTCTCGGGGAAGTGACGCGGCCCGTAATTGTTCGAGCAGTTGGTCACTAGGACCGGTAGCCCGTAGGTCTCGTGCCAGGCGCGGGCGAGGTGGTCAGAGGCCGCCTTCGAGGCCGAGTAGGGCGAGCGCGGATCGTAGCGGCTCTCCTCCGTGAAGAACGCGTCCGGCGGCAGCGAGCCGTAGACCTCGTCGGTGGAGACGTGGAGGAAGCGGAAGGTCTTCCTCTCGGCCTCCGGCAGCGTCTCGTAATGGCCGCGGGCGCCGTCCAGCATGGTCTGCGTGCCGATCACGTTGGTGCGCACGAAGGCGCCCGGGTCGGTGATCGAGCGGTCGACGTGGCTCTCGGCGGCCAGGTGCATCACCGCCTCGGGCTTGAAGTCCGCATAGGCCTTCTGCACGGCGGCGCGGTCGCAGATATCGGCCTCGACCAGGCGATGGCGCGGGTTGTCGGCGAGCGGCGCCAGCGAGACCGGGTTGGCCGCGTAGGTCATCGCGTCGAGGGTGCAGACGTCGTGGCCGAGATCGTTGACGAGGTGCAGCACCAGCGCCGAGCCGATGAAGCCGCAGCCTCCGGTCACCAGGATGCGCATGGTGGATTACCTCTTCGGATCGATCGAGAACTGAGAAAGCCGGGGCAGCCTAAGACCGGCCGTCGTGACAAAATTGCGGCCGGGCCGCGCTCTTCAGAAGACGCGGCCGAGATCGGCGAGCTTCGGCGCCCGGCGATCCTTGTCGGACAGGATCGCCGCCTCGCCGGAGACCGGCCACGGGATCCCGATCGCTGGATCGTTCCAGAACAGCGCCCGGTCGTGCTCGGGGCTGTAGTAGTCGTCGACCTTGTAGGCGACCATGACGTCGGGCGTCAGGGTGCAGAAGCCGTGCGCGAAGCCGTGCGGGATGTAGAGCTGCTCGCCGTTCTCGGCGTCGAGCGTGACGGCGACGTACTTCCCGTAGGTCGGCGAGTCGCTGCGGATGTCGACCGCGACGTCGAGGATCGCGCCCTGCAGCACGCGGATCAGCTTGGCCTGCGCGCGGGGGGCGATCTGGAAGTGCAGGCCGCGGACCGTCCCCTGCGGGGCCGAGAAGGACTGGTTGTCCTGCACGAACGGCGTGGTGATGCCGGCCCGCGCCAGGGTGTCGGCCCGGAAGGTCTCCGAGAACCAGCCCCGCGCGTCGCCGAAGCGCTTCAGGACGATGCGCTTCACGTCCGGGATCTCGGTCTCGATGACGTCCATGCCAGCGCCCTTCTTGCGGATCCCGTCGCGAGGTCCAGCGGACGTCTCCGCGTCGGTCGTTCCGGGTCGCGCGCCCGCCTCGCCGACCACAACCTCGGTGATGCACCGCGACTTCCGGTCATTCGCCGTCCGTGTCAAGGCGTGCGGGCTGCGGTGGCGTGCACGAGGGGAGCCGATGACGGGCGGAGCCGGACCCGCGGTGGACGGCCTGCTGCGTGCCCAGCTGGCCGATCCGGCCTGCGCGTGGAGCCTCGGCGGCTACGGAGCCGCCGCCGTGTTCGCGCGGGAACCCGACGAGCCGGCACGGCCCCTCGAGGACGACGCGATCGGGCTCCGCACGGCCCGCGGCGCGCTCGCGGTCCGGGCGCATCCGGATCTCAGGCCGTTCGCCTACGAGACCGGCTTCGCCGACGGCTGGAGCCAGACGGTCGCGCTCTGCCTTCCCGAGGCCGCCTGCGCGATGGGCCGGCGCACCGTCCTGACCGAGCTGGGTCCCGACGGGGCGGCAATCCGGCCGGAGGACCGCGCCGCGCGCCTGTTCGATCTCGGCCTCGGTCTGCGCGCCGCGGATGCCTGCATCCGGACCGCCGACCCCGCGCGGATCGCCCGCTTGCGGGCGCTGGCGGGCCGTCCGCTCCTCGCCGCCGGCGCCGCGGCGATGCTGTCCGCTGTCATCTCGGGCCTGGACCAGACCGTCATCACCCGCATCGGTCGTGTCGAGGTCTTCGCGCCGGAGGCCGATCGGGCGGTCGCGGGGCCCGGGCCGCGGTGCCACCTGCTGCCGCAACTCCTGCGACTCGCACGCACGCACGCGGCCACCGCGCCGATCCCGCCGGGTTGGATACCCTGCGGGACGCTGCATCCAGCCCATCCCGCGCGGGACGGGGCCGGGCGACCGGTCCCGTTCGATGCCGGGCGCCACGCCGCGTTCGGACGCGTCCTCGACCGATGGGGCGATCCCGCGTTGGTGGCCCTGCGCCGCGCTGTGCTGGACGGCCGGGATCCCGATCCGCCGCGCGTGGGCGGACGGTTCGCGCGCTCGGCGATCCGCGCGGCGCGCGCTCAGCGGGGGGCTATCGTCAGGTAGTGCCGTCCCCGATCGCGTCCTGACGGTTCGGAGAGACGGCGATCCCGGTCGAGACAACTGCGCCGTAACCCCCTCTCCCGTGCGGGAGAGGGTCGCGGTGAGGGACGAGAAGCTTCAAGATCAGGCGCGCTCTCGGGTTGCCGACAGGCCGCGACGCGTCCGGATGGCCCTGATCCCTCACCCTGTCCCTCTCCCGCACGGGAGAGGGGACCGGCGCCTCGTGCGGCACCGGCTTGGCGATCACTTCGTCCGAACCCAATCCCGGGACCGAATCCAGGCCTCTCAGGGAATGCCGATCATCTTGTGGGTCTGCAGCGAGAGCCGCCAGCGGGCGTCCCGGCGGCAATAGGCGATCGCCGCCTCGGTGCTGGCGACCCGGTCGGGGCCGTCCATGGGCTGGAGGAAGCGGTGCTGGAAGTCGAGTTCCACGAAGGCCGCGGGATCGGCATCCGCCTGCGGGTAGACGAGCTTCAGCTCGTGGCCGGAGACCTGTGCGAGGGCGTTGCTCCCCTTCGGGCTGACGCAGATCCAGTCGATCCCCGGGGGCGCCGGCAGCGTGCCGTTGGTCTCGATGGCGATCTCGAACCCGGCCGCGTGGACGGCCTCGATCAGCGGCGTGTCGAGCTGGAGCAGCGGCTCGCCGCCGGTGAAGACAACGTAGCGGTTCGCGGTGCCGCCCGCCCAGGTGGCGGCGATCGCGTCGGCGAGGGAGGCCGCATCCGCGAAGCGCCCGCCGCCCTCCCCGTCCATCCCGACGAAATCGGTGTCGCAGAACCGGCAGGCCGCGGCGGCGCGATCGGCCTCGCGCCCGGACCAGAGGTTGCATCCGGCGAACCGGCAGAACACGGCGGCACGGCCCGCCTGCGCGCCCTCGCCCTGGAGCGTGTGGAAGATCTCCTTGACCGCGTAAGCCACAACCGTCCCAGTCACCGTCGCGCGCGATCCGGCTTGCGCGCCCGGCCTGCACATAAGCCGTGCCGCCCGCGCGGGCCACCGACAACCGCGCCGTGCAGACCCGCGATGTGATCTCGCCTTGCTCTTGCCACGGTAGGCTCGTTCATGCCGAGATGCAGTCCGGCGATCGCCTTTCGGCCGTCCGGGTTGCGCCGCTCTCCGGCTGGCCGGCCGGAAATCCGACGCCCCCAGGGCGTCGATCCAGGCGATCCTCTGACGAGTCGGGCTCGAATGTCCTCTTCTCTCTACCGACGCCTCACCGTCGGGCTTGCGGCGCTGACGGGTCTGCTCGGGGCAGACCTGGTCGGGATCGGCGCCGCGAACGCCGTGACGGTGCCGATCCTCGTGGCCGACGTGGATTCGGGCAAGGTCATCTACGCGCAGGCGCCGACCGATCCCTGGTACCCGGCCTCGATCACGAAGCTGATGACGACCTACGTCGCCCTGGACCTCGTCCGCCAGGGCAAGGTCTCGCTCGACTCGATGATCACCATCTCGGCCGCCGCCGCCGCCGAGCCGCCCTCGAAGATGGGCTTTAGGCCGGGGACGCAGCTCACCCTCGACAACGCCCTGAAGATCATCATGGTCAAGTCGGCGAACGACGTCGCCTACGCGATCGGCGAGTCGCTCGGGGGATCCGTCGAGAACTTCGCCGCGCTGATGAACGAGACCGGGCAGCGGATCGGCATGCACGACAGCCGCTGGTTCAACCCGAACGGCCTGCCCGACCCGCGCCAGTGGACCTCCGCCCGCGACATGGCGGTCCTCGCCCGGGCGCTGATCCGCGACTTCCCGGATTCCCACGACCTGTTCTCGATCTCGGCGATCCAGTTCGGCCGCGCCGTGATGGCGAACCACAACGGCCTGCTCGGGCGCTATCCCGGCACGGACGGGATGAAGACCGGCTTCATCTGCTCGGGCGGTTTCAACGTCGTGGCGACCGCCACGCGCAACGGCCGGCGGATCGTCACCATCGTGATGGGGCAGCCGACCCCGCGCGAGCGCGACGTGAAGACCGCCGACCTGTTCGACTACGCCTTCGGCCAGAGCGCCGGCTGGACCAGCCCGACCCTCGACGCGCTGCCGGCCTCCGCGATCCCGGCGCCGCCGGACATGCGTCCCTTCGTGTGCGGCGGCAAGAAGCCCCCGGCCATCGAGGACGGTCCCGGCGCGCTGAGCGCCCCCGGTTCGGCCGCGCAGCTGATCGGCGGCTCGGCGGCGAACTCGCCGGCGCTGGCGCTCGCCGCGTTCTCCAACCCGGCCCTCCGGGCGCGGTCCCTGCCGCCGCGGGCGCCGCTCCAGCCGATCGCCGTCTGGGTCGGTCGCAACCCGGCCGAGGGCCAGCAGATCCTCGAGGCGCAGGAGGCCGAGCAGAAGGCCGCCGCCGCCAACACCCGCGCCGCCAAGCTGGAGGCCGCCAAGGCCAAGCGCGCGGCGGCCCTCGAGGCGGCCAAGCAGGCGCGCGCGGCGCGCCTGGAGCGCGCCGAGGCCGCGAAGGCGGCCGCCAAATCCGCTCCCAAGGTCGCCGCGAAGCCGGGCCACGGCGTGCCGCGGAACGCCAGCGCCTACACGTCGGACGTCACGCCCGGGATGCCGGAGGCCAAGCCCGGGAAGGGCCTGACCAAGCCGGCTCCGAAGGCGGCCGCCCACAAGCCGGTGCCCGCCAAGGCCGATACGGCGTCCCACAAGGCGGCCGCGAAGGCTCCGGCCAGGAAGCCGGCCGCCAAGAAGGCGGCGGCCGACGAGTAGGCCCACTCCGGTGCTCGGCGCACCGCCGCGTTGCCGCGGAGGCCGCCACACCCCACTTCGTCGCCCATGTCGCCGCCTCTGTCAGAGACCCCCGCCCCCGCTCCGGACCCGCGCCGCCCGGAGCCCATCCCGCTGACCGTGCTCACCGGCTTCCTCGGAGCCGGGAAGACCACCCTGCTGAACCGGCTGCTGCGCGATCCCGCGCTCGCCGACACGGTGGTGATCGTCAACGAGTTCGGCGAGATCGGCCTGGACCACCTGCTGATCGAGACCGTCGACGAGGACATGATCCTGCTCGGCGCCGGCTGCCTGTGCTGCACGGTGCGGGGCGACCTGATCGCGACCCTTGAGGATCTGCTGCGCAAGCGCGACAACGGCCGGATCCGGCCGTTCCGCCGGGTCGTGATCGAGACGACGGGCCTCGCCGATCCGGCGCCGATCCTGCACGCGCTGATCTACCATCCCTATCTGGTGCTGCGGTACCGTCTCCAGGCCGTGGTGACGGTGGTGGACGCGTCCACCGGCGCCGCGACCCTCGACGCCCATCCGGAAGCCCTGCGGCAGGCCGCGGTCGCCGACCGGATCGTGCTGACCAAGGCCGACCTCGCGGGCGACCTCTCGGGGATCCGCGCGCGCCTCGCGGCGCTCAACCCGGCCGCCCCGATCGTCGCGCCCGACGCCCCCGCGGACACGCTCCTCGGCGGCCTGTTCGGCCTCGACGGCAAGACCGCCGACGTGCGCGCGTGGCTCGGCGACGCGGCGCTGGAGCAGGCGCATCACCGCCACGCCGACGTGAACCGCCACGACGCGTCGATCCGGGCGATCTGCCTGACCAGCGCGGCGCCCGTGCCGCGCCCCGCCTTCGAGATGTTCATGGATCTCCTGCGCTCCGGCCACGGGCCGAAGCTGCTCCGGCTCAAGGGCCTCGTCGCCCTCGCCGACGATCCCGAGCGGCCCCTCGTCGTCCACGGCGTCCAGCACGTGTTCCACGCGCCGGTCACCCTGCCGGCCTGGCCGGATCCCGACCACACCTCGCGCCTCGTCCTGATCCTGCGCGACCTCGATCCGGCCTTCGTGCGCCAGCTCTGGGACGCCTTCCTCGGCCGCCCCCGGGTCGACGCGCCGGATGCCGCCGCCCTGACCGACAATCCCCTGGCGATCCCCGGCCCCTGACGCCGGCGGTCGGCACCGTCCTTGAAGCCCTCGACGCGAAGGGCGCCCCGGAGGCGCCGGATCGTCCCGGATCGGGACGGGTCGTCGAGAGGCAGGACACGCGGATGGCGCGACGCTTCACCGTGATACAGGGCGGGCTCACCGAGCGGCCGGACCGCGCGGCGGATCCGGAAGCCGGAGCCGGTGCCGAGGACGGCGCCGAGGACGGCGCCGAGACCGGGACCTGGCGGGTCGATCTGCGGCGACCCGGTGCCGTCGACGCGGCCTCCGTCGCCGCGTGGCGGGCCATGCTGGTGCGCAACGCGGTGACCGACCCGCTGCGCGACCCGGACCACCTTCTCCCGCTCGCCCAGCACCGCCCGGCCGGTCGTCCCGTCGCCGTCGCCCTCGCCTGGAGCCGCGACGCGCGCGACGGCCACGAGACCCTGCGCGGCGTGGTCCCGCTGGCGATGCCGCATCCGGTCTGGGGCCGCCGCGCCCGGCCCTGGCAGCTCGCCGAGCCCGACGCGGCTGCCCTCGTGGAGCGCGCGGCCGCGGAGGCCGTCGACCGGGCGCTGCGGGAGCGGCTCGGGGCGCTGCGCCGCCCGCTCCGACTCGTCGGCCAGTCCGCACCCGCCCCGGATCCGGAGCCGCGGCGCCCCGTCCTGGCGGCCAGCCGCCCGGCGCGTTCCCGGCCGATCCCGGCCGGGAACCTGCTCGGCGTGCGTCCCGAGGGCTGGGAGCCCGCGGAGACCGAGATGCTCGCCGTCACCGAGCCGGAAGCGGTCCGCGACGCCGTCGAGACCTTCCTCGCCCTCGACGCCCGCACGGCCGCGCGGCCGATCATCGCCGATCCGGCCGAGGCGTCGCTGGTGCGTGTGGTCACCCGGCTGTTCGCCCGCCGCGGCGCGCTGCGGGTCGAGTTCCGCCGGCGGGCCGGCGCGGTGGTCGCCGGGACGCTCCACCTGTGCGCCGGCGCCAACGCGGTGCCCTGGCGCCGCGCCCGGGCCTGAGTGGTCGGTGAGCGGTCAATCCGCCGCGTCCGGGGCGCCTGTCGACGGGGGCGGCGAACCCTAGCTGGCCGACATGACCCGCGACCTGCCCCACGGCGTTCGACCCGCTCCGCGCCGGAAGGCGGCCGCACAGACTGTGCCGCGCTCGCGCGGGGCGGGCGAGGCCGACCGGGTGGCCGCCATCCTCGCGCGCCTCGCCGAGCGGGACCCGGATCCGAAGGCCGGATTCGACCGCACCGACCCGTTCCGCCTGCTCGTGACCGTGCTGCTCTCGGCCCAGTCCACCGGCCCGACCGTCTCGCGGATCGCGGACGCGCTGTTCGCCGAGGCCCGCGATCCCGCCGCCATGGCGGCCCTGGGGGAGGCCCGGATCACCGAGATCGTCCGGCCGGTCGGGCTCGGGCCCTCCAAGGCGCGCAACATCGTCAGGCTGTCGGCGGTCCTGCTCGCGGAGCACGGCGGCGCCGTCCCGCGCAGCGCCGCGGAGATGCGCCGCCTGCCGGGGATCGGCCGGAAGAGCGCCGAGGTCACGGCGAACTTCGCCTTCCACGAGCCGGTGATCGCGGTCGACACCCACATCTTCCGGATCGCGAACCGGATCCCCCTCGCCCCGGCCGCGACCGTCGACGCGGTGGCCGACGGCCTCGCCCGAGTCGTGCCGGACGCGTTCAAGGACAACGCCCATGTCTGGCTGTTCCGGCACGGGCGCGACACCTGCACGGCCCGGAAGCCCGCCTGCCCCCGGTGCCCGGTCTCCGACCTGTGCGCGTGGCCGGGCAAGGCGACGGCCTAGACGCTACTCGTCCTCGCCGAAGCGGTTGGCCAGCAGGGCCTCGATGGCGTCGAGGCAGCTCTCCGCGTCCGGGCCGACGGCGGTGACGGCGATGCGTGTGCCCATGGCGGCGCCGAGCGTCAGCAGGCCCATGATCGAGCGTCCGCCGACTGTCTCGCCGGCCCGGGTGACCGTCACGGCGGCGTCGTAGCGCTCCACGGTCTGCACGAACTTCGCGGAGGCGCGGGCGTGGAGGCCCCGCCTGTTGATGATCGGGAGCTTGCGGATAAGGCCGCCCTCCGGAACCGGCGGATCGTCATCGGTCTCGAAAAGCTCGTCCATCGCCCGTGGTGTTTCCCGCCCGATCGGCGGCCCTGGCGGCCGCTCGTCCCGAACCTAAACCATTGACCGGGCGTGTCGATCCCGCAGCCCCGCGGGCGCGGTGGAACGGGCGGCTGTGTGACCGTGCCGGCTACCACTCGTACTCGGCGCCGACGCCGAGGCTGGTGCGGCCGTCGGTCCCGGCCTCGCCCTTCAGCTTGATCCGGCGGGTGACGTCGAAGTCGACCCCGACGGCGGTGTCGGCGGGCTTCGCCCCGGCCTTCACGCCGACGCTGACCCGATCCGAGATGTAGCGCGAGGCGCCGATCGCCGGCCCGCCGCTCGCGCCGGTGGAGACGTCGAGGCTGTCGAGGCCGAGGCTCTTGCGCGCCTGCTCGAACACGTCCGGACCGGCGGCGCCCCCCGAGAGCTGGGCGACCGCCTGGGCGAGCTGCAGCGCCTGGAACGGCGACAGGCCGGCCGAGGCCTTCTTGAACAGGATCCGCGACAGGATCTCGTCCTGCGGCAGGACCGGATCCGAGGTCAGGGAGAATTGCGGCGCGTCCGCGAAGCCCGAGACCGCGATGCGGGCGGTCACGTCGGTGGCCTTGGTCTCGGCGACGAAATCGAGCTCCGGCGTGGTCAGGCTGCCGGCGAAGGTCAGCCGGCCGCGGCTGAAATCCAGGCGCTGGCCGACGAGCTCGAACTGTCCGCGCCGCAGCGAGAACGCGCCGTTGGCGTTGGGCGACGCGGAGGTGCCGGTGACGCGCAGCGCACCGCCGAGTTCCGCGTCGATGCCGCGCCCGCGCACGAAGATGCGGCTCGGCGCGTCGATCGTCACGTCGAGGGTGGCGTCGAACGGGACGGCCGGCTTCCCGCCCCGTCGCCCGGACCGGGTCGCGGCCTTCCGCTCCGCCCGCTGCGCCAGGCGCGCCTTCAGGGCCGGCGGCGTGTTGACGTGGCGGACGCCCGGCAGCGGCCGGATAGTGGCCGGCAGCCGGTCCGGAACCGCGACGTCGATCGACACGACGTTCACCCGGCCGGCGATCCGCGGCGTCCGCGCCAGCGGCCCCGCCAGCGTGATGTCGACGCTCGACACGGCCGTCATCAGAGGGCTCGAGACGAGTTCGGCCTTGTCGGCGACGACGTGGAAATTGCCCGGGAAGTCGGGCGCGAGGGAGACGCGGCCGGTTACGGAGACCTGACCGCCGTTGCGGGCGGTCGCGGTCAGGCGCTCGACCACGACGCTGTCGCCGCGGCCGGTGACGCGACCCTCGATCCCGGTGAAGCGGAGCCCGTTCAGCGGATCGGTGAAGCTCCCGCCGCTCAGCACCGCCGCGCCCTGGGCCCGCGGCGCCGCGAGCGTGCCGGTGACGCCGCCGTCGATGGCGATCTTGCCGGTGACGCTCTGGCCGCCGACGCTCAGGAGGGAATTGGCGAGGGCGGCGTCGAGCGTCCCGCGCGCGCGCAGGTCCAGCGGACCCCCGGCCTCCACGGGCAGCGACCCGGAGACCGTCAGGGCGACGCCGCGCCCGGCCGTGACCCGCCCGTCCAGGCTCGCCTGCCCGTCCGACAGCGTGCCCTTGGCGGTCGCGTCGATCGCCGGCAAGCCGGCCTGCCGCGTCTGCGGGGCAACGAGCTTGGCGACGCTGACCGCGTAGCGCCCCTCCGGCCGCGTCGCGGGGCCGCGGAGATCCGCCTCCCCGTCCAGGGTCCCCGAGAGGGCGAGGCTCGGTGCGGCGATCCGGGCGAGCGACAGGGGCAGCGACCGGATCGCCACCTTGAGGTCGAGATCCCGCCCGGCGCGGCCCGCGACCGTGACGCGGCCGGAGCCCGCCGCGATCGACAGGCCGTCGATCACCGCGCCGCCGTCCCGGAGGGTGATCGCCGCCGGCCCGGTGAGGGCGAAGCGGTCGTTGCCGCGGGCCGCCGACAGGCGCTGGATCTCGATCCGCGTGTCCGCGGCCGGGACGACCCGCGCGGCGCCGTCGAGCGTGAAGCCGCGCGCCCGGGCGGTGAGGCTCACGTCGCTGAAGGCGGGCGTGCCGTTCGCGAGGAGCCGGATCGTGTCGACCTGCTGGCCGGCGGCCACGAGCCGGTCGGCCTCGATGCGCCCGTCGAGGACCGGGTGGGCGCGCAGGTCGCGTCCCGAGAGGTCCGCGTCGAGCCGCGCGAGGGCGGTCTCGCCGTAGCGGAGACCGGCCCCGGTGGCGCGGACGGTCACGTCCTGGCGCCCGCCGTCGCGGGCGAGGGTCAGTGCGGCGTTGAGGCGGCCCGCGACCGGTTCCGGGACCAGGGGCGCGATGTCCGTCAGGTCGCCGGCCCGCACGGTGAGTGCGCCGGCCGACAGCCACGTGTCGGCCGCGACCGTCGCCTGGCCGGCGACGGAGACCGAGCCGAGATCGAGGCCGAGCCGGTCGAGGACCCAGTCCCCGCCGACGCGCGCGAGGTGCGCGCCGCCGGTCAGCGGCTTGCCGCCGACATCGCCGCCGAGCCGGACCGTGCCGTCCGGCGCGAGGAGCGCGTCCCGCAGGACCGCCTCGACGCGCAGGTCCCGGATCGGCTTGCCGGCCGCCGTGGCGGAGGGCGCCGTCAGGGTCGCGGTCACGTCCGGATGCTCGAGGGATCCGGTCAGGCGCGCGTCGACGCCCGCCCTGCCGGTGAGGCGCCCGTCGAGATCCGCGAGGCTCTTGAGGTCGATCCTGCCGGTGACGTCCGCGCGGGTCGCCGTCGCCTCGCCCTGCAGGGTCGCGGTGACGCCGGAGCCTTCCAGGCGCAGATGGTCGAAGCCGTACCCGTCGAAGGTCTGGGAGACGCGCCCCTGGAGGCTCGGCGCGGGGCCGAGGGTGCGGTCGGCCGCCCGGACCCCGGTGACGACGCCGCTCGTCGTCACGGCGAGGTCGGCGGCGACGGCCTTGCGCGCCGGATCGCCGCTGAGCCGCGCCTTGGCGTCGAGGCTGCCCGCGAGACCCTGGCCCGCGAGGCCCGAGAAGACGGAGAGGTCCGGCAGCGCCGCGTCCACGGTGCCGGTCAGGGTGTTCTGGCCGACCCGGCCGGCATAGGCGGCCCGCGCCGTGTCGGAATCGAGGTTGAGCGCCGCGATATCGAGAACGCCGTCGGCGCCGGCCGAGGCCCGGAGCGTCACGGTGGCCCGGCTGCCGATCGCCCGACGCAGGGCCGGGTCGGCGAGCTTCAGCCCGTCGACCCGGCCGTCCGCCGCGATGGCGAAACGCTGCGCCGACGGCTCGCCCTGCGGGTCGATGCCGAGGCTGGCCTCGATCCGGTCGAGGCTGGAATCGCGGCTGCGCAGGGCGGCCGCGTCGAGACGGCCCCGGACGGTGGGCGCCGCCAGCGGTCCCTTGAGGCTGCCGTCGAAGACGAGCTTGCCGATCTCGGCCTCGCCGGCCCGGGTGACGTCGCCCTCCGTCGGCAGGGCGCGCGCCTGCAGCGTCAGGTCGGCGATCCGGTCGCGGGTGAGGCTGCCGCCGGCCGTCAGGCGCGCCGTGCGGGAGGTCAGCTCCAGCCGGTCGATCCGGAAGGCGCCGCTATCCGCGAAGGCGAGGCCGCCGTCGAGCTTAGTGGTGCCGGCGAAGACCGCCGCCGCCGGACCGGGCATCAGCCCCTCGATCCGGGCCGCGAGGTCGAGGGCGAGGCGCCGCTCGGCCCCGATGCGGGAGATCTTCGCCCCGCCCCTGGCGCCGATGTCGGGACCGGCCGTGAAGTCGAGCTTGGCCCCCCAGGCATCCAGTGTCCCGGTCCCGTCGAGCGCGAAGTCGATCGGCGGGGTGCCGGGCAGGTTGGCGGCCTTCGAGAGCAGGCCGCCCGCCGGCTCGACCAGGTTCGCCTTGAGTTCCAGCCGCTCGCCGTTCGGCACGAACAGCAGCGACAGCAGGAAGCGGCCCGGCGCGTCGAGGCGCTGCGCCCTCGCCTGCAGGTCGAGCCCCTCGCTGGCGGCGCCGAGCTTCGCCCGGCCCTCCGCCGACAGCCGCGCCGGCTGCCCGGCCACCGCCTCGCCCAGGGTCAGCTCGGCCAGCTTGAAGCCCTTGATCTCGACCTTGACCGGCAGGTCCGGGAGGAGCCGCCCGTCGGGCTTGGCCTCGGGCGGCGGCGGTCCGGGTATCGGCCGGCGCAGCACGTCGAGATGCCCGATCTCGAGGCTGTCGACCTCCAGCCGTCCCGACAGGAGGGCCAGCCGCCGCCAGACGATGCGGGCCCGGTCGAGCTTCAGCCAGACGCCGTCGCGGTCGCTGATCGCCACGTCCCGGATGGTCGCGTCCGAGGACAGGGCGCCGTCGATGGCGCCGATCGCCACCCGCGACGAGGGCGTCGACAGGGCGCGGGACAGGAGGCCGCCGAGGACGGACTTGTCGCCCTCGTCGGCGCGCGTCGCCGCGAGGGTCCAGGGCAGCAGGGCGAGGCAGACCAGGACGAGCGCCAGGCTCCACCGGCCGGGACGGGCGGTCGGACGCGCGGTGCGCGGCGTGAGTCCGGTTCGGAACACCATTCAGAACGCCTGCCCCAGGCTGAGATACAGGACGGCGGGACGCACGTGTCCGCCCTTGTAGGGGTCGAGCGGGAAGGCGACGTCCGCGCGGATCGGCCCGATGCCGGTGTAGTAGCGCAGGCCGATGCCCACGGATTTGCGGATCTTCTCATCGAAATCCGGCGTCGCCGAGGCGAAGGCGGTGCCCGCGTCGAAGAACGGCACGACGCCGATCGTGTCGGTGACCTTGATGCGCGCCTCGAGCGAGGCCTCCAGCAGGCTGCGGCCGCCGATCGGCAGGTTGAAGGGACCGATCGGCCCGAGGGTCCGGTACGGGTAGCCGCGGACCGAGCCGCCGCCGCCCGCGAAGAACCTGAAATTGTCGGGGATCTCCCCCAGCGGCGCGCCCGAGACCGAGCCGAAGCCGACGCGGCCGGCCAGGATCACGCGGGCCTCGTCGTCCAGGGCGTAGTAGGTCGATCCCTGCGCCTTGGCCACGACGATGCCGGGCGAGGAGATCGCGCCGGGATAGACCGCCAGCGACGCGATGGCCCGGACGCCCCGGGTCGGGTCGAGGAGGCTGTCGGTGGAATCGTAGGTCACCGAGGCCGGCACGCCGATCAGCCGGTAATTGACCGTGCCGAGGGCGTCCTTCGACCGGCCCGCCTGCGCGTCGAGCCCGATCTGCGCCGAGAACGTGTCCGAGAACCGGTGGCGGATCGCCCCCGAGACGCCCCCGCCATCCACGAGGTAGCTCTGCTGCACCTCGCGGGTGATGAAGGCGTTGGCGAGAAAGTCGTTGCGCGTCCCCCACAGGGCCGGCTGGACGTAGGTCGCAGAGAGGCGGCCGCCGAGGCCGTTCGTGCCGATCCCCGCGAGCTTGCGCTGGTTGGCGAACGGGTCGTTCCCGAGGCCCAGGTAGTAGATGTCGGCGTCCACCCTGAAGGACTCGCCGCCACCGAACAGGTTGCGGTTGGCGTAGTAGGCCCGCACGCCCGGCCCGTCGACGGTGGAGTAGCGCGCCGAGACGCCCACGAGGTTGCGCTCGCGCTCGGTGACCGCGACGAACAGCGGCAGGTTCCCGTCGGCGTCGAGGGTCGTGCCCTCGCGGACCCGCACGCCGCCGATCCCCTCGATCCGCGCCACCGACCGGCGGATCGCCGCCACCGCCTGGGGCGAGTACGGGTCGCCCGGCTCGGCGTAGATGAAGGAGCGGATGGTGGCCGGGTCGATGCCCGGCGCTCCGCTGATGGCGACCGGGCCGAGTCCGGCCACCGGGCCCGGCGCCACCGTGAAGGTCACGTCCATGACGTGGGCGGAATCGTCCACCACGGGGTCGCGCGCGATCACCTTGGCGAAGGGATGGCCCTGCGCGCGGAACTGGTCGACGATCTGCGCTTCCCGCGCCAGCACCGTGGCCGAGCGCGCGGGAACGTCGTCGTCGACGCGGGTGACCCGCGCGGGTAGCGCGGAGTCCGGGAACGGGTTGCCCGCCGGATCGCGCACGGTGATCCGGCGCAGCTGGTAGAGGGGCCCGAGATCGACCGCGATCCGCACCGGGACGAGGCCGCGGTTGCGCCACGCCTCCGCGGCACCGACCGCCGACGCCGCCTGGCCCGGCACCGGCGCGCCGTCGATCCGGATCGTGACCGTTCCCTGATAGTAGCCGTAGCCCGACAGGACGTCGGCGAGCTTGGCGCGATCGGTCTCGGCCCGGCGCAGCAGGCCCTCGCCGTCGGGCGGCGGCTCCTGACGCAGGCGATAGAGGGTGGACGTGTCCTGCAGGGCCCGCAGCACGTCGGAATCGTCCGTGCCGGTGATCCGCAGCGTGTACGGAAGCGCCGTCGCGCTCGGTGGCGGCGGCTCCGGCTCGCTGCCGAACAGGCCGAACAGGTCGAAGGCACGCGCGGGTTGAGTCCCCACGGCGATGAGCAGGGTCAGGGCCAGGGCGACCAGCCTCGGCGGCGATGCGCGACGCATCACCGGGCGGGCCGCACGATGAGAGGGAGCGGAGACGCGCAAACCGCGCTCTTCAGCTCCGATCGAGGTCGGCCGTGCCGCCTGCCTGTGAGATCATTGCCGCTCCCCCCTCACGCCGTATCACGACGTACCCCACCGCATCTTAAGGCCAGGTGCCTGCGAGGCCAACACCGCCAAGGTCGCGGCCCGGGGACCGCGCCCGGGAACCGGTTCGGCCGCTCGCGATGAGGCTGGTCAACGACGGGCTCCGACGCGCGTGATGCAGGCGGCACAGACCGCGAACCCGGGGCGGCGCGGTGCTCGGACTCCCCTCCCCTCGCGGAGGGCAGGCCGTGTTCCGGAGCGTGTCCGCGCCACGAGCGGGTCCACGCGACTTACTGCCACAACGCAGAACCCGCCGCGCTGTTAAGCGCGGCGGGTTCTGTGCGTCGGATTTGGTTGCGGGGACAGGATTTGAACCTGTGACCTTCAGGTTATGAGCCTGACGAGCTACCGGGCTGCTCCACCCCGCGCCAAGTCTGT
>NZ_JBEPKM010000015.1:0-202630 GCF_040544715.1 Methylobacterium sp. 1030 | reverse complement strand
GTGCCCCGACCCCCCCGACCCCTGGCCCCGCTCCCCCGGGGGGGTTTGCCCTGGGGGTCTCGCGCCCCCGGCACGTGCATGCGGGGGGGGCGGGGGGGGGGGCGGTCCGCCCCGGGGCCCGGCCCCGCTCAGGCCTGCATGCCCCAGCGCTGGACGGTGCGCCGCTCGATCGTCTGGAAGATCAGGTTCTCGACCACGAGACCGATCAGGATCACGGTGAGCAGCCCGGCGAACACGTTCGGGATGTCGAGCATGTTCTTGTTCTCGAAGATGAACCAGCCGAGGCCGCCCGCCCCGGACGACACCCCGAAGACCAGCTCGGCGGCGATCAGGGTGCGCCACGCGAAGGCCCAGCCGACCTTCAGGCCGGTGAGGATCGACGGAAAGGCCGCCGGGATCAGGATCTTGCCGATCAGCCGCGGGCCCGACAGTCCGTAATTGCGCCCGACCATCTTGAGCGTGCGGCTGACCGACAGGAAGCCCGAATGGGTGTTGAGGGCGATCGCCCAGGTCACCGAGTGGACCAGCACGAAGATCAGGCTGCCGTTGCCCAGGCCGAACCAGATCAGCGCCAGGGGCAGGAGCGCGATCGCCGGCAGCGGGTTGAACATCGACGTCAGCGTCTCGAGCAGGTCGGTCCCGATCCGCGACGCGATGGCGACGCCGGTGAGCACGGTCGCCAGGGCGACGCCGGCGGCGTAGCCCATGAGCAGTACCTTCAGCGAGCTCCAGGCCCGGGCCGGCAGCGTGCCGTCCGCGATGCCCCGGAAGAAGGCCTCCACGGTCGCCGTGAAGGTCGGGAACAGGAGGTCGTTGTCGAGATAGCGCCCGTAGGCCTCCCAGATCCCGGCGAGGAGCACGAGGATCACGATCTTGCGCAGCCACGCCTGGTTGTAGAGGCGCTCGGTGATCGACAGCGGCTTCTCCACCACCGCGGCGCCGTGGGCGTGGCCGGTCTCGCGCACGATCTCGGGCCGGCCGGACGGCGGCAGGGACGACAGACGCGGCGCGGCGCTCGGCCCGGCCAGCGGGGCGCCGCTCAGGGCTTGCGCGCTAGACATTCTCCGCCTCCTGGATCTCTTCCGAGAACAGCATGTGCTGGATCCGGCCCTCGAGCTGCAGCGCCGCCTCCGGCGACGCGGCGCTGTTGAGCTCGGCCTTCACCTCGCCGGGATGGGGCGAGAGCAGCAGGATGCGCGAGCCGACCTTGATCGCCTCGGGGATCGAGTGGGTGACGAACAGCACGGTGAAGCGCGTGCCCTCCCACAGGGCGAGCAGTTCGTCCTGCATGCGTCGCCGGGTGAGCGCGTCGAGCGCCGCGAAGGGCTCGTCCATCAGCAGGATGTCGGGCTCCATCGCCATGCCGCGGGCGATGGCGACGCGCTGCTTCATGCCGCCCGACAGGGTGTGGGGGTAGCTGTCGGCGAATTTCGTGAGGTTGACCTTGTCGATGTAGAGGTTGGCCCGGTCCAGGGCCTCGCGGCCTCTCAGCCGGCCCGAGGCCTCGAGGGCGAAGACCACGTTCTGCCGGACCGTCTTCCACGGCAGGAGCTGGTCGAATTCCTGGAACACCATCATCCGGTCGGGGCCGGGCTCGGTGACCGGGCGCCCCTTCAGGCGAATCTCGCCCTCGGTCGGTGCCATGTAGCCGCCCACCGCCTTGAGCAGGGTCGACTTCCCGCATCCGGACGGCCCGAGCAGGACGAAGCGGTCCCCGGGCCAGACCCGGAAGCTCACCCGGTAGGTGGCCGTGACGAGGTGCTCGGGCGTCTTGTAGCGGAGCGTGACGCCGTCGACCTCCAGCAGAGGCTGACCCGTGTCCATCCATCCTCCCTGGCGCCGCGGTTTGAACCGCGTTTCGCTGAGGGCCGGAGATGGTCCGTCCCTCACGGGAAAGTGTATCGGCCCGCGGAAGAGGCTGTAAAGGTCGATATTTTGTATGCGATGGGATCTTCGTCCCGATCGTCAGGCCCGACGGGTCAGGCCGGGTGCCACCACCGGCCCTTCAGCACCACGCCCTCGGCGGTGATCCGCCGGTCGCCCGTCATGTGCTCGCCGCGCGTGTCGACGTAGTCGAACGCGCCGTCCCGCACCGCCAGCACCGTGGCGTCGCCGAGCGCTCCGACCTTCAGGGTCCCGTACTCCATCCGCTTCAGCGCCACGGCGGCGTTCACCGTGGAGGCGGCGACGACCTCGGTGAGGCTCATGCCGAGGCAGAGCATCTTCGACATGGTGGTGACCTGGTCGAAGGCCGGCCCCTCGATGCAGAGCTGGTGCACGTCCGACGAGATCGTGTCGGGCAGGAAGCCCCCCGCCAGCATGGCCCGCGCGGTCCTGAAGGCGAAGGAGCCTTTGCCGTGGCCGATGTCGAACAGCACGCCCCGCGCCCGCGCCTCGCGGAGCGCCGGCTTCACGGCGCCCTGGGCCGTGATGGGCGAGTTCGGGAACGGCCGGAACGCGTGGGTCAGCACGTCGCCGGGCCTCAGCATGGCCAGCACCTGCTCGTAGCTCGGCGGCGGCTCGTCGATATGGGCCATCAGCGGCAGGCCTGTCTCCTCCGCGACCTGCAGGGCGATGTCGAGGGGCGCGGTGCCCTGGTCGCCCGAGGCGTGGCGCCCGACCCGGACCTTGATGCCGACGATCACGTCCCGGTTGGCGTCGGCGACCTCGACCGCCTCCCGGGGCGCCAGGAGCCGCGGGTCCTCGCTCTCGCCGACCATGATGGTCTTCGAGAAGCCGAAGATCCCCGCGAAGGAGACGTGCAGGTATGCGAGGATCCGCGCCTCGGACCGCTCGATCACGTGGCTGCGGAAGCCGGCGAAGTTGCCCGGCCCGGCGCTGCCGGTATCGACCGAGGTGGTCACTCCTGAGGTCCGGCAGAACTCGTCGGCGTCGATGCCGAGCGAGGTGCCGCCCCAGTAGACATGGGTGTGCAGGTCGATCAGGCCCGGCGTGACGATCGCGCCGGCCATGTCGCGGACCTGCGTGCCGGGGCCCGCCGGCAGGTCGCGGCCGAAGCCCGAGACGCGGCCGTCCGCGAAGGCGACGTCGCAGATCCCGTCGTGGTTCTGCGACGGGTCGATGACCCGGGCGCCCTTCAGGATGAGGTCGTGCTGCACGAGAGACTCCGGATGTGGTTCGCGGGAATCCGACCCGTCCTCGCGAGCGCAGCGAAGCGAAGCGACCCAGGGATCCGCCACGCTCGGGGATCGCGCGCTGCCCTGGGTCGCTTCGCTGCGCTCGCGAGGACGGCGCCGTCAGGCCGCCCGGGCGGGCACGGCCGTGTCGTTGAGGTGGCAGGCGGCGAAGTGGCCGGCGCCGACCGCGTCGAGGCCCGGCACCTCGGTCCGGCAGCGGTCGAAGGCGTGCGGGCAGCGGGTGTGGAAGCGGCAGCCGGAGGGCGGGTTGATCGGGCTCGGCACGTCGCCCTTGAGCACGATGCGGGTGCGCCCGGCCCCGGGCTCGGGGATCGGCACCGCCGAGAGCAGGGCCTGGGTGTAGGGGTGCTTGGGCGCCAGGAAGAGATCCCGGCGGGGGCCGATCTCGACGATCTTGCCGAGATACATCACCGCGACGCGGTGGGTCATGTGCTCGACGATGGCGAGGTCGTGCGAGATGAACAGCATCGCGAGGTCGAGTTCGCGCTGCAGGTCGCGCAGCAGGTTGACGATCTGCGCCTTCACCGAGACGTCCAGCGCCGAGACCGCCTCGTCGCAGATGATCAGGTCCGGCTCGGCGGCGAGCGCCCGGGCGATGCCGATGCGCTGGCGCTGCCCGCCGGAGAACTCGTGCGGGAAGCGCCCGAGCGCCTCGCGCGGCAGGCCGACCCGCTCCATCAGGCTGGCGAGGCGGGATTCGAGGTCGGCGGCGTTGCGGGCCAGCCCGAAATTGCGGATCGGCTCGGCCAGGATCGCCCGCACCCGCATCCGCGGGTTGAGCGACGAGAACGGGTCCTGGAACACCATCTGGATGTGGCGCCGCAGGGGCCGGAGCGCTCCGGCCGAGAGGTCGTCGATGCGGCGCCCGTCGAGCACCACCTGGCCGGCGGTGGGCGCGTAGAGGCGCATCAGCGCCTTGGCGACGGTAGACTTGCCGCAGCCGGACTCGCCGACGAGCGAGAGGGTCTCGCCCCGGGCCACCGTGAAGGACAGGCCGTCCACCGCCTTGAGCACGCGCTTGGACTGGCCGAACAGGCCGCCGCCGAGGGCGAAGTGCTTCTTGAGGTCGTTGACCTCCAGCAGGGTGCGGGCGGCGGGTGCGGGCGTGGCGCTCATGCCGCGAGGGCGTCCTTCGGCGCGTAGTGGCAGGCGGCGAGGTGGCCCGGCGCCTTCGGCTCCAGGGCCGGCGCGTAGGCGCGGCACAGGTCGGTGACGTCCGGGCAGCGCCCGGCGAAGACGCAGCCCTCGATCCGGCCCTTCAGGCTCGGGACCATGCCGGGGATCTCGGCGAGCCGCGCGTCGGCGCCGTGCTCGACGGCGCCGAGCTTCGGCACCGCCCCCATCAGGCCGCGGGTGTAGGGGTGGCGCGGCGACCGGAACAGCTCGCGGACCGGCGCCTCCTCGACCTTGCGGCCGGCATACATCACCACCACCCGGTCGGCGACCTCGGCCACCACGCCGAGATCGTGGGTGATCAGCATGATCGCGGCCCCGACCCGGGCCTTCAGGTCGCGCATCAGGTCGAGGATCTGGGCCTGGATGGTCACGTCCAGCGCCGTGGTCGGCTCGTCGGCGATCAGGAGCTTCGGCGAGCAGGCGAGCGCGATGGCGATCATCACCCGCTGGCGCATGCCGCCGGAGAGCTGGTGCGGGTATTCCCGCACCCGGCGCCGCGGCTCGGGGATGCCGACCAGCGTCAGCATCTCCACGGCCCGCTCCTCGGCCTCCCGGCGGCCGAGCCCCTGGTGCAGCCGCAGGGTCTCGCCGATCTGGCGGCCGACCGTCAGCACTGGGTTCAGCGAGGTCATCGGCTCCTGGAAGATCACGCTGATGTCGTTGCCGCGGATCTTGCGCATGGCGCTGTTCGGCAGGTCGAGGAGGTTCTTGCCCTCGAACTTGATCGCGCCGGCGATGCGGGCCGGCGGCTCGGGCAGGAGCCGCAGGATCGACATCGAGGTCACCGACTTGCCGCAGCCGGACTCGCCCACGATCGCCAGGGTCTCGCCCGACTGGATCGCGAACGAGACCCCGTCCACCGCCCGATTCACCCCGTCGGGGGTGCGGAAATGGACCTGCAGGTTCTCGATCGACAGGAGAGGGGTGCCGCTCATGCTGCCGGTCCTCATCAGACGTCTTTCGCCATGCGGGGGTCGAGGGCGTCGCGCAGGCCGTCGCCGACGAGGTTCACGGCGAGCACCGTCATCGAGAGGAAGATGGCCGGGAACAGGATGATGTAGAACTTCACCTGCCAGAGGGCCCGGCCCTCGGCCATGATGTTGCCCCAGGAGGGCGTCGAGGGCGGCACGCCCGCGCCGATGAACGACAGGATCGCCTCGGTGATCATCGCGGAGGCGCAGATGTAGGTCGCCTGCACGGTCATGGGCGCCAGCGTGTTGGGCAGGATGTGGCGCCAGATGATCGCCGGCATCCGGGTGCCGGTGGTGACCGCCGCCTCGACGTAGGGCTGCTCGCGCAGCGACAGCACCACGCCGCGCACGAGGCGGGCGACGCGCGGGATCTCCGCGATGGTGATCGCGATGATCACGTTCTGGACCGAGCCGCGGGTGAGCGCCATCAGCGCGACCGCGAGCAGGATCGGCGGGATCGACATCATGCCGTCGACGACCCGCATGACGATCCCGTCGAGCCAGCGCACCATGCCGGAGACGAGGCCGACCGCGAGCCCCGCGACCGAGGCGAGGAACGCCACCGAGAAGCCGACCAGCAGCGAGACCCGGGCGCCGTAGACCACCCGCGAGTAGACGTCGCGGCCGAGCATGTCGGTGCCGAACCAGTACTGCGCCGACGGGGCCCGGGTGCGCTTGGCGGGCGCCAGGGCGGTCGGGTCGACGGTGCCGAGATAGGGGGCCAGCACCGCCATCAGGAAGACGATGAGGAGCAGCACGCCGCCGACCACGATGGTCGGGTTGCGGCGCACATAGGTCCAGACCCGGCCCCGGCGCTTGCGGGCCGGGATGACGTCGGGCAGCGGCGCCGCGACGGCGAGGCCCGGCGGCGGGGGCGCCTTGGGGGTGATTCCCTCGGGCGAGGCGCCCGCCTGCGGGGCGCTGCTGGGGAAGGGCGCGACGGTCGCGGTCAATAGCGGATCCTCGGGTCGAGCACGGTGTAGAAGAGGTCGATGGCGAGGTTCACGAGCACGTAGACGAAGCTGAACAGCAGCACGACGCCCTGGATGACCGGGTAGTCGCGCCGCAGGATCGCGTCGACGGTGAGGCGCCCGAGGCCGGGGATCGCGAAGACCGTCTCGGTCACCACCGCACCGCCGATCAGCAACGCGATGCCGATGCCGATCACGGTGACGATCGGCACCGCGGCGTTCTTGAGGGCGTGGACGAACAGGACCGGCCCCTGCGACAGCCCCTTGGCCCGGGCCGTGCGCACGTAATCCTGCTGGAGCACGTCGAGCATGGTCGCGCGGGTCACCCGGGCGATCAGCGCGATGTAGACGAGGCCGAGCGTCACCGCCGGCAGGATCAGGTTGGACAGCCAGGGCCACACACCCTGCTCGATCGGCGTGTAGCCCTGCACGGGCAGCCAGCCGAGCTCGAGGGCGAAGACGTAGGCCAGGATGTAGCCGACCACGAAGACCGGCACCGAGAAGCCCGTCACGGCGAGCCCCATCACGAGGCGGTCGATCAGGCTGCCGGCCTTCCAGGCGGCGACGACGCCCAGCGGCACCGCCACCACGATGGCGAAGACCAGGGTGACGAGCATCAGCGAGACGGTGGGCTGCACCCGCTGGCCGATCATGGTGGTGACCGGCAGGTTGGTGAAGATCGAGGTGCCGAGATCCCCGTGGAGGATCTGCCAGGACCATTCCCAGAACCGCACCAGGAACGGCCGATCGAGGCCGAGCGTGGCGCGGATGCGGGCGACGTCGTCGGGGGTCGCCTGGTCGCCCGCGATGATCGCCGCCGGGTCGCCCGGGGCGAAGTAGAGGAGGCTGAAGACGAACAGCCCGACCACCGCCATGACCGGGATGGTGGCGAGGATGCGCCTGCCGATATAGCCGAGCATGGGGCCTCGCTAGGCTGTGGGCGGGAGGGCGCGGCGGGTGCGGCCGCCCCTGCCCCCCTCGCGGGTGCCGACCTTCACGCGTCCGGGTCGGGCGCGAACGCCGGCGGCGGAGCGCGACGCGCCCCCGCTCCCGTGCGGGAGAGGGACAGGAGAAGGGACCCGCGCCCCGTCCCGCGACCGCGTTGCCGAGCGCGGTATCCGAAGCCGGGAGCCCGCCCGAGAGACCGGGCGGGTCGGGCGACCCGACGTGGCGAGAGCGGGCGCCATCACGCCTTCGACACGCCCCAGGTGAAGGGGATCGGCCCCTTCACGATGCCCGAGACGTTCTTGCGCCACGCCTGGTAGCCGAGGAAGAACCCGGTGGGCACGTAGACCACGCCCTCGCAGGCGGCGGCGTTGACCTTGTCGATGGCGGCCTTCTCGGCGGCCGGGTCGGCGGCGTCGAACCACTCGGCGATGGCGGTCTCCACCGGCGGGATGTTCGGCCAGCCGAACCACGCCTTGTCGCCGCTCGCCCGCACCGCCGGGTAGCCCGCCGGATTGATGCAGTCGGCGCCCGCGTGCCAGGTGTGGAACATGTTCCAGCCGCCCTGAGGCGGCGGCGCCTTGGAGGCCCGGCGGGTGCCGGTGGTGCCCCAATCGGTGGCGACGAAGTCGACGTTGAAGCCCATCTTCTTCAGGAGATCGGCGGTGATGTCGCCCTGCGCCTTGGTGATCCCCTGGTCCTGCGCCACGATGCAGACCACCGGCTCGCCCTTGTAGCCGGCCTCCTTGAGCAGCTTCTGGCCGAGCTTGATGTCGCCCTTGCCGACATTGCCGCCGCCCGCCTCGCTGTAGAGGGGTGTGCCCGGCGTGAAGAAGCCCGGCAACGTCTTCCACAGGCTGTCGTCGTCGCCGACGATCGCCCGCATGTAATCCTCCTGGCTCATCGCGGTCATGACCGCCTGGCGGATCTTCGGGTTGTCGAAGGGCGGGTGCAGGTGGTTCATCCGGAACGACCCGACATTGCCGAGCGGGTCGGCGATGTCGACGTTGAGGTTGCTGTTCTTGCGCAGCAGCGGCACGAGGTCGGAGATCGGGTTCTCCCACCAGTCGACTTCGCCGTTCTGCAGGGCCGCCGACGCGGTGGCGGCGTCCGGCATGATCACCCACTCGACCCGGTCGACCAGCATGCGCTTGCCGCCCGCGAGCCAGGAATTCGGCTCGTCGCGGGGCTTGTAGTCGGTGAAGGTCTCGAACACCGCCCGGGCGCCCGGCACCCACTCGTTGCGGACGAACTTCATCGGGCCCGAGCCGACATACTCGGAGATCTGCGTGAACGGGTCGGTCTTGGCGATCCGCTCCGGCATCATCAGCGCCATCGGCGCGTTGGTCTTGCCGAGCGCGTAGAGCAGCTTCGGGAACGGCTTCTTCAGGCGCCACTGGAAGGTCCTGTCGTCGGTCGCCGCGAGGTCGTCTTGGATGCCGCGGATCATCAGGCCGATCGGGTCGCGGGCCATCCAGCGGGTGAGGCTCGCCACCACGTCCTTGGCGAGAACCGGCTCGCCGTCGTGCCACTTCAGGCCGGGGCGCAGCCGGAAGGTCCAGGTGAGCTTGTCGCCCGAGACCTCCTCGGACTCGACCATCTGGCGCTGCGGCTTCAGCTGCGCGTCGACGCCGTAGAGCATGTCCCAGACGAGGGTGCCGGCGTTGCGCACCACGTACTGGGTCCCCCAGATCGGGTCGAAATTCGCGAGGTTCGCCTGCGGCACGAAGCGCAGGACCTTGCCCCCCTGCGCCAGGGCCGGCCGCGCGAGCTGCGGCGCAGCCAAACCGAGCGCAGCCGAACCCTTGAGAAAGGTCCTGCGGTCCATCGTCTTCTCCCTGGCGGTGCGGATCTCAAGCATCGGTCGCCGGCCCGCACCTTGCGGGCGAGTTTGAACGGTTCTGATGCGCGGGCGCAATGGCCCGTGGTGACAACGACGTCCGGGCGCGCGTCCGCACCGCCGCCGGCCTCGGGGCGACGGCGGCATGGAGAGGGGCTGTGTCGGTGCGGCTCGAACTCACGGGCCGCGTCTCGCAAGGCCCGCGCCAGCCCGGCCGTGACTGCGTTATGTATTCAGGAACGCGGAGCGCGCGGCGTCTCGGTCGACATGTCCCGCACCGTCATCGCGAGCGCAGCGATGACGGCTGTGCCGACATCATCGATCGGAAACGGGATCGCACAGCGTTTCGCAGCTCGGGATCGAGCGCGAGGCCGGAGATCCCCTCGCCCTTCGGTCTGCGCTGTGTGAGTCCGCGACCCCCCCCGCGGAGGAGGGCCAGCCGGGGCGGCGGGCACCGGAATGGACGCCTCAGCCCACCTGCCGCAGGTGGCCGCCCCGCGCGCCCGGAACCGCCTGCATGGCGCGGATGAAGGCCGCGATGCGGGGGGCGATCACCGACCGGTAGCGCGAGCCGTTGAACACCCCGTAATGGCCGACGCCGGCCTGGAGGTGGTAGGCCTTGCGCGCTTCCGGAAGGTTCGGCGTCAGGTCGAGGGCCGCCTTGGTCTGGCCGACGCCGGAGATGTCGTCGTTCTCGCCCTCGACCGCCAGGATCGCGCAGCGGCGGATGGCGCCGAGATCGACCGGCGTGCCGCGGTGCGTCATCTGTCCCGTCGGCAGGGCGTGGTCGACGAACACGGTCTGCACGGTCTGGAGGTAGTACTCGGCCGTCAGGTCCATCACGGCGAGGTACTCGTCGTAGAACTCGCGGTGCTTCTCGGCCGAGTCGCCGTCGCCCGTCACCAGATGGTCGAACATGTCCGAATGGGCGGTGACGTGGCGGTCGAGGTTCATCGCCATGAAGCCCGACAGCTGCAGGAAGCCCGGATAGACCCGGCGCCAGGCGCCCGGGTAGATCGGCGGCACGAGGCTGATCGTGTTCTGCTCGAACCACTTCTGGCCACGCTCCTGCGCGAGGCAGTTCACCGCGGTGGGCGAGCGGCGGGTGTCGATCGGGCCGCCCATCAAGGTCATGGAGGTCGGCACCGCCGGCTCGTCGGCCGCCTCCATCAGCGCCACCGCGGCGAAGACCGGCACCGCCGGCTGGCACACCGCCATGACGTGCAGGTCCGGCCCGAGGACCGCGAACATCTCCTGCAGGTAGTCGATGTAGTCGTCGAGATCGAACTGGCCCGCGAAGAGCGGCACCATCCGGGCGTCGGTCCAGTCGGTGATGAACACCCGGTGGTTCGGCAGCATCGCCTCGACGGTGCCGCGCAGCAGCGTGGCGTAGTGCCCCGACATCGGCGCGACGATCAGCAGCTTGGGCTGCGGCTCCGCGGGGGCCGCCGGGAACGCGCGGTCGAAGGCGATCAGGCGGCAGAACGGCCGCTCCCAGACCACCCGCTCGGTGACCGGGACCGCCGCGCCGTCCACCACCGTCTCGGTGAAGCCGAAGGCGGGCTTGCCGTACTGGCGGGTGACGCGCTCGAACATCTCGCAGCCGGCGCTGACCGCGCGGGCGTAGGGTCCGTAGGCCAGGGGATTGCCCGGCATCTGCAGCCCGTAGCGGGTGAGGTCGGCGGCGACGCGGGCGGGTGCCATCAGGGCGCGCGCGCCCTCGTACAGGGAATAGGCCAGCAGCATCGTCACCTCGCGGTCTCGCTCCGGCCGCGGGCATCGAGCCGCGCGGCCCATACCCCCTGCAACCCGAGTCGGTAGGATAATGCTCCACCCTGAACGCGGGCGGAACATCCCGGAGCTGCGGCGACTTGCCTGTGACCACGTCCGCGGGCGATCGTCCGCCAGCGACGACGTGTCCGGGGCGGTGAGCCGGGATTCCCATCGCCGCGTCATGCGAAGGGAGTCCACGGGACGCCGCGCCGGCGGGTCCGTCCGGCGACGCACCGATACAGCCCGTTACAGCCCATGCCCGATACCGATCTCAGCGGCCTCGGTCGCGACGCGCGACACCTGCGGCTCGACACCTTCGTCCGCCTGCGCTGGCTCGCCATCACGGGCCAGAGCGCGGCGGTCGTCGGGGCGCAGTTCGGCCTCGGCCTGCCGCTGCCGTTCGGCTGGTGCTTCCTGGTGATCGCCACCTCGTCCTGGCTGAACCTCGCCCTGCGGATCCGCTTCCCGGCGAGCTACCGGCTCAGCGACGATTCCGCGGCCCTGCTCCTCGCCTTCGACATCGTGCAGCTCGCGGCCCTGCTGTTCCTCACGGGCGGGCTCCAGAACCCGTTCTCGCTGCTGTTCCTCGCCCCGGTGCTGATCTCCGCCACCGCCCTACCCCCCGAGCGGACCCTGGCGCTGGGCCTCCTGGCGGTGGGCCTCGCGACGCTGCTCGCCCTGGTGCACCGGCCCCTGCCCTGGTTCGCGGACGGGCGGATCGAGCTGCCGTTCCTGTACGTCTCCGGCGTCTGGACCGCGATCCTGCTCGGCACCGCCTTCACGGGCGTCTACGCGTGGCGGGTCGCCGAGGAGACCCGGCTCCTCGCCCAGGCGCTCGCCGCCACCGAGCTGGTGCTCGCCCGCGAGCAGCACCTGTCGCAGCTCGACGGGCTCGCGGCCGCGGCTGCCCACGAATTGGGCACACCGCTGGGCACGATCATGGTGGTGACCAAGGAGCTGATCCGCCAGCTCGGCCCCACCGCCTCGCCGGCGGTGGCGGAGGATCTCAACCTGCTGCGCGAGCAGGTCGACCGCTGCCGCGGCATCCTCGGCAAGCTGACCTCCCTCGACGGGGACGGGGCCGGGGCCGGCTTCCTGGAGACGGTGACGTTCAGCCACCTCGTGGAGGAGCTGGTGGCGCCGCAGCGGGCACTCGGCGCTGCCCTCGCCGTCACCAGCGCCGGCGAGGGGCCGGAGCCGGCCTGCCGGCGCAACCCGGGCGTCATGTTCGGGCTCGCCAACATCCTCGACAACGCCGTCGACTTCGCCGAGGCCGGCGTCACCGTCGAGGGGCGCTGGACGCCCGACCGGGTCTGGATCGAGATCCGCGACGACGGCCCGGGCTTCTCCAGCGAGGTGCTGCTGCGGGCGGGCGAGCCCTACGTGACCACCCGCAGCCACGACCGGCCGCAATCCGGCGGCACCGTGGGGGCCGGCCTCGGCCTCGGGCTGTTCATCGCCAAGACCCTGATCGAGCGCTCGGGAGCGCAGCTCGCCCTGATGAACGTCGCGGCGCCGGACGCCCACGGGGCGATCGTGCGCGTCTCCTGGGCCCGCCACATCTTCGAGCGCGGCGCCGCGCCGCGACATTCTCCGGAACTCAGTATCCGCGCCCCCCTGCCACCGGGCGATGCCGTACCTATATGAGGGACAGACCAAGAACCCGACGACGAAAACCCGAAAGGAGTGCCGGATGCTCACGCAGCCCGGGACCTCGGCGGCGACCGACCCCGCCGTGATCAACGATGCCGATCCGCTGGCCGCCTTCTCCGACCGCAGCCTGCTGATCGTCGACGACGACAAGCCCTTCCAGACCCGCCTCGCGCGCGCCATGGAGAGCCGCGGCTACCATGTGCAGGTGGCCGACAGCGTCGCGGACGGCGTCTCCGCCGTCGAGGCGCGCGCGCCCGCCTTCGCGGTGATCGACATGCGCCTCGGCGACGGCAATGGCCTCGACGTGATCGCCCGCCTCAAGGAGCGCCGGCCCGAGGCCCGCGGCGTGATCCTCACCGGCTACGGCAACATCGCCACCGCGGTCACCGCGGTGAAGCTCGGCGCCTTCGACTACCTCGCCAAGCCCGCCGACGCCGACGAGATCCACGGCACGCTGATGGCGCAGCCGGGCGAGCGGGCCGACCCGCCCGAGAACCCGATGTCGGCCGACCGGGTCCGCTGGGAGCACATCCAGCGCGTCTACGAGCTGTGCAGCCGCAACGTCAGCGAGACCGCCCGGCGCCTCAACATGCATCGGCGGACCCTGCAGCGGATCTTGGCCAAGCGCGCGCCGCGCTGAGGCCGGACCGCTCCGGCGCCGTCCGGTCGGTTGCATCGCCCCGCCTCTGTGGGCTAGCTGCGCGGGTCCCGGACGGTTCGTCCGGGGCCCGAAATCTTTTCGAGGGCGGATCTCGTGAACGGGCGCAACGCCATCACCATCATCAGCATGATGGTCCTCGTCGGCACCGAGGTCTTCGCCGTGGCCATCGCGGCGGGCTGGGCCATCGCGGGCATCTTCGATCTCGGCGACCGGGTCGGGCACGTCCTGATGGGGCTGTTCAGCCTGTTCGCGGCCTGGATCATGCTCCAGCTCTGGCGCCGGGCGACCAGCATCGAGCCCCTGCGGGGCCCGGCTCCGGCGGCGCATCGCTGAACGAGCGCGCACGGGCGACTTTTCCGTTCAAGTTGCATCCAGCAGCGGAATGATCCCTATGCGTGCGGCGTGTTCGACAGTGCGCCGGCCTTCCTGTTAGAAGCGACCGGCGACGGTCTGTGTGACGTTGTCGCAGGTCACACCCCCGTCCCGACACGCGTGAGACCCGTAGATCCATGAAAGCCCGTATCATCGTCACCCTGAAGACCGGTGTGCTGGACCCGCAGGGCAAGGCGATCGAGGCCGCCCTCAGGTCCCTCGGCATCGAGGGCGTCGACGGCGTCCGTCAGGGCAAGGTCTTCGACATCGAGGTGTCGGCAGCCGACGGCGCCGCCGCCGAGGCGACGCTGCGCACGGCCTGCGAGAAGCTCCTAGCCAACACCGTCGTCGAGAACTACGCGATCGAGATCCTCTGATGCACGCCGCGGTCGTCGTCTTCCCGGGTTCCAACCGCGAGTCGGACGTCGTCCGGGCCCTGCGGCGCTCCGGCGCGCAGGTGAGCCTCGTCTGGCACGCGGACCACGCGCTCCCCGCCGGCACCGACCTCGCCGTCCTGCCCGGCGGCTTCTCGTACGGCGACTACCTGCGCTGCGGCGCCATCGCCGGCCGGGCCGCCGCCATGGACGCGGTCCGGGCCCACGCGGCCCGCGGCGGCCTCGTGCTCGGTATCTGCAACGGCTTCCAGATCCTGTGCGAATCGGGCCTGCTGCCCGGCGTGCTGATGCGCAACATCGACCGGCGCTTCATCTGCCACCGGCAGACGCTCCGGGTGGAGCGCACCGACACCCGCTTCACCAGCGCCTACACTCAGGGTCAGGTGATCGACGTCTGCGTCGCCCACGGCGAAGGCAACTACTTCGCCGATCCCGAGGCGCTGGCGCGGATCGAGGGCGAGGGCCGGGTCGCCTTCCGCTACTGCGACGCGACCGGGGCGATCACCGTCGAGGCGAACCGCAACGGCTCCCTCAACGCCATCGCGGGCGTCCTGTCGGAGACCGGGAACGTCCTCGGGATGATGCCGCACCCGGAGAACTTCGTCGAGGATCTGGTCGGCGGGACCGACGGGCGCGGGCTTTTCGACAGTCTGGCGGCCTGAGATCGACGGGAGAGAACACACCTTAACTCCGCATTAAGGTTTTCGAGGCATAAACAGGCATCCAGTGATCTGGATGTCGAGTTGGACATGTTTGTCCGCTCTGTTTTGATGCCTCCCTGATGACTCCTCGAGCCGCTCCCTCCGGGGCGGCTTTTTTCTGTGCGCCTGCGGAGCGCGACGCTGGTCGGTGCCGAGGGGCGGGTCTCGCCCGAGAACGGCCCGCGCGAACTTGGCCGCCGCACCTTCCGGCCCTTCGGGCAAAGCTGCGCGATCCCGGACGGCGCCGGTCGCGATCGCGGGCCTCTCGCCCCGGCGATGACCCGTCCGTCGCACCGTCGCCCCGGATCCGTAACGCGAAAGCCCAGGCCGGGCGGACCCGACCTGGGCTGAGAGCGATCTCGGCTGACAGCGGCTGGGCGGGGCGAGCCGCCTCAGTACAATCCGCCGGCCTGAGCGGCCCGGTCGGGATCGGGCGCGACCGCCGCCGGGGCGGCCGCCTGGCCGCCGCCGCCGGAGGACGGCGCCGAGTAGGAATCCGGCGGCGCGGTGCCCGGCTTGAACGCCTCCAGGATCGTCCCGGCGCCCTCCCCCGAGCCGGCGCGGGTGCCGCTCGCGAGGTTGATGCGGATCAGCTTGATGCCCGGGGGCACGCGGAACGGCGTCGGCGGCTTGTCCTTGAGGGCCGTCTTCAGGAACTCCAGGGCGATCGGCGCCGCCAGGCCGCCGCCGGTGGCGCGGTCGCCGAGCGAGCGGGGCTTGTCGAAGCCGATATAGATGCCGACCGCCAAGTCCGGCGAGAAGCCCACGAACCACGCGTCCTTGGCGTCGTTCGTCGTGCCGGTCTTACCGGCGAGCGGCTTGCCGATCTGCTTCAGGATCGTGGCGGTGCCGCGCTGGACCACGCCCTCCATGATCGAGACCATCTGGTAGGCGGTCAGCGGGTCGAGCACCTGCTCGGAATCGTCCACCAGCTTCGGCTCGTCCTGGCCCGACCACTTCTCGGCGTCGCAGCCGATGCACTTGCGGTTGTCGTGCCGGTAGATCGTCTCGCCGATGCGGTCCTGGATCCGGTCGATCAAGGTCGGCCGGATGCGCCGGCCGCCGTTGGCCAGCATCGAGTAGGCGGTGACCATGCGCATGACCGTGGTCTCGCCCGCGCCGAGCGACATGGGCAGCACCGGCAGCATGTCGTCGTAGACGCCGAAGCGGCGGGCGTACTCGGCGATGAGCGGCATGCCGACATCCTTGGCGAGCCGGACCGTCATCAGGTTCTTCGAGTGCTCGATGCCGTAGCGCAGGGTGTGCGGGCCGCCCGACTTGCCGTCGTAGTTCGAGGGCGTCCAGGCCTCCTGGCCGGGGCCGGCCTCGATGGTGATCGGGGTGTCCTGGATGATCGAGGCGGGGGTGTAGCCGTTGTCCAGCGCCGCCGAGTAGACGATCGGCTTGAACGAGGAGCCGGGCTGGCGCATCGCCTGGGTGGCGCGGTTGAACTCGGACTCGTCGTACGAGAAGCCGCCGACCATCGCGTGCACGCGGCCCGTGTTCGGGTCCATGGCCACGATGGCGCCCGAGACCTCGGGCTTCTGGCGCAGGCGGAACTGGCCGCGGCCGCCGTCCATCGCCTCGACATAGACCATGTCGCCGGGCTGGAGATTGGCGCGGCCGGCCCAGCGCATGCCCTCGGGGACGATCACGCCGGTCTCGCGGTCTTTGCCGACCTGGCCGGAGGCCTCGCGCCGGGGCTGCAGGCCGATCTGCACGCCGCCGCCGCCGTTGCCCAGCACCACGGCGAGCCGCCAGGGCGCCACGTCGCCGAGCGCCGGAACCTCGGCCGCCGCCATGCCCCAGTCGCGTCCGGTCAGGTCGACCTTGGTGACCGGACCGCGCCAGCCATGAGCCTGGTCGTAGCGCACGAGGCCGTCGACCAGCGCCTTGCGGGCCCAGGCCTGCATCTTCGGGTCGAGGGTCGTGCGCACCGAGAGGCCGCCCTCGTAGAGCTTCTTCTCGCCGTAGCGCTCGGAGATCTCGCGGCGGACCTCCTCGGTGAAGTAGTTGGCGTTGGCGGCGTTCGGGAAGGCGACGCGCGGGTTGACGCCGAGCGGCATCTTCTTGGCGGACTCCGCCTCCTCCCGGGTGATGTAGCCGTTCTCCGCCATCAGGCGGATGATCTCGTTGCGGCGGTCGAGGGCCGCCTGGGTCTTGCGGTAGGGGTGGTAGTTGTTCGGCCCCTTCGGCAGGGCGGCGAGGTAGGCCGCCTCGTTGATGGTCAGCTCGTGGACCGACTTGCCGAAATAGTCGAGCGCCGCGGCCGCGACGCCGTGCAGGTTGCGGCCGGGCACGATCGTGCCGAGGAAGATCTCGTTGAGGTAGAGCTCGAGGATCTTGTCCTTCGAGTAGGCCGCCTCGATCCGGAGCGCGAGCAGCGCCTCCTTGATCTTCCGGTCGTAGGTCTGCTCGGAGGAGAGCAGGAAGTTCTTGGCAACCTGCTGGGTGATGGTCGAGGCGCCCTGCCGCTTGCCCGACTTGGCGTTGGTCAGGAAGGCGCGCACGATCCCCTCGGGGTCGATGCCGCCGTGCTTGTAGAAGTTCTTGTCCTCGGCCGACAGGAAGGCCGCGACGACGATCTTCGGCATCGCCTGGATCGGCAGGTACAGCCGGCGCTCGCGGGCGTACTCGGCCAGCAGCGAGCCGTCCGCCGCGTGGACGCGGGTCATCACCGGCGGCTCGTAATTGGAGAGCGCGGCGTGGTCGGGCAGGTCCTGGCTGTACTTCCAGTAGAAGTAACCGCCCACCGCCGCGCCGACCACGAACAGCACCGCGGCGGCGCTGAACAGGATCCCAAAGAAACGGAGGATCAGACGCATCCGGTGTTCCGCTCGTCGCTGGCCCGGCCGAATGCCGGAATCGGCTCATCCGGCGCGTGCACCCCGCGCGCTGCGCGGCCGGCCCCCGGACGGTCCCGTGAGACCCCCTCGGAATGCCGGTTTCGGCGGCCATGCGACGGGGCGTCGGACGTCCCGTATCGACACTCTATCTATGGTGAAACTGGGGCGGCGGCGGCCGCGCGGCGCGTCGGGGCCGGCCGGCCGAGCGTGGCGCGGTTGGTGAAGAACTGGTCGATCGCCTTGGCCATGGAGCCGGTGACGTCGGCCCGCCACTCCGGCGATTGCAGCATCTCCAGGTCGCGCTTGCTGGAGAGATAGCCGAGTTCCACGAGCACGCTCGGCACGTCGGGGGAGCGCAGCACCACGAAGCGCGCCTCGCGGTGGGGCTTGGCGCTCATCTTCATCACGGGGGCGAGCTGGCCCATCAGCGTGCGGGCGAAGCCCGACGAGAAGCCCCGCGTCTCGCGCAGGGTCAGCTCCTGCAGGATGTCGGCGATGTCCGGCGGCGCCTCGGCGGCGTCGACGCCCGCGGCGGAATCCGCCCGGTTCTCGCGCTCGGCGAGCTTGGCGGATTCGGCGTCCGTGGCCTTCTCGGAATTGGTGTAGATCGTGGCGCCGCTCACCTGGGGCGCCGCCGAGATCGAGTCCGCATGGATCGACACGAACAGGTCGGCCCTGGCGTCGCGGGCGAGGCGCACCCGCTCGGCCAGCGGCACGAACACGTCGCGGTCGCGGGTCATCCGGACCCGGTAGCGGCCGCCCGCCTCCAGCCTCGCCACGAGGGCCTGGGCGAAGCCGAACACGATGTCCTTCTCGAACACGCCGCCCACCGCGATGGCGCCGGGATCGGTGCCGCCGTGGCCGGCATCGACCATGATCAGCGGCCGCTGGTCGGCGGGCTCCGGCGCCGCGGCGCGGGCCTGGGCGGGGGCGGGATCGGCGGTGGCGGCGGCCTTGCGGAACGCGTCGCGGTCGGCGCGCTGCAGCGGGATCGTGAGCAGCACCGCGCCGTCACGCGGCCGCGTCGCGGTCTCGATCTTCCCGACGATGGCGGGCGCGGTGAGGTCGATCACGATGCGGGACCGCCCGGGCGCGAACAGGCCGTAGCGGAAGCTCTGCACGAGGCCGTCGCGGCGGCTGCCGGTCCCGGAATCGAGCTGGAAGTTGACCTCGGGCAGGTCGATCACCGCCCGGTCGGGCCGCTCCATCACGAAGCCGCGGGCCTCGACGGCCCGGGACAGAGTCAGGGTGAGGCGCGTGGTGCCGGCCTGGCTCGCGACGTCGGCCCCGATGGCGACGGCCGGCTTCTCGCCGTTCTGCGCGGCAGCCGGCATCCCCGTCAGCGCCGGCAGGAGCGCGACGGCGAGGCGGAGCCATGCGGAACGGATCAGGCGCGCGCAGTTCGGCATCGGTCCGGTGTCGTCTCCCGTGCCCTCCGTTAAGGCATGGGACCGGCTTGGTTAACGGGTCGTTGCCGCCGCGGGTTCGATCGGGCCGGCCTTGTGGCCGGGATGCGACAAGTCCCGGCCGCCCGGGCGCCGCGCCTCAGCGGTACGCGACGACCCGGCTCGCCTGCCCGACCACCGTGACCCAGCAGGTCAGGGACGCGTCGGCGGCCCGCTGGACCTCGCCGACCTGCAGGCGGATGACGTCGGCCGGCGAGCGGGCACCCGAGAGCGCCCGCAGATGCGCGACGGCCGCCTCGCCCTCGCCGCGCACGTAGCGGGCGATGATCGAGCCGATCTCGACGACGTCGAGGCGGTCGGGGGTGAAGCTGATTCGGTTCGCGGCCGCGACGAGTCCCGGACCCGCGCCCGGCACCGGCCGGGGGGCGATGTCGATCACCGCCCCGGTTCCGGACTCGGCTTCGGACCGGGCTTCGAACTCGGCTTCGGACGTCGTCGCGGCGGCTGTGGCCACCGGGTCGGACGGGACGTCCACCGCGCCGTCGGGCGCGGTCTCGGCGCCGGTCCGGACGGCCTCGGCGAAGTGGTCAGGCGATTGGTCAGGCGCCGGAGCGGGCGCTTGATCGGGTTCATCCGCCGCGATCGGGGCGGCTGCGGCCTGGATCTCGGGGGGGGCCGACGCGTCCTGCAACGGCTGGGGCGTCCCGGCGGGACGGCTCCTCGGTCGACGCGGCTTTCCCATCGCGCGATCTCCTCCTGTCGGCGTCGGCCCGTCTCGACGGAGCGGCGGCCGGAGGTCGTGCGCGGCCGGCTCGCCGGCGGTGTCGGCGCCGGGCCCGTGACGCCCGGGCGTCAGAGCGGGGGATCCGGCGGGCCTGGACGGCCCTGCCGGATCCCGGTCTTCGTGCCCCGATCGCGGACCGGGGCGGCCGGCCTCAGCGGGCGGCGGCGTTCTGCGCCAGGGTGCCGTAATCCTTGGCCTGGGCCTGGAGCGCGGCGAACTGGCTGCGGACGAACTCGGACTGGAGCTCGAACGCCTCGCGGAGATCCTTCGTGCGCACCAGCTTCTGGGCGAAGTCGAAGGTCGCGTTGGCGTTGGCCTGCGCGTGATCGAACCCCTTCGCGACCGCGGCGCTGAGGGTCGACTGGAAGGTCTGGCCCGAGGCCTGGACCTGCTCGGCGGCCTTCACGGCGTTCGCCATCATGGTGCCGACGGCGGTCCGGGCCTGATCGACGCTCTTGTCGGCGAAGTCGCGCATCTCGGTCGGGATCTCGAAGTTCGGGGTCTGCATCGATGTCTCCAGCATCATCCTTGGAGCGGGACGCCGCATGCGTCCGCGTTGACGCCCCTCTATATGTTGCACTGCAACAAGAAGTCAAGTGCAGGTTCGGGGCGCACTCACGGATCCGGAGGCCCGATAAAGTTCCGATCCGATGATGTCACGAAGTCATCGACCCGGTGCCAGGGCCAGATAGCAGGTTGCGAGCAAGCTACACCATTGACTCAGTCGGCTAAGATTGCTGATCCCCGCGGAAACCCGATTGGCAAAAAACTATCTCCCTGTCCAGAGGGGCGCGAACGGATCGTGAATTCTTCTGGTATACCAAGCACACCGGAGGATTCAGGATCGTTGCTCCAGGGCGAGCGCGGGTGGATGCTGCATCGCACCGGCCGCCGATTCGGCCAGGCCGGCGTAGAGCGCGCGGAGCGCCGCTGTGTGAGCCGCCAGACCCATCGGGGCCACCCGGAAGAGGCGGCGCGCCTCGGCCCCGAGGGCGGCCGCCAGGGCGTCGTCCCGGAGCGCCGCGAACGCCTCGGCGAGGGGCGCGATCTCCGGCGCGACCACGAAGCCGGTCCGGCCGTGCCGGACCTTCTCAGCGGCGCCGGAGCGGTCGGAAGCCACGACCGGAATGCCGGCCGCCAGCGCCTCGTAGACCGTGAGCGGCCCGGTCTCGTACCAGCGGGAGGGCGCGGCGAGCGCCCGGGCGCGGGCCCGGAGCGTCGCCCAGACCGCCTCGGGCCGCTGCCAGCCGATCACCTCGACGCCGTCCCGGGCGCGCAGCTCCGCCTCCAGGGGCCCGGCGCCGATGAACAGGGCCGGGAGCCCCGCGGCGCGGGCGGCGTCGGCCACGAGGTCGGCGCCCTTCTCGCGGGTGAGGCGCCCCACATAGGCGATCGCGTCGCCGCGGGCGGGCTCGGCCGCCGGCCCGTCCGGGAGCCGGACGGGATTGTCGATCCTGTGATGCGCTAGGGCGTAGCCGCCCAGGAGGGCGCCGAGCCGCTGGCGGCTGGCATCGCAGACATGGACGACGTGGAGCGGGCGGCGTCGGCTGGCCCGGCCGACGACCTGACGCAGCGCCGCGGCGCGGGCGACTCGCACGGCCTTGTGCACCCGGCTGCGCGGGTCGCAGGGCGCCGCCAGGCAGGCGGCCGACAGGGGCGCGAGCCCGCAGGGCTCGGCCCGGTCGAAGCGGTAGTAGACGCCGTTCGGGCAGGCCAGGGCGTAGTCGTGCAGCGTGACGACCAGCGGCACCCCGGTCTCCGACAGGACCGGGACGATCGCCGGCGACAGGGTCCGGGTCCACTGGTGCAGGTGGATGCAGTCCGGCGGCGCGGCGAGGCCGGCGAGGGCGTCGGCGAGCCGGCGTGCGGCGGCCGCGTGCCAGATCCCGGCGGCGGCGGCCCGCGCGGCACCGAGCGACCAGATGTCGGGCAGGCCGAGGTCGATCCGGCGGATGCCGGCATGGTCGAGGAGCGGGTCGACGGGGCCCGGGATCGCCTGGATGTAGGTGACGCCGAGGCCGGCCTCGGCGAGCCCGCGGGCCGATTCGAGCGCGACCTTCTCGGCGCCGCCGCTGGCGGCCGCGAACTCGGCCAGGATCACGACGTGCACGGTGAACCCTCCCGGGGATCGATCGCTCTCGCGCGCCGGGAGGATGGGGCAGACCGGTTTACGGGCGATCAACCGCGGCCGGATACAGCTGTCGGTCCCGGATCGCAGCGGCGGAAGTCCTGACGTGCACGTCGTCCTCGTCGCAGACCACGCCGCGATCAACGGCGGCCAGGCCAAGGTGGCCATCGAATCCGCCCTGGGGCTCGCCGCCCGGGGGATCCGCGTCAGCCTGTTCGCCGCGGTCGGCCCGGTGGACCCGCGGCTCGAGCCGGCCGGCGTCCGGGTGGTCTGCCTGGACCAGGACGACGTCACCACGGCGCGCAGCAAGCTCGCCTTCGCGGTCCAGGCGATCTGGAACGGGCCGGCCTGCCGCGCCCTGGCGGCGGAACTCGCCGCCTGCGATCCCCGCGACACGCTGGTCCACGTCCACGCCTTCGCCAAGGCGCTGTCGCCGTCGATCGGCACCGCGCTCCGGGCCTCGGGGCTGCCCTGCCTCTACACGATGCACGAGTTCTTCCTCGTCTGCCCGACCGGCGGCTTCTACGCCTACCCGGCGCAGCGGATCTGCCACCGCACCCCGATGTCGCCCGCCTGCATCGTGGCGAACTGCGACGCGCGCAGCTACCCGCGCAAGGTGGCCCGGATGGTCCGCCACGCCGGCCTCGCCCACGTGGCCCGGCTGCCGGAGCTGTTCGCCCACGTCATCACGATCAGCGACCTGCAGGAGAGCGTCGTGCGGCCGCTCCTGCCCCGCGGCACCGCCTTCCACCGGGTCGACAACCCCATCGCGGTGGCGCCGGCGCCGGTCCACGACGGGCCGCCGGGCGACTTCCTGTTCGTCGGGCGGATCTCCACCGAGAAGGGCGCGCCGATCTTCGCCGAGGCGGCCCGCCGGGCGGGCGTGCGGGCGGCCTTCGTGGGCGACGGCCCCGAACGGGCCGACCTCGCCGCGCGCTATCCCGAGGCGGTGATGCTCGGCTGGCGCGACGCCGCGGCCGTGCAGGCGCTGATGCGGCGGGCCCGGGCGCTGGTCTTCCCGAGCGTCTGGTACGAGGGCCAGCCGCTCACCGTCTACGAGGCGCTGGCCTGCGGCGCGCCGGTGATCGTGAGCGACGCCTGCGCGGGCCGCGAGGCCGTGGCCGACGGCGAGACCGGATTCTGGTTCCGCTCGGGCGACCCGGACGACCTCGCCGCGCACCTGCGCCGCCTGACCGACGACGGCCTCGCCGCCCGGATGGGCCGGGCCGCGCACGAGCGCTACTGGGCCGCGCCCCTGACCCTGGACACCCATCTCGACCGTCTCGAGGCCGTCTACGGGACGGTCCTGCGCGAGGCCGCGGCCCGCGGCCCGCTCGGGCGGCCGCTGGCGACCGCCTGAGGACGATTCCGGTGCGCACGTCCTCGCGAGCGCGGCGGAGCAATCCAGGGCAGCGGGTCGCCTCGGCACGCGGCGCGGTTCTGCGTCGCTCCGCTGCGCGCGCGATGACGGGGCGCACCGATCAGGCCCGAAAGATCGGAAACACCCGCCCTCCCTCGCGTTGATGCCCACCGGCACCCTTGCGTGCCTCCGTCACGGACGAGCGAGCGACATGGCCGAGACCCACAAGCCGAACGAGACCAAGCCGGGCTTCCAGCAGGGCAGCGCCAAGCCGGGCGACGCCAAGAACCCCGACAACAAGCAGGAGAAGCTGAACGAGCGCCTGGACGACGCCCTGGAGGAGACCTTCCCGTCGAGCGACCCGGTCTCGGTGAAGGTCACCAAGTAGGTCCCGCGCGGGCCGGGCGGATCAGGCCGCCCGGTCGTCCGGGACCGCCTCCCGCGCGCGCTCGATCAGGCGGCGGGCCTCGGGACCCGGGACCGCGCGGCTGAACAGGAAGCCCTGAACCTCGTCGTAGCCCTCGGCGCGGAGCATCGCGAGCTGCTCGGCGGTCTCGACGCCCTCGGCGGTGGTGGCGATGCCGAGGCTGGTGCCCAGGCTCGCCACCGCGCGCACGATCGCCGTGCAGTGGGTGTTCTCGCCGACCTGGCTCACGAAGGAGCGGTCGAGCTTGATCTTGTCGAACGGGAAGCTGCGCAGGTAGCCGAGGCTGGAATAGCCGGTGCCGAAATCGTCCATCGCGATCCGGATGCCCATGGCCCGCAGCGCGTGCAGCGTCGCGAGGTTGGCGGCGCTGTCGGCGAGCAGGACCGATTCGGTGATCTCCAGCTCGAGGCGCCGCGGGTCGAGCCCCGCGGCGGCGAGCGCCCCGCGCACGGTCTCGACCAAGTCGCGGTTGCGGAACTGGATCGGGGAGAGGTTCACGGCGAGCCGGATCGCCTCCGGCCAGGTCGCCGCCTCGGCGAAGGCAGTCTGCATCACCCAGGCGCCGATCGGCACGATCAGGCCGGTCTCCTCGGCGAGCGGCACGAACTCGGCCGGAGAGACCGGGCCGTGCTCCGGGTGGTGCCAGCGCAGCAGCGCCTCGAAGGCGAGGATCCGACCGGCGCGGGCATCCATCAGCGGCTGGTAGACCAGCGAGAACTGGCCGCGGGCGAAAGCCTCGCGCAGCTCGTTCTCGCGCCGCCGCCGCGCCTGCACCCAGGCATCCATCTCCGGCTCGAAGCACCGGAAGGTGCCGCCGCCCTCGGCCTTCGCCCGGTAGAGGGCGAGGTCGGCGTTCTTCATCAGCGTCTCGGGATCAGTGCCGTCCCGGGGCAGGCAGGCGACGCCGATGCTGGTGCCGATGTGGCAATCCTGGCCGTCCAGCCGGAAGGGGCGGCCGAGTTCGGCGATCACCCGCGCGATCAGCCCGTCCGCCAGCGCCGGGAGGTCCGGCCCGCGCACCAGGATGGCGAACTCGTCGCCGCCGAGCCGGGCCACGAGGTCGTCCTCGCGCAGGCATCCGGCGATCCGCTCGGCCGCCTCGCGCAGCAGCTTGTCGCCGACCGGGTGGCCCAGCGTGTCGTTCACGATCTTGAACTTGTCGAGGTCGAGGCAGAGCAGCACCGCCGCCTCGCCGTCCCGGGCGTGGCGGGCGATCGCCTCGGCGAGGCGGTCCCGGAACAGCACGCGGTTCGGCAGCCCGGTGAGCGCGTCGTGATGGGCCATGTGGGCGATGCGGGCCTCGGCCCGGCGCCGCTCGGTCATGTCGATGGCGGCCTCGAGCACGGCCTGCCGCCCCTCGAACGGCATCGCCCGCTGGAACAGGGACACCTCGATCGCGGAGCCGTCGGCGCGGCGGTGGAGGGTGCCGGTGGGCGGCAGGCCGGGTGCCGGCGCCGCGTCGGCGGCCATGGCGAGATCGGCCGGCGCCCGCTCCAGGAACTGCTCGCGGCTGTAGCCGTAATGGGCGATGGCCGCGTCGTTGACCGCCAGGAACCGGTCGCGCGCGTCGGCCACGACCCACATCGGCACCGGGTTGTTCTCGAACAGGAGCCGGAACGAGGCCTCTCGGGCCTTGATGTCGCCGACATCCGTCATCGTGACCGAGACGAGATCGCCGACGCAGCCCGCCTCGACCTTGAGGTAGAGCGTGCCGCCGTCGGAGCGGGGACGGCTCAGCTCGAAGGCCGCGCGCCCGCCCCGCTCGACCATGGCGGCGAGCGTCGCGATCGTCCGCGCGGTGACGGCCCCCGGGAAGAGCTGGCCCACGCGCTGCCACTGCAGGGCGGCGGCGGGGCGTTCCAGCAGGCGCTCGGCCCCGCGGTTGAGGGCGACGATCTTGAAATCGACCGGCCGGCCGGCCGCGTCCCGGACCGTGCTGAGGGCCAGGATGCCCTGGTCGGTGGCGGTGAACATCGCCTGGACCAGCTCGGTCCGGACGCTCGCCCCGTCGAACCCGACCAGCACGAACGGCTCGCCCCAGCGGTTGCCCAGGGGCACGCCGACGAGGCGGGTCGATGTCACCACCCCGACGGCGAGGCGATCGCACCGGGCGAAGGCGGGCTGGCCGGACGTGAGGGCGGCCGCGACCATCTCGTCGACGGGCTCGCGCAGCTCGATCGGGAGCGCGTCGACTGGGAGGGTCTCCGTCGGGATGATCTCGGCCGGGACGATCCCGGACAACGCGCCCTCCGCGCCTTCGGCACCCTGCGCGAGCCAGGCGCCGAAGACCTGGCCCGCCCAGAGGATCCGGGCGGCCCGCCCGTCGCGGGTCGTCACCAGGGCGGCCCGGTCGGCGAGGCGGCCAAGACTCCCGAGCACGACGGCCTCGTAGGACGGGATCGGCGCCCCCGGCGTCCGGCAATCCTGCCAGTGCCGGAGGAGGTTCTTGCCCGTCTGTCCGTCGTCGTGCTGCGCGCTCACCGAGCCGCCCCAGTTGTTCACCGGGCGCCAGGAAGCAGGGACTTCGTTTAAGCCGGGTTCATATGCCGACTTATAATCCCATGATACGTACTATTCCCCAGCTCTAGACGGGATTTCAGGCAGACTCGAGCAGCCGGCGGGCGATCACCTGCGCCTGGATCTCCGCAGCGCCCTCGAAGATCGAGAGGATGCGCGCGTCGCACAGGATCCGGCTCACCGGGTACTCGAGCGCGAAGCCGTTGCCGCCGTGGATCTGGAGGGCGTTGTCGGCCGCCGCCCAGGCGACGCGGGCGCCGAGCAGCTTCGCCATCCCGGCCTCCAGGTCGCAGCGCTTGCCCTCGTCTTTCTCGCGGGCCGAGAAGTAGGTGAGCTGGCGGGCGATGTTGATCTCCACCGCCATCATGGCGAGCTTGTCGGCCACCCGCGGGAAGTTCACCAGCGCCTTACCGAACTGGACTCGCTCCTCGGCGTAGCGCAGGCCGACGTCGAGGGCCGACTGGGCGACGCCGATGGCGCGGGCCGCGGTCTGGATGCGGGCCGACTCGAAGGTCTGCATCAGCTGGGCGAAGCCCTTGCCCTCGACCTCGCCGAGCAGGTTGCCGCCCGGCACCTCGAAGCCCTCGAAGGCGAGCTCGTACTCTTTCATGCCGCGGTAGCCGAGCACCTCGATCTCGCCGCCCGACAGGCCCTGGACCGGGAAGGGATCCTCATCCGTGCCGCGCGGCTTCTCGGCGATCAGCATGGAGAGGCCCTTGTGGCCCTTCTCCTCGGGCTTGGTGCGCACCAGCACCGTCATGATGTCGGCGCGGACCGGGTGGGTGATCCAGGTCTTGTTGCCGGTGATCTTCCAGACGTCGCCCTCCTTCACCGCGCGGGTGCGCAGGCTCGCGAGGTCGGAGCCGGTGTTCGGCTCGGTGAAGACGGCGGTCGGAAGGATGTCGCCCGAGGCGATCTTCGGCAGGAAGCGCTGCTTCTGCTCCTCGGTGCCGCCGCACAGGATCAGCTCCGCGGCGATCTCCGAGCGGGTGCCCAGCGAGCCGACGCCGATATAGGCGCGGGACAGCTCCTCGGAGACCACGCACATGGCGGTCTTCGGCAGGCCCATGCCGCCGTACTCCTCGGGGATCGTCAAGCCGAAGACGCCGAGTTCGGCCATCTTCTGCACGATCTCCATCGGGATGTAGGCGTTCTTCAGGTGCCACTCGTGCGCCTGATCGACCACCTCGGCCTTGCCGAAGCGGCGCATCTCGGAGCGGATCGCCTCCATGTCCTCGTCGAGGCCCGAGGCGCCGACGGTCGCCGAGCCGCCGCCGTCGCGCATCAGCGCCACCAGGGCGGCGCGGTTCTCGGGGGTGTTGCCCTCGGCGATCAGGGTCTCGACCGCGTCCGTGCGGTACGGGGCCACCTCCTTGGCGGAGAGGCCGAGCGACCCGGTGACGCGGACCATCTCGCCCTGGCTCATCGGGATGCCGGAGAACAGCTGGTCGAGATACTCGCCGGCGCCGATCCGGACGAGGAGCGCCTCGGTCTCGCCGAACCGGCCCTCCCCTTGCAGGCGCTCGGCGTAGCCGCCGAGCTCGTTCACCGCCTCCGCGTAGGTCGCGAGCCACGCGAGCCCGTGGGCGGCGTGCTGCTGGCCCTCGAGCTTGGCCGCGTCGATCCGCCCGTCCGTCCCGAGGATCCGCGTGCGGACCCGGCGCGTAGCCTCGGCGGCCAGCGCCTTCGCGCTCTCACCGGCGGCCTTGGTGAGGGCCACGAGATCCTGCGGCTCGGTCTGGATGGCGGGGGATGCGGACATGGTTCTCTGCTCGCGTGGCGTCTTCTTGGATCGGGTCTTTTAACCTGCCGCGGTCCGGAGCCGAAGCAGATTTCGTTTGTCTCGCCTTGAACTGAAGTTGAATACCGGTGCCGGAGGGCCGGCGCGCAGCCCTGCGAAGTCAAGGCCTGACCGGCGCGGCGACGCGCGACGCTCCGGACACTGATGATCGTGCCTTCAGCCTACCGAAACCTGCTCGCCGGACGGCCCCGGCTCAGCGCCTCTGCTCGCACCGGGTCTTCAGGTAGGACCCGTCCTCGCCCTTGAAGCCGGCATTGGCCGCCAGGACCGGACCCTGGACGAGGCATTCCTGGAGCGTGTGGGCCGGGCCCGTCACCACGTCGATAGCGGTCTCGCGCGAGCAGTCCGGGGCCTGGACGGAGGCGGCGCAGATGAGGGCGACGACGATGATCTGGTTCATGGGGCCTCCCGTGCGGGCCCGGCTCACGAGACGGCGGGCGGCGTCTACCGAAAGATGGACCGCCCGACCTTGTTCCCTCGGTCCGGCCGCCTCGACATGGCGCCGATGTCGCGCCGTCACACCAACGCGGCGAGATCCGCACCGGCCTCGATCCGGTCGGGGGCGGGCACGCGGCCCTCGCCCAGCAGGTGGAGGAACGCCGTGAAGGCGGGGTTGCGGCCGATGCTGCAGGCGGCCACCGCGCGGTTGTCGCGGACGTAGTAGGCGATGAAGTCGAGCGCCGCCGGGTCGCCCTGCAGGATGATCCGCTCGAAATCCGGCGCGTAGCCGCCGTAATCCAGGCGCTTGTCGCCCTGGTTGCTCCAGAAGAACGGCGCCCCCGCGAAGGCGCCGGTGGCGCCGAGCATCGCCCGGGCGACGTGCGTGCCGTGCTGCTGCGCCAGCCGCCAGTGCTCGATCCGCGCCGTGACGCCGCTGCCGCGCTCCGGGAAGGCCGCGATGTCGCCCGCGACCCAGACGTTGTCGGCGAGCTTCAGGTCGGCGCCGACCGGGAGGCCGCCGGACTCGTCCGGCTCCACCCCGGCGACGATCCCGGTCTCCGGCGCGGCGCCGGCGCCGATCAGCACGAGGTCGGCCGGAAGCCGCGCGCCGTCCTCGGTCTCGACGGCCTCGACGGAGCCGGTGCCGGCGATCCGCGCGACCGTGCCGGTCACGAAGGTCACGCCGTTGCCGGCGTGGTAGCGCTTCAGCGCCGCGCCCACGGCCTCGCCGAAGCGCTTGGCGAAGGGGACCTCCTCCCGGGACAGGACCGTCACCGACAGGCCGCGCTTGGTCAGGAAGGCCGCGGCCTCCAGGCCGATGAAGCCCGCGCCGATCACCACCACGCGCGTCGCCCGTTCCGCCGCGGCGCTGAGGCGCACCGCGTCGTCGAGGCTGCGCAGGGTCATGACGCCGTCGAGATCCCTTCCCTCGAAGTCCGGCACCACCGCGCGGCTGCCGGTGGCGATCAGCAGCGCGTCGGCGGACAGGACCCGCCCGTCCGCCAGCGCGACGCTGCGGCCGGCCGGGTCGATCCGCGTCGCCTCGGCCTCGACCCGCTCGACCCGGTGGGCGGCGGCGAAGTCCGGCTCCAGCAGGGTCTTCTCCGCCGGGGTGGGCTTGGCCAGGAACTGCTTGGACAGCTTGGTCCGGTCGTAGGGCGGGTGGCCCTCGCGGCCGACCAGGGTGATCGCCCCCGCGAAGCCCTCGCGCCGGAGCGTGGTGACGCAGGCGGCGGCGGCCGCACCGGTGCCGACGATCAGGACCGTCCCGACCGGGGTCTCGGCCTCTCGCCTCGGGGCCGGCTCGGGCGTCAGCGTCGCCACCGCCTCGCCGCCCTCGATCCGGACGGGATAGCGAGTCAGCGCCTCCAGCGCCGGCGGCTCCTCCACGCCGCCGTCGGCGACCGCGAAGGCCGCCTTGTGCCAAGGGCAGTAGAGCCGGCCGCCGCAGATCTCGCCCTTGGCCAGCGGCGCGCCGAGATGCGGGCACTTCGCTTGGAAGGCGCGCACCCCGTCGGCGTCGCGCACGAACAGCACCGCGTCGTCGCCCGCGGCCCCCTCGCCCTTGCCCTCGGCCTTGCCGCCGAGGGGGATCGCGTCGAGGGCGAGGCGGATCTCGCGGGGCTTGTCCTGGTTCATCCTCGCCTCGCGCGCTGCCGGCCCGGGCCGATCCGGCCCGCGCGCACCAAACCGCGAGGGCGCGAAGGGTTTCCGCGCCTTCCGTCGCAGGGGTCGCGGCCTCGGCGGCGACCGCCCGCGGCCATCTCAGCCGCGGCTCGCCACCGCCACGCCGAGGGCGGCAAGCGCCATGCCGGCGCCCTGCACGGGGGTCAGCACCTCGCCGAACAGCAGGTAGCCGAGGACGGCCGCGACCGGCGGCACGAGGAAGAACAGGGCGGCGACGCCCGCCACCGCGCCCCGCCGGATCAGCACCAGCAGCAGCAGGATCCCGGCGACCGAGTTGACCAGGACCGCCCAACCGAGGCCGAGCCACAGGGCGGGCGCCGGATCGAACGCGCCGCCGCCGAAGGCGAGCGCCAGCGGGATGGCGCAGGCCATGCCGCCGACGAACTGGAGGGTCGCGCCGGCCAGGAGATCGACCTGGCCGCCGGTGCGCTTCTGCCAGAGCGTGCCGAGGGTCAGCGCCAGCACCCCCAGGAGGCTGACGGCCAGCGCCGCCGGCGGGATCCCCGACGGGTCCGTGGCGCCGAGCTTCGGGGCGAGCACGAGGCCGGTGCCGACGAAGCCCATGAGGATCCCGAGCGCCCGCCGGCCGCTGACGCGCTCGCCCAGCAGCGGCTGCGCCAGGAGCGCGGTGAGCAGCGGCTGGAGGCTGCCGACGAGCGCCGCGATGCCGGCCGGCAGCCCGTGGCTCACCGCCCAGAAGACGCCCGACAGGTAGACGCCCTGCATCAGGAAGCCCGCGACGACCGGGTCGCGCCACCCCGCCCGGTCCGCCGGCCAGCGCACCCGGGCGGCCGCGGCGATCAGGGCCAGCACCAGGGCGACGGCCGTGAAACGGATTGCGGTGAAGGCCAGCGGATCGACGTGCGGCACGACCGCCCGGGCCGAGATGAAGCCCGTGGCCCAGATCGGGATGAACAGCGCCGGGAGAGCGCCGGACGCGAGCGTCGACGGGCGGGAGAGCGTAGGCATGGCCGCCGGACGGAGCATGCCGGCGCGCCCGGCGCAACGGTGATCTCGCCGCCCGGGCGGGGCGCGGTCCCGACCGGCCGGCGGCGTGGCGCGGACGCGTCACCGGCCGCCGATCGGGACCGGAGCGCGCCGGCGGCGTTGACGCGCGGGTGCCGGCGCCGTTCATCGGCGGACCTCTCCCGGAGAGGGCCGCCCCGAGGATCGCGCGATCGAGGATCGTTGGACACCCGTGAAACCCCTCCGCAGCGGATTGCAGGTCATGGGCGTCGCCGCGCAGCGCTTCGTCTCCCATGACGGCTGGGCGATCGCGAGTCACATCGCCCTCTCGAGCCTGACCTCGCTGTTCCCGTTCCTGATCCTGCTGGCGGCGCTCGCCGGCCTGTTCGGCACCCAGTCGCTGGCCGACGAGGCCGGGGTGCTGATCTTCGACGCGTGGCCGCGGGAGATCGCCAAGCCGATCGTCGGCGAGGTGCACCGGGTGCTCACCGAGCAGCGCAGCGGCGTGCTGACGCTCGGCGCGCTGTTCGCCCTGTACTTCTCCTCCTCGGGCGTCGAGAGCCTGCGGGTCGGGTTGAACCGGGCCTACGGCCTGCGCGAGAGCCGGCCCTGGTGGCTGACCCGCCTCGAATCGATCGGCTACGTGATCTGCGGCGCCTTCGCGATGCTGGCCTTCGCGCTGCTCGTGGTGCTGGGGCCGCTGATCTGGCGCAACGTCGTCTTGGTGGCGCCGGGCCTGGAGCCCCTGAGCCTCACGGTGGCGATCGGGCGGATCGGCGTCACGGCCCTGCTGCTCGCCGTCGTGCTGGTCATCGCCCACAAGTTCGTCGCGGCCGGGCGGCGCTCGATCCTGTCGGTGCTGCCGGGGATCGGGGTGACGCTGCTCCTGTGGTTCTTCGCCGGCCTCGGCTTCGGCTACTACCTCGACCGATTCTCCAACGCCTACGCGTCGACCTACGGGGGGCTGGCCACCGCGATGGTGTTCCTGGTCTTCCTCTACTGGCTCGCCGCCATGTTCCTGTTCGGCGGCGAGATCAACGGCACGGTGATCGCCGCCCGCCGCGCCCGCCTGCAGGCGAAGATGCTGGCGCGCCGGGCCGAGATGGAGGGCCGCAGGTCCGGGACGGGCGCCCCGGGACCGGGCGCCTGATCCCGGAGCGTCCCGGTCGCACCCCACCGTCTCCCGCGCGGGAGAGGGGTTCGCGCCCGGACCCGACGACGCGGTGCGCCCGGCGGCGCCTCACGCCGCCAGCGCCAGCCCCTCGTCTTCCTCCGCCTGGGCCGCCATGAACTGCGCCCGGGCGAGCTCGGCGAACCTGCCGTCCTGCGCGACCAGGTCGTCGAAGGTGCCGGCCTCGACGATCCGGCCCTCGTGGAACACCAGGATCCGGTCGGCGTCGCGGATCGTCGCGAGGCGGTGGGCGATCACGAAGGTGGTCCGCCCCTCCATCACGGTCTCCAGGGCGCCCTGGAGCTTGCGCTCGGTGGCGGCGTCCAGCGCCGAGGTCGCCTCGTCGAGGATCAGGATCGGCGGGTTCTTCAGGAGCGCCCGGGCGATCGAGAGCCGCTGGCGCTCGCCGCCCGAGAGCGACCGGCCGCGCTCGCCGATCACCGTGTCGAGCCCGTCGGCCTGGCGCGCCATGAAGGCGCTGGCCTGGGCGCGTTCCAGCGCGTCGAGCATCTCGGCGTCGGTGGCGTCGGGGCAGCCGACCTGCAGGTTCTCGCGGATCGAGCGGGCGAACAGCATCGGCTCCTGAAACACCACGCCGATGTTGTGGCGCAGCGAGGCGAGGCCGACGTCGCGGATGTCCATCCCGTCGATCCGGATCGCGCCGGAGGCCGGGTCGAAGCTGCGGTGCAGGAGGCCGAGCGTCGTCGACTTGCCCGAGCCGGTGGTCCCGACCAGCGCGATCGTCTCGCCGGGCTTGGCGGTGAACGAGACCCCGTCGAGCGCCTGGCGCCTTCCGTCGTACGAGAAGGCGACGTCCTCGAAGGTGACCGCGCCCTCGAAGCGGGCGACCTGCCGGGCGTGCGGCCGGTCGGCCACCGCCGGGACGGTGTCGTAGATCTCGAAGAACTCGGCGATCTTCGGCGCCTGCTGGAACAGGCCGTTGACGAAGCCGACCACGTGGTCGAGCCGGGCCACGAAGGCGGTGGCGAGGCTCATGAAGGCCACGACCTCGCCCACCGTGGTGGTGCCAGCCTGGTAGAGCCAGATGCCGGTGACGAAGATCGCCGTCATGGTGATGGTCGCGGAGGCGCGGGTCGCCACGTTGGCGAGCGCCCACCAGGACAGGACCGGGATTTGCGCGGCGAGCAGGTTGGTGATGATGCCGCGCATCGCCTCCTTCTCGGCCTTGGCGCGGGTGAAGGACTGGATCACCGCGACGTTGCCGAGGGCGTCCGAGGCGTGGGCGGCCAGCCCCGAGTTGAATTCCTCAACCTGGCCCTGGAGCGCCTCGGTCCGGCGCATCACGAAGGTGGTGAGCGCCGTGAAGGCCAGCACCAGCACCACCAGGATCGCGCCGAGCTGCCAGTTGATGAACAGGGTCATCGGCAGGAGCACGCCGAGCGAGACCAGGGCGACGAGGTGATCGCGGAAGAAGCCGAGCCACAGCCACGCCATGCCGTTCGTGCCCTCCAGCATCGCCTTCAGGACGCGGCCGGAATGGTTGGCCGAGTGGAAGGCGAGCGGCAGGTCGAGGACGTGCTCGAAGTAGCTCGCCATCGACGACAGGCGGTTGCGGTGCGCCAGCCGGTCGGCGTGGAGCGCGATGAACACGCCCGCCGCGATGGTGAAGAAGCCGAACGCCACCCAGGCGGCGAGCAGGGGCAGCATCGTGCCCATGGCGTCGCCGCCGCGCTTGAGATGGGTCAGCTGGTCGATGATCCGGCCCATCAGCAGGGGCTCGGCGAAGGCCGCGATCGCCAGGACCACGTTGGTGACGGCTAGGCCTATCGCCAGCCGCCGCTCCGCCTTCAGAAATCCCAGGACCCGCCCGTACAGACGAACCATCGTACCGCTCCGCCACCCCTGGCGCGGCCCGTGTGACCCGGGTCTCACGCCTTCACCGAGGAGGTCCGCGCGGCCGGCATGCGTGCCGGATCCGCGTCAAACCCCTCGTACGAAACGGGTATGCCAGCGCCTGCCTGAACGGGCGATGACGGGCCGATACAGGTTCGAAACAGTCGCCTTTACGGTTGCTTCAGCAAAGTTTCCCGAAGCTTAGCCCGGATCCGCCGCGCCCGGGACGCGCGGGCGGTGCCCGACGGCTCGGGGGCGTCGAAGCGGCGTTCGCGCCGTTCATGATCGACGGCGTCTGGCTGTCCGGACGACCGATTCGCCCCCCGCCGGCGAGGCCCCCTCCATGCCGGCCGACCGGCGGGGTGCCGCTACTTCGCGGTGAGGAGCGCCCAGTAGACCTTGTACTTCGAGCCCGGGGCGTAGGCGGTGGCGATCCCCATCCGGGTCGCCCCGGGCGCCAGCATGGTGGCGTCGTGGGGCGGGCTCTCGCGCCAGCCCGAGAAGGCCTCGGCCAGGGTGTGGTAGCCCGCCGAGAGGTTGGCGTTGACGCTCGCGTAGCCGAGCCGCTCGACGGCGGCCTTGACGGTCTGGGCCCGGCTCGGCCGGTCGGCGAGCGCCATGGCGGCCGCCTCGGCCTCGGCGAGGCGCTGCAGTTCGGGATCGACCGTCAGCGGCGGCGCGCCGCGGTTGCGGCGGTAGGACGAGATCATGTCGCGGGCCGCCTCGACGTCGATATGCGCGCTGTTGCTGGCGAGCGGCAGGTAGATGCTCGGCAGCCCGGCGCTGCTCGGCGGCTGGGCGGCGCAGCCGCCGAGAAGCGCCGCCGCCAGCGCGGCCGGACCGACCATCCGGGCTCCGGTCCTGATTTGGGCGCGCCCGCGCCCCGCATGTCGACCGTCCCGATCGCGTCTCGTCACGTTTCATCCATCCCTGCGACGGCCCCACCGCCCAGCCGCCATATAGGGGCTGCCGCTCGGCCGCGCATCGGACGGTTAGGGCTTCCTCAAAGGCCCTCCGTCTAAAATTGCACACCGATGACGACCGCGCGTTCCCTGACCCCGGTGGATCCACCCCGCGACCGATCCGTCGGCGGGTGCGCGGACCCGTCGGCAGCGTCTGAGGCGGCGTCGGAGGCCGCGGCCGCGCGCGCCCTCCAGCGGACGATCCTCCGCCAGCAGGCCGGCATGCTGGCGCGGCAGGAGCGTGCCCTGGCGGCCGCCGGGATGGGCCTCTGGTCCTGCCGCCTGCGCGACGGCGCCCTCGACTGGTCCGGGGGCGTCCACGACCTGTTCGGCGTCCCCCGGGGCGCGGCGCTGCACCGGCCCCGGATCCTGGACCTCTACGAGCCGACCTCGCGGCGCCTGCTGGAAGCGCTCCGGCACCGGGCGATCGCCGGGAGCGGCGCCTTCGTGCTCGACGCCGAGATCCAGGCCGGGAGCCGGCGGCGCTGGATCCGGATCCGCGCCGCGGTCGAGACCGAGGACGGGCGCCCCGCCCGCCTGTTCGGAACCAAGCAGGACGTCACCGAGGAGATCGCCCGGCTGGCCGAGCTGAGCCGGCGCGCCGAGTGCGACCCGCTCACCGGGCTGGCGAACCGCCGCGGCTTCGAGGCGCGATTCGAGGCGCGGTTCGAGGCCGGCACGGACGGCGCCGGTCCGGATCCCCTCGCCGCCCTGCTGCTGATCGACCTCGACGGGTTCAAGCCGGTCAACGACGTCCACGGCCACGCGGCCGGCGACCTGTGCCTCCGGCGCTCGGCCGCGCGGCTCGCCGCCGTCTGCCGGGACGCGGCCCTCGTGGCCCGCATCGGCGGCGACGAGTTCGCCGTGCTCCTGCGGGCGCCCGTCGACCCGCTCGCGCTGGTGGAGCGCGGCCGGCGCGTCGTCGCCGCCCTGAGCCGGCCGATCCCGTATCGCGGCCGGGAGTTGCGGATCGGCGCCTCCGTGGGGATCGCGGTGGCAGACGCCGCGGCGATGTCCGCCGGGCGCGGCGGCCGCGCCCGGCTGTTCGGCCGGGCGGACGCGGCGCTCTACGCCGCCAAGGACGCGGGCGGGAACGCCGTCCGGATCGCCCTCGGCGGCGGCCGGTCAGGCGCCGGCGCTGCGCAGGCCGCGGTCGCGCTGGGGCCGGACTGATTCGCCGCCCTCGGGGACCGGCGCCGGCTGGATGAAGCGGCTGGCGATCTCGCCCATCGCGCTCTGCATCGTGTCGAGGCCCTGCACGGTGACGATGCTGGAGCCGGGCCCGAGCGGCGGGATGAAACCCGCCTCCGAGAGGGTCGCGAACACCGAGAAGTTCAGGTCGGTCACCACCTTCTGGCCGAGGCTCACGTCCACGATCCAGACGAGCAGCTCGAATTCCAGGAACGGGTCGCCGATCTTCTTGAACACCACCCGGGGCGGGGGCTCCTTCAGGACGTCGGAATGACCCTGCGCGCAGGCCGTGATCATCTCGGCGGCGCGCACCGGGTCCTGGTTGCGCAGGACGCTGACCGTGATGCTGACGCGCCCGGTCCGATCGCCCCGCACCCGGTTCTTCACCACCCCGGAGATCAGGTTCGAGTTCGGCACGATCACGGCCGAGCGGTCGAAGGTCTGGATCTCGGTGGAGCGCACCGAGATCCGCTTCACGATGCCCTCGGAATCGCCGATCACCACCTGGTCGCCGACCCGGATCGGGCGCTCCCACAGGAGCAGCAGGCCGGAGACGAAGTTGTTGACGATCGACTGGAGGCCGAAACCGATACCGACCGACAGGGCGCCGGCCACGATGGTGAGCTTCTCCAGGCTCAGGCCGAGATACGAGAAGGCCAGCGCCAGCGCGATCAGGAAGCCGCAATAGCCCGCCACCGTGGTGATCGAGTTGCGCAGGCCCGCGTCGAGGTCGGTGGCCGGCAGGTAGGTGTTCTCCAGCCAGCGCTGCACCCCGCGGGTGATGAACACGCCGACCACCAGGATGCCGATCCCGAAGGCGATGCTGGAGAGCGAGATCGTGACATCGCCGACCTTGAAGCCGAAGAAGGCCTGCCGGACCGACGAGACGATGTCGGTGGAATCGAGCCCCCAGGGCGCCAGCACGAGGACCGCCGCCGCCAGGAACAGGATGAGCCGGGTCGCGCCGGTCGTCAGGACCGAGATCTGGTTGAGCGAGCGCTTGCGCAGGCCGGTATTGGCCTGGAGCGTGGTGGCGAGCCGCGTCTCGTCGCTGAGCGCGCGGCCGACGAAGATGTCGACGCTCTGGACCAGCAGGTAGAGCAGCACGAGGACCGCGGCGTCCCAGATCAGCTGGTCGATCAGGAAGGCCGCGAAGGCCACGTAGCCCACCAGCGCGCCGAGCCCGATCAGCGCCACCGCGGCCCAGCCCAGGAGCCGCGCCGGCCCGCCGATGCCCGTCGTGGTCTTGGTCGGCACGTAGGGGCCGAAGCAGGCCTCCTCCTCCTGCTCGGTGTCGGCGAACCGGTGGAGGCCGACCGCGAGGATCAGCGCGGTGGCGACCGCCCCGATGCCCCGCGTGGCGATGGAGATCGGCAGGGCCGCCGAGATCCCGGAATTCAGGGCCTCGACGGACTTCACCACGGTGATCACCGTGGCGATGCCGACGGCGAGCCGGGTCAGGCGCGTGGCCGCCGCGTCGCTCACCGGGGCGGGCCGCCACGCCGGCTTCTCGGGGCTGAGCAGCCCGTCGCACAGGGCCTCCACGAAGGCGATGAAGGCCAGCCCTCCGAGGATCGCGGCGGCGACCGGCAGGAGCCGGGACGGCAGCAGGTTGGTGGAATCGAGGGCGTAGTAGACCGCGTAGGATCCGGCCACCGCCGGCACCGTGCCGAGCAGGATCACCCGCCAGGCGGCGAGCATCACGGCGCGCCGCGACGGGTCGGTCTTGGTGGCATCCCGGCGGGCGCCCTTGGGGGCGATGTTGCGCCGGCCGAAATACAGCGCCACCGAGATCCCGAAGGCGAGCCCCAGGAACAGCAGGTTGGCGAGGTTGCCGTTGCGGGAAAACAGCAGCCCGATATCCGACACGGCGCTCTGCAGGGCGCGCGTGTCCCGGGGGACGTCGCCCATCACCTTGGTCCAGAGACCGGGGCCGACCAGCGGCTGGGAGCGCTGGAGCAGGTCGCGGGTGAACGATTCGCGGCGGCGATTCGAGACACGGTCGACGATCTGGTCGCCCTGCACCACCAGGGAGCGGGCGAGGCGCTGGGTCTCGTCGATGCGGGTGACGGCGGCCTCGCGCTCGGCGCGCTCGGCGGCGACGTCGGCGCTCTCCTGGGTATCCTTGGGTTTCGGCCCGAGCTGAGCCAGGCGCTCGCGCGCGGCCTCCAGCGGCGCGTCGAGCCGGGTGACCAGGGTGCGGATCTCGTCGGTGACCGTCACGGCGCTGTCGCGGATGGCGGTGAGGTCGGCCACCGTCAGCTCCGTGTGGCCGAGCTGCTTCTCGCGGGCGTCGAGCTCGGTCTTGGCGGCGTCGAGCTTGGCTCGGACCTTCTTGAACTGCTCGGGAACCTCGGCCTTGGCGGCCGGCGGGGGCGCGGGCTTCGCTTCGGCGGGTTTCGCGTCGGGCGCCTTCGCGTCGGGCGCCCTGCCGTCCGCGGGCTTGGCGTCGGGCGCGGCCTTGGTGTCGGCGGACTTGTGATCAGCGGGCTTCTGATCGGAAGACTTGGTGGCGGGCGCCGGATCCTGGGCGAAGGCCGGCAGGGTCAGGGCCGCCGGGGTTGCGAACACCAGCGCGGCGAGCAGGGCGAGTGCGCGGGACGGGCGCGGCGCGCCCTCCGGCTTCCGGGTCCGCGCTGGGATACGATGCATGAGCAACCTCTCGTCGGGCGCGCGGCGGCCGGCCGGAGTCCGGCATCGGCGAATCGGCGGCGATCGGGGACCGGGCGGGCCTCCTGGCGGCCGGGCGCTCTGGGCGAGCAATAGGGCGAAACCGTGCCGCTGCCCACCCCGGGCCGGATCCCGCGCCGGGTCCCACCCCCGCGAGCCCGCTGTGGGTGCGTCCCCGGGGCTCATCCGGAAAAGCTTCACAAGGGTGTCACGCTGGGATTAGATGAACACCTGATGGACAGGGCCTTTTCGTTGCTACGCGAAAGGGCGCGGCCGGTGGCGATACCGGCCCGGCCCGGCCGCGTTCCGGATGCTACCGCATCGACCGGCGCCCCCGCGCGCCGGCCCGCCGCCCTGTTGTTCCCTCCGTCTCTCCCGTCAAGCCGTCGCTCCGCGCGCCGGCCCGTCCTGCATCGGCCCCGGGCCGGTTCGGACGGGCCGGCGGGGCGGCGGCATGGTCCCGCGCGTCCCACGCGCCAGAGCTAGTCCGAAGAGTCGCGCCGATGATGGATCTCCAAACCCTCGTCCTCAACGCGGATTATCGGCCGCTCTCGTACAATCCGCTCTCCCTCTGGTCGTGGAAGGACGCCTTCACGGCCCTGTTCCTCGACCGCGTCACCCTGGTGGCGAGCTACGACGTCGAGGCGCGCTCGCCCTCGCGCGCCCTGCGGGTGCCGAGCGTCGTGGCGCTGAAGAACTACGTGGCGTTGGCCCGCAGCCCGGCCTTCACCCGCTACAACATCTACCTGCGCGACGGTTTCAGCTGCCAGTATTGCGGCCTGCGGCTGCCCTCGGGCGGCCTGACCTTCGACCACGTGGTGCCGCGCTCCCGGGGCGGCCTGTCGAGCTGGGAGAACGTCGTGGCGGCCTGCTCGCCCTGCAACCTGCGCAAGGCCAACCGCACGCCGGACGAGGCGGACATGCCGCTGATGACCGAGCCCCGGCGGCCGACGCGCTACGAGCTGCACCACCGGCAGCCCGAGTTCGATCACCGCCAATACCATCACACCTGGCTCGACTACCTGTACTGGGACAGCGAGCTGGAGAGCTGAGGGCGGCGCGGAGGCCTCACCAGGCCGGCTCGCGGCGGGGCGGCTCGTTGTACATCGGGACGTTGTGGTTGCGCGGCAGGTAGCCCCGCACCAGCACGGGCGGGGGGACGGCGGGAACGGACGGCACCGGACTCCGGTATCGAACGCTGCGCGGCGGATGCGGGTCGCGCGGCCAATCCGCCGCGACGGCGGGGTCGAGGAGCGGGCCGGCACCGAGCAGCAGGACGGTGAGCCGGATGGTGCGTGCGTGCTGCATGAACAGGCTCCCGCCGAAGCGCGGCATCAGAACTTGACGGCCGCGCCGGCCCGGACGGTGTTCAGGTTGACCTTGTGCCCGTCGAAACTGCTGAACAGCACGTACTGATACTCGGCGCGCAGGAGGATGTTCGGCGTGATCGCGTACTCGACGCCCGCTCCCGCCGCCACGCCGGCGGTGACCTTGGTCCTCGACTGCGTCTGGATCGAGGTGAACGGGGTCCCGTTGTAGGGCGCGCTCTGGTTGAAGCTCGTGTAGCCGTAATTGTTCACGTAGGTCGGCGTCCCGGCCAGAGTCGCGTTGTAGGCCGTCAGATTGAAGCCATAGTTCTGATAGCTCGTCGTATCGGCGACGCGCGCCCGACCGATGGCGATGCCGCCAGTGACATAGGGCAGGAAATTGCCCAGGGCGTAGCCGACCCGCGCGCGCAGCGTGCCGTAATCGTTGACCCGCGTCGCCGTGGATCCACTCAGGCTCACGGTATCGTAGCTGCCGGCGGCCGACATTTGGGTCCGCGCAAGACCATCGCTCGACACGCCCATCCGGCCGAAATTCGTGTAGTCCCCCTCGATGCCGAAGACGAACTCGTCGAACTGAACGTTGTAGCCCGCGAAGGCGCCGAAACTCGTGTCGCCGACTCGCCGCGATGGCGGGCTAAGGAGCGTCGAGGCGTGGAAGTCGGACTCACCCGTCGTGTTGTGCGAGTCCCGGTAGATCAGCGGTTGGAACGCGCCCTTGCTCCCCATGAGCGCGGAGGTGTAGCCGCCGTGGCCGCCGACATACACGCCGCTCCAGTCGACCACCGGGGCCGGGACCGGGTCGTAATCCGCGCCGCGCAGGTAATCGTAATCCAGATCCGCGGCGCGCGCGGTGTTCACGCCGCAGAGACCGAGAACCGCCAGCAGCGGGAAAGTGACGGTACGCATCGGGATCGTCCTGGGACGGAAAAGACGGACGGCGGATCGAGCCTCGACACGGTGATACGCCGGTAACCTTAATTCTCCGTTGCTCGACTGCGATAGGTCAGTCCCGATCCGGGGATGCCAGTCCTGGGACGTCGTGGCGGTTATTGGGTCGGCCAAGGACGGGCTGAGGACAGGCCGAGAACCGAGCCTGTCGCGACGGGGCGCCGAAACGCGAGACGGCGCGGAGACCCTCCGCGCCGTCGTCGTCCGTCAGGGGAATCGCGGTCGAGGCGCGATCAGTACTTGCGCACCAGCGGGCCGGGGATCGGCTCAGGCATCAGCGGCGGCAGCGGGGCCGCCACGAAGCCACCGAGGTAGTAGCGCAGGCCGATCTTCACGTCGTGCGCCTCGATGTCCTTGATCTTGATCGCCTGTAGGCTGCCGGTGCAGCACGGGACGAAGCCCGGGCCGGTCTCGGCCTTGCCGAGGTTCAGGTAGCGGTAGGCCACTTCGATCTTCAGCGCGTCGGTCACGTTGTAGGCGAGACCGGCGTGGAGCGCCCAGGCGAGGCTGCCGGTGGTCTTGTCCTTGTAGAACTTGCTGCCGCTGTTGGTGTTGTAGACCGGATTGCCGTTCGGGTCGTAGACCGGGGCGTACGGGATGCAGCCGCAGCCGGCATTGGTGTAATCGTACGCGTAGGTCGGGCTGGTGAACTGCTGGTTGGTCGAGTAGCTCGAGACGTGGTTGAACGCGTAGCCGACGCCGCCGCCGATGAACGGCGTGATGCCGTACCACGTGCCGAGGTCGAAATAGGCGTTGGCCAGCACCACCGCGGAGTCGAAGTTGCCGCTCGACTTGTTCACGCCGTACGAGCCGAGCCCGTTGTCGAAATCCGGACCCTTGTAGTACTCGCTGCCGCGCAGGCCGGTGGAGTAGCGGTACTCACCGGTGATGTCGCCGCGCAGGAACGGGGTGAACTGGTAGCCGACGCCGACGCCCGCGAAACCGCCGCCGCCGACCGCGTTGCCGAAGGCGCGGTTGGACTCGGCGTAGCCGGTGTAGTCGTAGGCGTCGCTGTAGCGCGGACGGGTGTAGATGCTCGCGCCCACGTCGCCGCGCAGGTACCAGCCGCCGCCGACCTCGATCGGCGGGGGCGGCGGGGGCGGGGGCGGCGGGAGCATCAGATCCGCGGCCGCGGCGAGGCAGGGCGCACCGACGCTCGCCGCGAGCGTCAGGCTACGCACCAAAGCGTTCAGCTTGGAGCGGGCCATGAGGATTCCTTCACTGGACTCGTGAGCCGGACGCGCGGCGCGCGGTCCCGGGGTACGAGGGCAGGATGGAAGGAACGTCTTAAATCCGGCTTAACGTTAAATGTTAGGCTTGCGCATCCGTTGCCGAACTGTCGAAACGGATATCCGGGCGAGACTTGCTTGTTTCGGCTGCGCTGCGCCGCCGGGGTCAGCGCAGTTCTTCTGTGGGGGCCGGACGGCGCGGGGGCTGAGGCCGCATGGGACCCGACGACGTGCGCATCCTGGCGCTGATGCTGCCCGAGGCGGTAGCGGGCGCCCACAGCGGCAACCCGGATTTCCGGGTCGGCGGCCGGGTCTTCGCGACCCTCTGGGTCGAGGAGGCGCGGGTCGTGCTGCGCCTCGCGCCCGCGGATCAGGCCGCCCTCTGCGAGGCCGAGCCGGACCTGTTCGCGCCGCTCGACGGCGCCTGGGGGCGGCGGGGCTGGACCAATCTCGACCTCGACCCGTGCGCGGAGGAGGTTCTGCGGGCGGCGCTGCTGGCGGCGTGGCGGATGACCGCACCCGCGGAGCTGCGCGCCGCCTACGCCGATCTGGGCTGACTCGGGCTGCCCCCTTCGGAGTCGAGCCGCGCCCCTCCGGGGCTCCGGCCTCAGGCCGCCGCGCGGGTGACGGCGTCGACCACCTCGTCGACCACCGCGTTGACGAGGCCGCGGTCGTCGCCCTCGGCCATGACGCGGATCACCGGCTCGGTGCCCGAGGGGCGGATCACGAGGCGGCCGGCATTGCCGAGCCGCTCGCGGGCGTGCTCGATGGCGCTGACCACGCTGTCCTCGCGCAGGGGCTCGCCGCTCCGGTAGCGGACGTTCTTCAGGATCTGCGGCAGCGGGTCGAAGCAGTGGCAGACCTCGCTCACGGGCCGGTTCTGCCGCTGCACCACGCTCAGCAGCTGCAGGGCGGCCACGAGGCCGTCGCCGGTGGTCGTGTAGTCCGACATGATGATGTGGCCGGACTGCTCGCCGCCGAGGTTGTAGCCGTGCGCCCGCATGTGCTCGAGGACGTAGCGGTCCCCCACCGCCGTGCGGGCCAGGGTCAGGCCGAGGCCGCCGAGGAACCGCTCCAGGCCGAGATTCGACATGATCGTCGCGACCACGCCCGGCTGCGTCAGGCGCTCGTCCTCCTTCCAGGAGCGCGCCACGACGGCCATGAGCTGGTCACCGTCGACCACCTGGCCCTTCTCGTCCACGATCAGCACCCGGTCGGCGTCGCCGTCCAGCGCGATGCCGATATCGGCCCGGCGCTCGCGCACCATGTCGATCAGGGCCGCGGGCGCGGTCGAGCCGACATCCCGGTTGATGTTGAACCCGTCCGGCTCGGTGCCGATGGCGATCACCTCGGCGCCGAGCTCCCACAGGGTCTCGGGGGCGACCCGGTAGGCCGCGCCGTTGGCGCAGTCGACCACGACCCGCAGCCCGTCCAGCGTCACCTGCCGCGGGAGGGTGCGCTTGGCGAACTCGATGTAGCGGGCGTGCACGCTCTCGATGCGCTTGGCCCGGCCGAGGTCGTTCGAGCCGGAGAGGCGCTTGTGCATGTCGGCGTCGATCAGCCCCTCGATCTCGTGCTCGATCGCGTCGTTGAGCTTGAAGCCGTCGGGCCCGAACAGCTTGATGCCGTTGTCCTCGAACGGGTTGTGCGAGGCCGAGATCATCACGCCGAGATCGGCCCGCATCGAGCGGGTCAGCATCGCCACGGCCGGCGTCGGCACCGGCCCGAGCAGGAGCACGTCCATGCCCACCGAGGTGAAGCCGGCGACGAGCGCGGTCTCGATCATGTAGCCCGAGAGGCGGGTGTCCTTGCCGATCACCACCCGGTGGCGGTGGTCGCCGCGCTGGAACACGAGGCCGGCGGCCTGACCGACCTTGAGGGCGAGCTCCGGCGTGATCACGCCGTTGGCCCGACCCCGGATGCCGTCGGTTCCGAAATACTTGCGCACCATCACGTCTCCGGCGCCCGGTCTCGCGGACCCGGCACAGCTTAGCAGATTATCGCGCCCGCCGGCGGCTCACCGGCCGGCAGAGTCAACGGGGTGCTCCCCGACAAAGGCGGTCGAAATGGGGCGCCCGGCGCGCTGCAGGAGCCGCGGCGCCGAGGCCGAAACCAGCGCGAGGCCCGAGACGGTCAGCAAGCCGAGCACGAGCCGGCGGAAGGCGACCTCGCTGAGGCCGAGATAGATCCGGGTGCCGAGCAGCGTCGGGACCAGCATCGCCGGCAGGACCACCGCCAGGATCGGCAGCGTCGCCCGGGTGACGAGCCCCGCGGCGAGGTAGGTCGCCAGGGTGACGCTGAGCATCGCGAGGTTGAAGTTCTGGATCACCGAGCGCTGCACGTCGCGCTCGTAGCGGCGCAGGGTGCACCAGAGGGTCGGCAGCATGCCCGTGAAGCCGCCGAGCCCGCCCATCATCCCGCCGCCGAGGCCCACCGCGGCGTCGGCGAGCCGGCCGCCGGCCGCGATCCGCGGTAGGTTCCGGGCGAACAGCATGGCCGGGCACCAGACCATCAGCAGGAGGCCGAGGAGCGTCTTGAACCAGTCGGCGTCGAGCCGCGGCAGCAGGAGGACGCCGAGGGGGATGCCGGCGAGGCCGCCGAGGACGAAGGGCGCGAGGCGCCTAGTCTCGAACCCGCGCCGGACCGAGACCGCCGCGATGACCTGGCCCGTGAAGGCGCCGGAGACGGCCAGCACGGCGGCGAGCTGCGGGTCGATCACCCAGGCCCAGAACGACAGGGCCGTGAGGCCGAAGCCGAAGCCCGACAGGCCCTGGACGAAGCCGGCGACGACGGCGCCGAGGGCGACGACGAGATAGGTCGAGACCGGCATCGGGGGTTTCGCGGCGGCCTGTGGAAGGGACCTGTGTTTCCGATTCGGCGGAGTCCGCGGAGCCTCCGGCCAAGCTGACGCGCGCGATCCGCCGACAGGAGGGCCGGTTTGTCACGGGAGACGCGGCGACGATCACGCGTCGCCGGCGAACGCCGCCGCTGATGAGGGAGCGCGACGCGGCCCCACGCGCGGTCCTGACAGCGTCCTGAAAGCGCACCGAATCCGCACGCGCGTCGAAGGAGGCCGCACGGAACGAAAAAGGGCGCCTCGCGGCGCCCCCTTCGCTCGTCCGATTCCGCGACCTCAGGCCTGCGGCTGCGGCTCCAGGCCGCCGTCGCTCTCCTTCGGCCGGCCGCGGCCCGCCGAGGGGACCGAGGAGCCCCGGGCCGGGGTCGGCGGCACGTCGCCGCCGTCGCGGATCGGGGGCTGGCCCTTGAGCAGGTTGCGGATCTCCTCGCCCGAGAGGGTCTCGTACTCGAGGAGCCCCTGGGCCAGGGCCTCCAGGTCGTCCTTGTGCTCGGCCAGGATGCGGCGCGCCTCCTCCAGGCCGGTCTCCACGAGGCGGCGGACCTCGGCGTCGATCTTCTGGGCGGTCGACTCGGAGACCGATTGCTGCCGGCCCATCGACATGCCGAGGAAGACCTCGTCGTTGTTGTCGCCGTACGCGACGGTGCCGAGCTCGGGGCTGAAGCCCCAGCGGGTCACCATCATCTTGGCGAGCCGCGTCGCCTGCTCGATGTCCGACTGCGCGCCCGAGGTCACCTTCTCGCGCCCGAAGATCATCTCCTCAGCGATGCGGCCGCCCATCATGATCGCCAGCCGCGAGGTCATCTGCTCGAAGCTCATGGAGAGCTTGTCGCGCTCGGGCAGCTGCATGACCATGCCCAGCGCCCGACCGCGCGGGATGATGGTCGCCTTGTGCACCGGGTCGGTGGCCGGGACGTTCAGCGCCACGATGGCGTGGCCGCCCTCGTGGTAGGCGGTGAGCCGCTTCTCGTCCTCGGTCATCACGAGGGTGCGCCGCTCGGCGCCCATCATGACCTTGTCCTTGGCGTCCTCGAACTCGTGCATCGTCACGATGCGTTTTCCGCGTCGAGCGGCGAGGAGCGCCGATTCGTTGACGAGGTTCATCAAGTCGGCGCCCGAGAAGCCCGGGGTGCCGCGCGCGATGGTCTTGAGGTCGACGTCGGGGGCCAGCGGCACCTTGCGGACGTGGACACGCAGGATGCGCTCGCGGCCGGTGACGTCCGGGTTCGGCACCATGATCTGGCGGTCGAAGCGGCCGGGACGCAGCAGCGCCGGGTCGAGCACGTCGGGGCGGTTGGTCGCCGCGATGATGATGACGCCCTCATTGGCCTCGAACCCGTCCATCTCCACGAGGAGCTGGTTGAGGGTCTGCTCGCGCTCGTCGTTGCCGCCGCCGAGGCCGGCGCCGCGGTGGCGGCCGACCGCGTCGATCTCGTCGATGAAGATGATGCAGGGCGCGTTCTTCTTGGCCTGCTCGAACATGTCGCGCACGCGGCTGGCGCCGACGCCCACGAACATCTCGACGAAGTCGGAACCCGAGATGGTGAAGAACGGCACGTTGGCCTCGCCCGCGACCGCCCGGGCGATCAGGGTCTTACCGGTGCCGGGCGGGCCGACGAGCAGCACGCCGCGCGGGATCCGGCCGCCGAGCCGCTGGAACTTCTGCGGGTCGCGCAGGAACTCGACGATCTCCTGGAGATCCTCCTTGGCCTCCTCGACGCCGGCGACGTCGTCGAACGACACCCGGCCGTGGGCCTCGTTCAGGAGCTTGGCCTTCGACTTGCCGAAGCCCATGGCGCGGCCGGCGCCGGACTGCATCTGGCGCGAGAGGAAGATCCAGGCGCCGATGAAGACGAGGATCGGCAGCCAGCTCACGAGGAGCTGGATGAACCAGGGGGTGTTGTCGGACGGCGGGCGGGCGGTGATCTGCACGCCCTTGCCCTGGAGCTTGGAGACCAGGCTCGGGTCGTTGGGCGCGTAGCTCGTGAAGTTGCCGCCGCCCACGTAGGTGCCGGACACGTCCTGCCCGGAGATCACCACCGACTGGATCTTGCCGGCATCGGCGTCGTTCAGGAGCTGGCTGTAGGCGATCTCGCTGCCGCCGCCCCGGTGACCCGGGTTCTGGAACAGGGTGACGAGGGCCAGCACCAGCAGGAAGATGACGACCCACAAGGCAAAGTTGCGAAAATTCGGGTTCATCGATCAATCCCTGGCGCGTGCGACCCCCAGGACGGACCCGCCACGCGGCTATTCCGGTCCATCCGTGCACACTCCGCCAATGTAGGCGGGGGGCTCTCCCTTGCCAAGTAAGTCGGGAGACCCTGCGGCGAGGGCAGCACCTGCGGGTCCGTGCCGGCGTGGCGGCGCCGGGGCGAGGCTCACGCCCCCGCCCGCGTCGGCGGCGACGAGGATCCCCGCGAGGGTGCGGCGGACCGGCTCCCGGCGGCGCAGGGCCGGCAGGAGCGATTCGAGGACGAGGGCCTCGAGGCGCTCGAGGCGGCGCGGCGCCGCGCCGGCCCGGGCCAGGGCGAGATCCAGGCAGCGCAGGGCCACGGCGTCCGGCAGGGCCGCCAGGGCGCGCCCGTCGAGGCGCAGGCCCGCGCCCGTCTCCGACCCGGGCCGGAGCGCCCCGTCGAGGGCCTGCTCGGCCGCGCCCCGGAGCGCGGCCTCGTCGCGGGCGGCGCGCTCGGCGAGCCGGGCGAGGCGCGCCCGGGTCAGGCCCTCGCGCTCCAGGGCCGGCCAGGCCGTGCGCAGGCGGCCGCGGGCGAAGCGCGGGTCGCCGTTGGCGGGATCGCGCAGATACCCGATGCCGCGCGCCGCGCACCACGCCTCCAGGCTCGCCTTCGGCAGGTGCAGGAACGGGCGCCCGAGGGTGAGGCCGGGACCGAGGTCCCGCTCGGCGCGCATGCCGGCGAGCCCCGCGGGGCCGCTGCCGGCCGCGAGCCGGATCAGCACCGTCTCGGCCTGGTCATCCCGCGTGTGGCCCGTCAGCACGAGCCCGGCGCCGACCGCCCCGGCATGGGCGGCGAGGAGTGCGTAGCGGGCGGTGCGGGCCGCGTCCTGCAGGCCGGTGCCGGGCTTCGCGCCCGTCCAGGTCAGGGTCGCGTGGGGCAGGTCCAGCGCCCGGGCGGCGCGGCCGACGCCCTCGGCCTCCGCGCCGGATTCCGGCCGCAGGCCGTGATCGACGGTCGCCACGCGCAGGGACGCGCCGGTCGCGTCGCGCAGGCACGCGGCGGCGTGCATCAGGGCGCTCGAATCGGGACCGCCCGAGACGGCGAGGAGCACGCCCCGCCCGCCGCGCGCGGCCCGGTCGAGCCAGGGGCGGAGGGCGCCGAGGACCGGGTTGCCCGAGTCGCCCGAGTCGCCCGAGTCGCTCAGAGCGCCCGAGACGCTCAGGCGCCGCAGCGGGCGCGCTTCTGCTCGCGGGCGACGCCCTGGCGGACGCCGGTGCCGGCATTCGGGAACTTCCGGTCCAGCTCGGCCAGGGTCGCGCAGGCCTGCTCGCGGGCGCCGAGCGCGTTGAGCGTGACGCCGAGCTTCAGCATGGCGTCGGGGGCCTGGGCGGAGCGGGCGTAGTCGGTCGAGACCTTCAGGAACTGCTCGGCGGCCTCGCGGTTGCGGCCGCGGGCGAGGTAGCTCTCGCCGAGCCAGTAGGTCGCGCCGGCGACGCGGTTGTCGCGCGGGTGCGACTGGATGAACTGGCGCAGGCCCATCTCGGCCTGCTCGTACTGCTTGGCACGGTACAGCTCGACCGCGGCGTCGAAATCGGCGGCCGGATCTCCGGTCCGGGTCGCCGCCACGCTCTCGGAGGGCCGCGCCGGGATCGCCCCGGTCCGGGCCGGCGGCCGCAGGTCCACGGGCTCGTCGTAACCGGAGGTCCCGGCCTCCGAGTCGTCCTCGCCGGACTCGTTGAGCGCGCCCTGGGGCAGGCGCTGCGGCCGGGGCGCCGCCTCGGCGGCCTCCTCAGCCTCGCGGGGCGGCAGCGGCGCGGAGGGCTGCGTGCTGCCGAGCTGCATCGGGGCGCCCGGGGCGCCGGGGGCCTGCGACGGGTCAAAGGCGTCGCCGCGCTTCCCGGGGCGGCCGGCGCCCGGATTGCCGCCGTTGACGGGCCCCGACGGCGCGGGCGCGGCCGAGGGTTTGCCGCCCTTGCCCTCGTTCAGGCGGTACTCGACGTCCTCCTGGAACTTGCGCAGCTGCTCCTTGAGCTGGCGGTTCTCGTACTGGAGGGTCTCGATCTGCCCGGCCATCATCCGGGACTGGTTCTCGATGCGGCCGAGGCGCACCACCAGTTCCGAAGCGTCCTGCGCGGCGGCCGGGTGGGCGAGGAGCACGGCACCGACGGCGGTGGCGAGGGCGAGGCGGGTGCGAAGGCGGGCGGGCATGGTACGGCTGCGGTCCGGTGTCGGCGCGAGGCCCTATCAGATGCGCCGCACCGCGGCAAAACTGCGGCGCGGGTCGAAGGAGTGATCGAAGGCCGTGATCGAGAGCATCGATCGGAGGCGGCGGCCGAGAGCCGCCTCCGGGGTCGTTCGCGCGGCGGCCTACGCGCCGGCGCCGCGGTCGAGGACGATCACCGCGCGGCGGTTCTGCGACCAGCAGGAGATGTCGTTGCACACCGCCACCGGCCGCTCCTTGCCGTACGACACGGTCCGCATCCGGCTCGCCGCGATGCCGCGGGTGGCGAGGTAGTCGTTCACCGCCTGGGCCCGGCGGGCGCCGAGGGAGAAGTTGTACTCGCGGGTGCCGCGCTCGTCGGCGTGGCCCTCGATGATGAAGGTGTAGCGCGGGTAGCGCTGCAGCCACGCGGCCTGCTTGTCGAGGGTCGCGGTCGCGGTCGGCGTCAGGTCGGTGGAGTCCGACTCGAAGAAGACCCGGTCGCCGATATTGACGACGAAGTCCTGCGCGCTGCCCGGGGTGGCGGCGCCCGCCCCGAAGGCGGAGGCGTCGGCGAGGTCCTTGTCGTTGCTGCAGGCGCCCAGGCCGAGGGCGGCCACGAGTGCGAGGCCGAGGGCGGCGGCGCGGAAACGCTGGGGCATGGTCTGAAAAACTCCTCGAGCGGTGCCGAAGGCCGGCTGCTGGTCTTCGAGGCGGGTCCGCGTAATCCTGGCGCCGTTGGTAGGCGGGGTTGGTTAAGCGACGGTTCCGCCGGGCGGCGCGGGAGCGTGGTGACGGTCCGCACCGATCGACGGCGTGCGCTGACGCACCCGGACGCGCCCGGAATGCGGCGGCGGCGGGGCGGCGGGCCGCGACGCGCCATTTCGGCCGCCTCGGTTGCGGCGCTGCAACAGGCGCCGGGCCTCCGCCGGTAACGGTCGCGGGCCGGGCTTTAAGAGATCCTCAACCCTATCGGTCCCTTATCGGCGGGCCGAAGACCGGACCTCCCGCATGCGCCCCGCCCAGAGCGTCCTCATCGTCGAGGACAGCTACCTGCTCCTCGAGATCGTCGCGAGCCTGTGCGAGACGCACGGCATCCGGGTGATCGAAGCCTCGACGGGCGAGGCTGCGCTGACCGTCCTGCGCGACCGGGGTGCGGCGATCGACTGGCTGTTCACCGACATCCACCTGCCCGGGCTGATCGACGGCTGGACGGTGGCCCACGCCTTCCGGGCGATCCATCCGGACCGGCCGGTGGTCTACACCTCGACGGACACGCACGGCCGCAGCGGCGTGCCGGGCAGCCTGTTCCTGCGCAAGCCCTTCCAGATGCAGGAGGTTAACCGCCTGGTCCGGATGATGGTCGAGGGCCTGGGCGAGGCCGGCTCCGAGAGCCGGCTCTGCGCGGCGGGCTGAGTCACGGACCCATCCCAGCCGGTCCGTCATCGCGGGCGCAGCGACGGGTCTGCCGGCCGGACGCCCCGGGTCGCGGAGGCGGCCTCAGCCGCCCCGGAACAGCGCGACGATCTCCGGCGCGGCGAGCCACGCCTCGACCCGCGGGCAGGCGAGATCCCCGGGGGGCATCGCGTCGTAGAGGGCGAAGCTCGCCGCGACGAAGCCCGGCAGGTCGTAGAGCACCGGGAAGTCGTCGCCCCGCGGCTTGGTCTTGAACAGGTACGAGCCGGTCAGGCCGAAATGCTCAGCGATGGGCGGGTAGATCGGCCAGACCACGTCCTGGGCCAGCTCGTCGCCGAGGTAATCCTCGATCTCCACGGGCTCGGGCGTGAGCCCGTTCTCCTGCAGCAGCCGCCTCGCGATGTCGCCGAGGACGTGGACCTTGGGATGGTTCATCAGGTGCATGAAGGCGCCGCGGCGCGCCCAGCGGGTCACCTCGCGCTCCAGCCCGAAACCCAGGGCGTCGGCCGCGCCGACGAGCTCGCGCACCGCCGGGTCCCAGTGGTCGAGGTAGCCCAGGCGGGCGAACACGTCCTCGCGGAACAGGGCGGCCGTGCGGCCAGCATCGAGGCCGAGCCGGTGGGCGGTGACGACGATCGCCGAGTGGTACTGGCCCAGCGGCGACGGCGTCAGCTTCAGCGCGGCGAGGTCCGAGGCCTGCCCGACATAGACCATGTCCGGGTGGAAGGCCGAGAACACGATCGACGGGAACAGCTTGAGCCGCGGGTCGGCCGCGCGCACAGTGGCGGCGTCGCCGCCGGGGATCAGCCCGGCCGGGAAGGCCTGCGAGAAGACGTGGTCGTGGGCGCGCAGGGTCCGGATCAAGCCGTCGACATGGCCGTGGTCTCGCTTCAGCGAGCCCATGGGCAGGTAACGGACCGGGCTCTTCGGCGCGAGCAGGCGCATGGCCCGGGCGATGCCCCGGGCCTGGCAATTGCCCAGCACCGCGATGCTCGGCCCGTCACGGGTCGTGGCGGTGCGGGCGCGGTTCCGCCATGGTGTCGCCCAGGTGGGGGCCCAACGGGTAGGCGTCCAATCGGGCGCCGAGCGGGTGAACGCGCTGCGGGCGCGCCGGGGCAGGTCGTTCAGGGCCACGTCGCGTGCCGGTGTCAGCGGACGGAACAGCGCCCCCGAGGGCCTGCCGCCGTCGTGAAGAAGAGGGTTCGAAGATGGCGTTGAATCCGTATACGGGTCTACCGGCCGAGCGATTCTGGCGCAAGGTCGTCACCAACGTGCCGCCCTTCGCGGTCAATCCGCACCCGAAGGACACGTTCGTGATCGGACCGACCGACAAGGTCGCCACCGGCGGCTCGTGCTTCGCCCAGCGGGTGGCCGAGGCGGTGCGCGGCGCCGGGTTCAACTACTACCTGACCGAGCCGCCGACCCCCGGCATGAGCGCCGAGGAGGCCAATGCCCGCCAGTTCGGCACGTTCTCGGCGCGCTACGGCAACCTCTACTACACGCGCCAGTTCGTGCAGCTGTTCGACCGGGCCTACGGCACGTTCGAGCCGGAACTGAAGGCGTGGCTGCGCGACGACGGTCGCTACGTCGACCCGTTCCGCCCGACCGTCGAGCCGGCGGGCTTCGCCAGCGAGGCCGAGGTGGTCGCGGCGCGCGACGCGCACCTCGCCGAGGTGCGCCGTCTGTTCGAGACGCTCGACGTGTTCGTGCTGACGCTCGGCCTCACCGAGGGCTGGCGCTGGCGGGCCGACGGCGCGGCGCTGCCGCTCGCCCCCGGTGTCGCGGGCGGCACGTTCGACCCCGCGCTCTACGAGTGCGTGAATGCCGGCGCGGGCGAGGTGCTCGGTGACCTCAACGGCTTCCTCGACCGGCTCTGGAGCGTGAATCCGAAGGCGCGGGTGATCTTCACGGTCTCGCCGGTGCCGATGATCGCCACCTACATGGACCGGCACGTGATGGAGTCGAACAGCTACTCCAAGTCGGTGCTGCGGGTGGCGGCCGGCGAGGTGGTCGGCCGCGGCGACCCGCGGGCGGTCTACTTCCCCGCCTACGACATCGTCACGAGCAACGTGAATGCCGGGCGCTACTACAACGAGGACCAGCGCACCATCAACGACGCGGGCGTGCGCCACGTCATGCGCCTGTTCCTGGCGACCTTCGCCCGCGACCGGGTCTCGCCGGCGCCGACCCACGCCCCCGTCGACCTCGCGGCCGAGTTCGAGGGCAATGCCGGCGTGATCTGCGACGAGGAGGAGATCGAGCGCAGCGTGGCGTGACGGGGGGCCGAGATCGTTACCGGAGCGGCCGCGGCCATCGGGCGGCCTGCATCGTCTTCACGAGCGTAGTGAAGTGACCCAGGGTAACGCGACATCGACAGTCGTGGCGCTGCCTGGATTGCTTCGCTCCGCTCGCAAAGGCGGCAGCGCTCCGAAGATCCCGCCGGGCAACCGCTCGAGCCCTTCGCGACCGTCACGGCGGCCGGGGCGATCCCGCGTTTGCCTCCAGCCCGGCCTTTCGGGCAAGCTCGGCCGCCCGGGCGCTCGCGCCTATCGGAGACGAATCCCTTGAGCCTGCCCCCGCCCCGCCGCGCCGACCACGACATCGATCCGGTCTTCGTGAAGCGGCACTCGCCCCGCGCCTTCACGGGCGAGGCCGTGCCCGAATCCGAGCTGATGCGGATGATCGAGGCGGCGCGCTGGTCGCCCTCCGCCTACAACTCGCAGCCCTGGCGCTTCCTCTACGCGCTCCGGGGCGACGCCCACTGGGACACGTTCTTCGACCTGCTGGTGCCCGGCAATCAGAAATGGGTGTCCGGCACCGGCGCGATCCTGTTCCTCGTCTCGAACGGGTTCATGAAGGTCGGCGACGAGCTGAAGCCATCCTACAGCCACTCCTTCGACGCCGGCACCGCTTCGCTGGCCTTCCAGCTCCAGGCGATCCACCAGGGCTGGCACGCCCACGGCATGGTCGGGTTCGACCACGTCCGCGCGCCCGCGGTGCTGCGTCTGCCCGAGAACCACCGGATCGAGGCCGCCTTCGCGGTCGGCCGCAAGACGCCCGAGGCGGACCTCACCGAGGAGCAGCGGCCCCGCGAGACCCCGAACGGCCGCCGGCCGATCACCGACTTCACCATCGCGGGACCGTTCCCGCAGGCCGCCGGCTGAGACGGGCCGGAACCCGCTCGGACGGCCGGGGATTGGCTCCGCATCGCGACGCCGTCGCAGGTCCGTGGGCGCAGGCCCACGGGCTCGACCCGGGCCGGCAGGGGGCCGCCGCCGCGCGCCTCCTGTCCGCCCTCCGACGCTTCGGGAGCTGGCTCATGGATCCGTCCGACACCGCCGCGTCCGACCCGTTCCGGGATGACGGGCCGTTCGACCCCGTCCCCGGGCTGCAGACCGTCGCCGACCGCCACGGGGTCAGCCCGGACGCGGTGCGCCACCTGGTCCGGGCCCTCGAGCGTGGCCACGGCACGATGGCGCAGTTCGACCATCCCGATCTCGGCGGGATGGGGCAGTGGTTTTCCGGCGGGATGGTGATGGTCGGCCGGATGTTCGACGACGCGCTGAAGGCGCGGGTCGACGCGCTCTGCACCGAGCTGGCCGGGGCGCTCCCCGCGGGGGGCTTCTCGGAGGCCGCGCCCGCGGCGCGGCGCGGCGGCGGCGAGTGGTGGCCGGCCGGCCTCGGGGATCCGGCCAGCACCGGCGCGCAGGACGGGCTGCGCTACGCCTATTTCCCGGACAGCCGGCGGCTCGCCGTCGACGCGGGGTCCGGGGTCGCGCTGTACGATACCGGCGAGCACCGCATCACCGGCGTTTCCCAGGCGAACGGCAGCCTCGGCTTCACGGGACCGTCCGGGGCCGTCGCCCTCGACCGCCTCCGCCGGATCGAGGCGGAGGTCGCGGCGCCGCGCCAAGCGGATCCGGGCCAGGTGGATCCGGGCCGAGCGGACCCGGCCGAGATCCCGGCGAAGGCCGCCCCCGCCGCTTCGCCGGCCGCTGCGGCTGCCCCTTCGGCGGCCCCGGACCGGTCGTCTCCGGACGCGATCCTCGCGACCATCGAGCGGCTGGCCGACCTTCACGCGCGCGGCGTGCTCACCGACGCGGAGTTCGCGACCAAGAAGACGGAGCTGCTGGCCCGGCTGTGAGGGGCGCCCGGTCGCCGTACCCGCCGGCCCCGTCCCGAGGCGCGGAGGCCTCGCGGGATGCGGGCGCGGATCGGACCCTGCCGGGTCCGGACGGCCTCAGGCGATGCCGACGCGCAGCAGGTCGTGGACGTGCACGATGCCGACCGGCCGGCCGTCGGTGACGGCGAAGACCGCCGTGATCAGCCGGCGGTTCATCAGCTCCAGCGCGGCCTGGGCCAGCTTGTGCGGCTCCACGGTCACCGGGTCGCGGGTCATGACGGTCGAGACCGGCGTGTCGAGGAGCGCCGGACCCATGTGGCGGCGCAGATCGCCGTCCGTGACGATGCCGACGAGGCGGCCGGCCGCGTCCGTGACGCCGACGCAGCCGTAGCGTCGCGCCGCGATCTCGATCATTACCTCGGACATGAGGGCGGTCTCGTGCACCAGCGGCATGTCCTGGGGCCCGTGCATCACCTGCTGCACGGTCCTGAGGCGGGCCGCGAGGGTGCCGCCCGGATGCAGGGTGTGGAAGCGCGCCGAGGTGAAGCCGCGCCGCTCCAGGAGCGCCACCGCCAGGGCGTCGCCCAGCGCCAGCTGGATCAGGCTGGAGGAGGTCGGCGCGAGGTCGTGCGGGCAGGATTCCCGCACGCGGGGCAGTTCCAGCAGCACGTCGGCGGCCTTGCCCAGGGTGCTCTCGCCGTTGCGGGTGATCGCCACCAGAGGGATCGAGAACCGGCGGCTGAAGCCGACGAGGTCGGACAGTTCCGCGGTCTCCCCCGACCACGACAGCGCGATGATGACGTCGTCCCGGGCGATCATCCCGAGGTCGCCGTGGCTCGCCTCGGTCGGGTGGACGAAGAAGGCGTGCGTGCCGGTGGAGGCCAGCGTCGCGGCGATCTTGCGCCCGACATGCCCGCTCTTGCCGATGCCGCTGACGATGACGCGGCCCTTGCTCTGCAGGATGGTCTGCACCGCCTCCTCGAAGGCCGCGCCGAGCCGGCCCTGGAAGGCGGCGCTCGCCTCCTGCAGGGCCGCGATGCCGAGTTGGAGGCTGCGGATCCCGAGGTCGCGGGTGGTGGCGAGATGCGCCGACGGCGCGTCGTAGCGGTCGTCGCGCAGGGCGCTGGAGGCGGGAGCGTTCATCGTGTCCGTTCTTGACCCGTCGACCGGATCCGGCACCGGGGGCCGGAATCGGGGAGCGGCGCAGCGAGGCGTCTCCGGCGACGCTAGGCAGCCGTCGTGGTTGAAATGTGACGCGGGGACGACGCAGCGCCGCACGCCGGTTGAAGGCGCGGCCGCCGGGGTCCATGCTCCCGGCACGCCATCCCGCGCGCCGTCTCGCGCCGCGGGCCCCAGGAGGGCAAGAGCCCCATGACCATCCGTTTCCCCGACCCCGATCCCGCGATCCTCGCCCGCCGCGAGGCGATCCTGGCCGGCCTCGCGCCCCTGGTCGCGCCGGAGGCGCTGGTGGTCAGCGAGGACGAGCGCCGGGCCTTCGAGACCGACGGGCTCACCGCCTACCGGCAGATGCCGCTCGCCGTGGTGCTGCCCTCCACCACCGCGGAGGTCGCCGCCGTGATGGCCTACTGCCACGCCAACGGCGTGCGGGTCGTGCCCCGGGGCGCCGGCACCTCGCTCGCGGGCGGCGCCATCGCGCAGGCCGACGCGATCATCCTGGGCGTCGGCAAGATGACCCAGGTCCTCGACATGGACTTCGCCAACCGCACCGCCCGGGTGCAGAGCGGCATCACCAACCTGGCGATCTCCGGGGCGGTCAGCCACGAGGGCTTCTTCTACGCTCCCGACCCGTCGAGCCAGCTCGCCTGCACGATCGCCGGAAACATCGCGATGAATTCGGGCGGCGCGCACTGCCTGAAATACGGCGTGACCACCAACAACCTGCTGGGCGTCACCCTGGTGCTCAACGACGGCACCGTGGTGGAGATCGGCGGCCAGCACCTCGACAGCGGCGGCTACGACCTGCTCGGCCTCGTCTGCGGCTCGGAGGGGCAGCTCGGCATCGTCACCGAGGCGACCGTGCGGATCCTGCGCGCCGCCGAGGGCGCGCGCCCGGTGCTGGTCGGCTTCTCGAAGGTCGAGGATGCGGGCGACTGCGTCGCGGCGATCATCGCGGCCGGGATCATCCCGGTGGCGATCGAGTACATGGACCGCGAGGCGATCCTCATCACCGAGGACTTCGCCCAGGCCGGCTACCCGCGCGACGCCGAGGCGATGCTGATCATCGAGGTCGAGGGCTCGGACGCCGAGTGCGACGCGATGCTGGCGCGGATCGAGACGATCGCCCGGGATTTCCGCCCGACCAGCCTGCGCGTCTCGCGCTCGGAGGCGGAATCGGCCGCGATCTGGAAGGGCCGCAAGTCGGCCTTCGGGGCGACCGGCCGGATCTCCGACTACATCTGCATGGACGGGACGATCCCCACCGGCCAGCTCGGGCCGGTGCTGGAGCGGATCGGCGCCATCTGCGCCGAGAAGGGCCTGCGCGTCGCCAACGTGTTCCACGCGGGCGACGGCAACCTGCACCCGCTGATCTTGTTCGACATCAACACGCCCGGCGAATTGCAGAAGGCCGAGGCCGCGGGCGACGAGATCCTGAAGCTCTGCGTCGAGGTCGGCGGCTGCCTCACCGGCGAGCACGGGGTCGGCATCGAGAAGCGCGAGTTGATGCGCTTCCAGTACGACCAGGTCGATCTCGAGCAGCAGATGCGGGTCAAGGCGGTGTTCGATCCGGACTGGATGCTGAACCCCGCCAAGGTGTTCCCGCTGGACGGGCGCCTCGCGGCCTGAGCCGCGCCGCGCGCGGGGTCCGGCCGAGAGCTTGGCCGAGAGCCCGGCCAAGAGGTCTGGCGAACAAGTCCGGACCGGTGCGGGTGCGATCGTCTCCGATCGCCCGCCCCCGTCCGGGCCTCGCGGCCGCGCTCAGGCGGCCTCGACCTTGCGGCTCGCCCGGGTCTTGGTCGCGGCGGTCTTGCGGCGACCGGAGGCAGGGGCGGAGGCGGGGGCGGCAGCCTCCTCCTCGGCGGCGGCCTTGTCGGACGCCGGGGACCGGCCCGGCTGGCCGAGGCCGAGGCTCTTGGCGAGCGCCGAGCGCTGCGCCGAGTAGTTCGCCGAAGTGGTCGGGTAATCGGCTGGCAGGCCGTAGCGCTCGCGGTAGGTCTGCGGATCGAGACCGTGCTTGGTCAGGTGACGCTTCAGCGTCTTGTACGACTTCCCGTCGATGAAGCTGACCAGCCCGTCGGGGCGGATCGACTTGCGGATCTGGGCGGGCGTCGGCCGCTCGACGCTCTCGGTCGCCGGAGCGACGGGGCCGGCCCCGATCGTGTTCAGCGCCTCGTGGATGCTCGCGATCAGGGCCGGCAATTCGGCCGAGGGCAGCGAGTTGTTGGAAACGTAGGCCGCGACGACGTCCACGGTCCGCTCGATGAAATCCAATTGCGATGTCGGCGCAGCTTCTGACATTCTCTCGTTCCTCGGCACAAATGCCTGATGGGATCCCCACTTTTCGCGAGTTAAGTCAGCGTCCGAAAAATGCAAGCCGCGCCATACAATTATCTGTGATGAGACCGAAGTCTAACTCTGCATCACGCGGCGAGGCTTACAGGGTATGGTTGCATTGGCGCCACTTAATGGACACTTCTGAGAGGCTTTATCGGTGTCCGCCCGGCGAATGCTAGTCGCTTCCTCGAAGCGGGTTTTCGCAGCCGGCAGAGACCTTTACCCCCGGGTCAGGGGCCGGCTCTAGACGGTCGTATACGATTGCCGCCCGGTCGTGCGGGCACAATGCGCAATCTTCGTACAGTTGTGCGAGCGCGGGGCGAGGCCCTGCGTCATTTTCGCAACCCGCGCAGCCTCAGGCGAAAGTCTTGCGCGGATCGAAGGCGTCCCGCACGGCCTCGCCGGCGAAGACGAGCAGGCTCAACATCACGGCGATGACCAGGAAACCGGTCAATCCAAGCCACGGCGCGGTCAGATTGTCCTTGCCCTGCGCGAGAAGCTCTCCGAGGGACGGCGAGCCCGGCGGCAGGCCGAAGCCGAGGAAGTCGAGCGAGGTCAGGGTGGTGATCGAGCCGTTCAGGATGAACGGCAGGAAGGTCAGCGTCGCCACCATGGCGTTCGGCAGCAGGTGGACCGTCATGATCCGGATATTCGACAGCCCCAGCGCCCGGGCCGCCCGGACATACTCGAAGTTCCGCGCCCGCAGGAACTCGGCACGCACCACGCTCACCAGCGCGACCCAGGAGAACAGCAGCATGATCCCGAGCAGGACGAAGAAGCCCGGGGCGATGAAGGCCGAGATGATGATGATCAGGTAGAGGGTCGGGATGCCGCCCCAGACCTCGATGAAGCGCTGGAAGGCGAGATCGACCCAGCCGCCGAAATAGCCCTGCACGGCCCCCGCGATGACCCCGATCACCGACGAGACCGCGGCCAGGATCAGACCGAACAGGACCGAGATGCGGAAGCCGTAGATCACCCGCGCCAGCACGTCCCGCGTGGTGTTGTCGGTGCCGAGCCAGTGCCAGGGAATGTCCGCGCAGGTCGAGCCGCCGAGCTTCTCGGCGACGGGCTTGCACTGCGCGTCCGTGAGCATCCAGGTCGGCGGCGACGGCGACGGCGTCGGCAGGTCCTCGTTGATCGTGTCGTACGCGTACGGGATCGGCGACCAAAGCGCCCAGCCGTTCGCCGCGATCTCCCGGCGGATCTCGGGGGAGCGGTAGTCGGTCGTGGCGAGGAAGCCGCCGAACTTCTCCTCCGGATAGTCGACCAGGACCGGGACCAGCCACTCGCCCTTGTAGGACATCACGATCGGGCGGTCGTTGGCGATGAACTCCGCGAACAGGCTGAGCACGAACAGGACCGTGAAGATCACGAACGATCCGTAGCCGAGCCGGTTGCGGCGGAAATTGTCGAGGCGGCGCCGGTTGAGCGGCGACAGCCGGGCGCGCCGGCCGGCGGCCCCGGGCAGGACCGGCGGCGGCGCGCCCTCGTCCGGCCGCAGGACCAGCGGCTGGGCACCGGGCATCGGCGGGGGCACGACCTCGCTGTCGCCGGGACGCGTGACCTCGTTCATCCGTGCTGCCTCTCGAGCCGCATCGCGCGCGCGTCGGCCGCCCCGATATCCGGGCGGCCCCGCGACCGGTCGGCCGCGGGACGGAGGCCGGGAACGCTCAGCCGTCGAGCCGGGTCGCGGTGCCGTCGATCTCGGTGGGACGCAGATTGCCGCTGCGCTCCAGCCAGCGGCGCAGTAGCCGGACGTTGCGGCGATTGGCCTTGAAGGCGGCGTCGAACAAGTCGCCCGCCACCGGCACGGCGCCGATCAGCCCGTCGAAGGCCACGTTCAGGCCCATCCGGGCCACCAGCCAGCGCGGCGCCCCGAGGCGCTTCGCCTCGTAGACGATGAAGGACGAGATCACCATGCCGGCCAAGTCGCCGATCACCGGCACGAGGCCGATCAGCGCGTCGAACCCGACCCGCCGGTTGATGCCCGGGATGACGAAGGCGGTGTCCATCAGGTGGGCCAGCGTCTCCAGCCGGGCGAGGCTCGCCTCCCGTCCGAGATCCGCCGACAGGTAGGGGGGCCGGGGGCCGGCGCGGGTCTCGCCCCCGGGGAAGGTCTCGGCACGGGCGAAACGCCCGGCCTGGGCAGCCTGGGTGAAGTCCATGGTCGGGATCCGTCGGGAAGCCATCGTCCCCAACGATGTGGCCCCCCACCGGGATCCCCGCAAGGACGGCGCCCGCTCGGCGCGTGCGGTCCGCCGTGATGCCCGTCCTGCTGCCCGTCATACCGTCCCTCGAGCCGACCCTCATGCCCCGGCCCCCGGGAGCCCGCGCATGCGGTCGAGCGCCGCATCCAGGGTCGCGTCGTCCTTGGCGAAGCAGAGCCGGACGAGGCCGCGCACGGAGGCGTCCGGGTAGAAGGCGCTCACGGGGATCGCCGCGACGCCGTGACGGGTGACCAGGGCCTCGCAGAAGGCCACGTCGTCGGCGTGGCCGCGGGCGGTGATGTCGATGTTGAGGAACCACGTGGCCCGGGCCGGCAGTACGGTGAAGCCGAGGCCGCGCAGGCCGTCCGCGAGCCTGTCGCGGGACCGGGCGTAGCCGGCCCGCATCGCCTCGAACCACGGGGCCGGCTTGCCCAGCCCGTAGGCCACCGCCTCCTGGAGGTTCGGGGGCGTCGTGAAGGTCAGGAACTGGTGCGCCTTGGCGAGCCCGCGCATCAGCCGGGCATCGGCCATCACGAAGCCGACCTTCCAGCCGGTGAGGGAGAAGATCTTTCCGGCCGAGCCGATCTTGACGGTCCGCTCCCGCATCCCGGGCAGCGCCATCAGCGGCCGGTGGCGCGCGCCGTCGAACACCACGTGCTCCCAGACCTCGTCGCAGAGGGCGGTCACGTCGAAGCGCTGGCAGTAGCGGGCGAGCAGGTCGAGGTCCTCGGGCGCGAACAGGGTGGCGCTCGGGTTGAGGGGGTTGTTCAGCACCACGACCCGGGTCCGCGCCCCGAAAGCCTCCGCGAGCGCGGCCTCGTCGAGGCGGAAGTCCGGGGGCCGGAGCGCCACGACCCGCGGCACGCCGCCCGCCCGCCGGACCAGGGGCAGGTAGGCGTCGTACATGGGCGCGAACAGCACGACCTCGTCGCCGGGCTCGATCAGCGCCAGGAGCGCGCCGGCCAGGGCCTCGGTCGCCCCGGAGGTGACCATCACCTCGGTCTCCGGGTCGAGGACGAGGCCCTGGTGCTGCGCGTAATGGGCGGCGACCGCCTCGCGCAGGGCCGGCAGGCCCATCATCGGCGGGTACTGGTTCCAGCCGTCCAGGAGCGCCCGCGCGCCCCGCTCGCGGACATCCGCCGGCCCGGCGTCGTCCGGGAATCCCTGGCCGAGATTGATCGCACCGTGGACCCGCGCGAGACGCGACATGGTCTCGAACACGGTCGTGGGCAGCGCGTCGAAGACGGGGTTGATGACGGCGGACCTCATGCGGCGCGGCACGGGGTACGGCACGCGGCGCCGGGCATCGAGAGAGTCGGCATGGCGGGTCTCGGCATCGCCGGCCTGTAACATGGCCGTCGCGCGTTGCGGAATGTGCGCGGTCGCACAGACCCGGTCTCCGGCGCGCCGGGGCCGGCTGACGAATGTTGACATTCATCACCCGTCTCTTAGGTTCGGATCACGGCCGGAGCGGCGCACACGCCGACGGAGCTTCGCCCCCTCGCTCCGTCAGCGGGGCGCCGCTCCGGTCCCCAGAAGGGTCATCGACTTGCGGGTCGGTGGCCCTTTCGGCATGTCCGGACGCGGCCGCACCCGCTCACGCCCCGCTCGCTGGGTCGGCCACCGGATACGACGATGCGGCCCTCCTCACGCGCGTTCCTCGGCTGCCTGGTGCTGGCGCTGCTGATCGGCGGCCTCGGACTCGGCCTGCGCCGCGCCGTGGCCGTCACCCCGGTCGATCCCGCGTTCCGGGCGGTGCTGCGCGCTTATGCGGTACCGGACGCGTCCGGCGGGCCCCAGCAACACGAGTGAAACGTCGCCGCCCTAGTGACGGCGCATTGGCCGGGCACCGGTGGAGGGCGCCGCGAGGTGCGCGAGCGGCGCGGCCGCGGGTGTCCATGACGCCGCGGTAAGGAGCCGTTCGGGGCCCGGACAGCTTTATGGGCTTACGCTCCCGTACACGGGATCGGAGCCGTCGGGTCCCGCGGGACCGGGCGGCTTCAGGACGGGCTTCCGGGACGCGGCGTTCCGGGGGCGGCATGGGGGCTTGGACAGCGAGGGATAGGGTGCCGCCGGTCGCGCAGACGACCGTCCTGTGCTCTAGTCAGGCATGAACGAGAGTTCACCGATCCGGACCGACACGGCCCGCGCCTACCAGCCCGGCGAGGCGCCCGCGCGCGAGGTCCGGACGCGGCGCTTCCGCCCGATCCGCTGGCTCGTGTTCCTGGTGCTGCTCGCCGGCGCCGGGGCGATCGGCCACCGCTGGTACGAGGCCCGCACCGGCAAGGGTGCCGAGCCGGCGACGGCGCATCACACCGGCGGCCACGGCGGCCGGCGCGGCGGGGCCGACATGCCGCAGGCGGTGGGCATCGCCAGCGCCACGACCGGCGACATGCCGGTGGTGCTGCAGGGCCTCGGTACCGTGACGCCGCTCGCCACCGTGACGGTGAAGTCGCAGATCAGCGGCTACCTCACGCAGGTGCAGTTCCGGGAGGGCCAGAACGTGAAGGCGGGCGACGAGCTCGCCCGGATCGATTCCCGCCCCTACGAGGCGCTGCTCGCGCAGTACCAGGGCCAGCTCGCCCGCGACCAGGCGCTGCTCCAGAACTCGAAGCTCGACCTGCAGCGCTACCAGACGCTGAACCGGCAGGACTCGATCTCGAAGCAGAACGTCGACACGCAGGCCGCCCTGGTGAAGCAGAACGAGGGCACGGTCGCGGCCGACCAGGCGCTCGTCGACCAGCAGAAGCTCAACATCGCCTACACGCACATCGTCTCGCCGGTGGACGGCCGCGTCGGCCTGCGCCAAGTCGACCAGGGCAACTACATCTCGGCCGCCTCCACGGCGATCGTGGTGGTGACCCAGCTCCACCCGATCTCGGTGGTGTTCACCCTGCCGGAAGACGACGTGTCGCGGGTGATGCGGCAGGTGCGGGCGGGCGCGAAGCTCACCGTGCGGGCCTACGACCGCGGCGACGCCCACGAGATCGCCACCGGCCGCCTCGACACGGTCGACAACCAGATCGACACGACCACCGGCACGGTGAAGCTGCGCGCGCTGTTCGACAATTCCGACGAGGAGCTGTTCCCGAACCAGTTCGTCAACGCCAAGCTGACCGTCGACACGGTGCGGGGCGCGACGCTGGTGCCGAATTCCAGCCTGCTCCAGGGCACGCCCGGCACCTACGTCTACCTGATGGACGGGGACAGCAAGGTCACGGTCCGGCCGATCAAGACCGGCGAGACTGACGGGACCCACACGGTGGTGGTCTCCGGGCTGAACCCGGGTGACCGCGTCGTCACGGACGGCACCGACCGGCTGAAGGACGGCGCGCCGGTGCGCATCACCGAGGGCGCGCCGGCGGTCGCCGGCGACGGCAAGGCCGCGGCGGCGAAGCCGGACGGCAAGGCTGACGGCAAGGGGGAGGTGAAGCCCGCCGCGCCGGCCGACGCGGCGGCGGATTCCCAAGGGACAGCGGAGGGCGGTCGTCGGCACCGGCGCCGTCAGGCGCAGTGAGGACGGCTCTGGCGCGACGCTCCCTCTCCCCCCTCCGCGGGGGAAGGGATAACGGGAGCGCGTCATGAACCCGTCCCGCCTGTTCATCCTGCGACCGGTGGCCACGACGCTGCTGATGCTGGCGATCCTGATCGTCGGCGGCGTGTCGTACCTGAACCTGCCCGTCTCGGCGCTGCCGGCGGTCGATTACCCGACGATCCAGGTCCAGACCTTCTATCCCGGCGCCAGCCCCGAGGTGATGACCTCCTCGGTGACGGCGCCGCTGGAGCGGCAGTTCGGCCAGCTCGCCAACCTCAACCAGATGACCTCGCAATCCTCCGCGGGCGCCTCGGTCATCACCCTGCAGTTCAGCCTGGACCTGCCGCTGGACATCGCCGAGCAGCAGGTCCAGGCGGCGATCAACGCCGCCGGCAACCTCCTGCCCTCCGACCTGCCGGCGCCGCCGATCTACGCGAAGGTCAACCCGGCCGACGCGCCGGTCCTGACGCTGGCGCTCACCTCCAAGACCCTGCCGCTCACCCAGGTGCGCGACCTCGCCGAGTCGCGCCTCGCGCAGAAGATCAGCCAGGTGGCGGGCGTCGGCCTCGTGAGCATCTCGGGCGGCCAGCGCCCGGCCGTGCGGGTCCGGTTCAACGCGCGGGCGCTCGCCGCCTACGGGCTCAACATCGACGACCTGCGCACCACCATCACCAACCTCAACGTCAACACGCCGAAGGGCACGATCGACGGGCCGAAGCAGTCCTACGCGATCAACGCCAACGACCAGATCCGCGACCCGAAGGCCTACGACGCGGCGATCATCGCCTACCGCAACGGCGCCCCGGTGATGCTCTCGGAGGTGGCCGACGTGGTCGAGGGGCCGGAGAACACCAAGCTCGGCGCCTGGGCGGACGCGACGCCGGCGGTGATCCTGAACATCCAGCGCCAGCCCGGCGCCAACGTCATCGCGACCGTCGACAAGATCAAGTCGCTGCTGCCGCAGCTCCAGGCGAGCCTGCCGGCCGCCGTCGTGGTGGCGCCGCTCACCGACCGGACCACCACGATCCGCGCCTCCGTGGAGGACGTGCAGTTCGAGCTCGGCCTCGCCATCGCGCTCGTGGTGCTGGTGATCTTCCTGTTCCTGCGCAGCCTGTCGGCGACCCTGATCCCGAGCCTGTCGGTGCCGCTGTCGCTGGTCGGCGCCCTGTCGGTCATGGACCTGTACGGCTTCTCCCTCGACAACCTGTCGCTGATGGCGCTCACCATCGCCACCGGCTTCGTGGTCGACGACGCCATCGTGGTGATCGAGAACATCGCCCGGCACGTGGAGGCCCGGGACTCGCCCCTGGAGGCGGCGCTCAAGGGCTCCCGCGAGATCGGATTCACCATCATCTCGCTGACCGTCTCGCTGATCGCCGTGCTGATCCCGCTCCTGTTCATGGGCGACGTGGTCGGGCGGCTGTTCCACGAATTCGCCATCACGCTGGCGGCCACGATCATCATCTCGGCGGTGGTCTCGCTGACGCTGGTGCCGATGCTGTGCGCGCGGCTCCTGAAGCACGTCCCGGAAGCCGGCCACCGCCGCCGGGAGGGCGTCCTCTCCCGCCTGGGCCGGCGCGCCATCGACGGCACGATCGAGTCCTACGGCCGCTCCCTGCGGGTCGTCCTCAACCACCAGGGCCTGACCCTGCTGGTGGCGCTCGGCACGCTCGGGCTCACGATCTACCTGTTCGCGGTGATCCCGAAGGGCTTCTTCCCCGTGCAGGACACGGGCGTGATCCAGGGCATCACCCAGGCCGACCAGTCGGTCTCCTACGCCGCCATGGCCGAGCGCCAGCAGCGGATGGCCGAGATCGTCCTCAAGGACCCGGACGTGGCCAGCCTGTCGTCGTTCATCGGGGTCGACGGCCAGAACGTCACGCTCAATTCCGGCCGGATGCTGATCAACCTGAAGCCCCGGGACGCGCGCACCGCGACGGCCAGCGCGATCATCCGGCGGATCTCGGCGGCGGCGGCCAACCAGCCCGGCATGCGGCTCTACATGCAGCCGGTCCAGGACCTGACGATCGACACCGCGGTCTCGGCGACCCAGTACCAGGTGATCCTGGAGAGCCCGAACATCGACGATTTCGAGACCTGGGTGCCGCGCTTCACCGAGGCGCTGGCGAAGTCGCCCGTGGTCACCGACGTGGCGAGCGACCACCAGGGCCAGGGGCTCGCCGCCTACGTGACCATCGACCGGCCGACCGCCGGCCGCTACGGCATCACCCCGGCGACGATCGACAACGCCCTCTACGACGCCTTCGGCCAGCGGATCATCTCGACGATCTTCACCCAGTCCAACCAGTACCGGGTGATCCTGGAGGCCGACCCGAAGCTGCACACGACGCTCCGCAGCCTCGACGCGATCTACCTGCCCTCCTCCACGGCGACCAACGGGCAGGTGCCGCTCTCGGCGGTCGCGCGGATCAGCGAGCGGCGGGCGCCGCTGCTGATCTCCCATCTCGGCCAGTTCCCGGCCACCACCGTGTCGTTCAACCTCGCCCCCGGCGCGGCGCTGGGGCAGGCGGTCGAGGCGATCGACAAGGTCAAGGCCGAGATCGGCCTGCCGCCCTCGTTCCGGGTGGTGCCGCAGGGCTCGGTCTTCGCCTTCCAGTCGGCGCTCGGCAACGAGCTGTTCCTGGTCCTGGCGGCGATCGTGACCGTCTACATCGTGCTGGGCGTGCTCTACGAGAGCTTCATCCACCCGATCACGATCCTCTCGACCCTGCCGTCGGCGGGGATCGGGGCGCTGCTCGGCCTGATGCTGTTCGGCCTGTCGCTCGACATCATCGCGGTGATCGGCATCGTGCTGCTGATCGGCATCGTGAAGAAGAACGCCATCATGATGATCGACTTCGCGCTCCAGGCGGAGCGCGAGGACGGGCTCGAGCCCCGCGAGGCGATCTTCCAGGCCTGCCTGCTGCGCTTCCGGCCGATCCTGATGACGACGCTGGCGGCGCTCTTCGCGGCGGTGCCGCTGATCCTCGGCACCGGCGTCGGCTCCGAGCTGCGCCAGCCGCTCGGCATCTGCATCGCGGGCGGCCTGATCGTCAGCCAGGTGCTGACGCTGTTCACCACGCCGGTGATCTACCTGGCCTTCGACCGGCTGGAGCGGCGGATCTCGGGGCGGCGGGGGCCGGATCTCGCGCCCGGCGAGGCGCTGCCGTGAACATCTCCGAGCCGTTCATCCGGCGGCCGGTGGCGACCACGCTGCTCACGATCGGCGTGCTGCTCGCCGGGCTGTTCGCCTTCCTGAAGCTGCCGGTGGCGCCGCTGCCGCAGATCGACTTCCCGGTGATCCTCGTCCAGGCCCAGATGGCCGGCGCCTCGCCCGACACCATGGCCACCACCGTGGCGGCGCCCCTGGAGCGGCGGCTCGGCGCCATCGCGGACGTCAACGAGATGACGTCCACGAACTCCCTCGGCTCGACCCGGATCGTGCTGCTGTTCGGCCTCAACCGCGACATCGACGGCGCGGCCCGCGACGTCCAGGCCGCCATCAACGCGGCGCGCGCCGACCTGCCCGCGTCGCTCCGGCAGAACCCGACCTACCGGAAGTTCAACCCCGCCGACACGCCGATCATCATCCTCGGCATGACCTCGGAGACGCTGACCCGCGGCCAGGTCTACGATTCCGCCGCCACCGTGGTGCAGCAGAAGCTGTCGCAGCTGCCGGGCGTCGGCAACGTCGATATCGGCGGCTCGTCCCTGCCGGCCGTGCGGGTCGAGCTCGATCCCACGGCCCTGTTCAACTACGGCATCGGCCTCGAGGGCATCCGGGCCGCGCTCGCCTCCGCGAACGCGAACTCGCCCAAGGGCGAGATCGACGCGGGCGACCGCCGCTACCAGCTCTACGCCAACGATCAGGGCCGCAAGGCCGCCGATTACCGCGACATCATCGTGGCCTACCGCAACGGCGCCGCGGTGAAGCTCACCGATGTCGGGCAGGTGCTCGACGGGGTCGAGGACAAGCGCAACCTCGGCATCGTCAACGGCAAGCCGGGCGTGCTGCTGTTCGTCTACAAGCAGCCCGGCGCCAACGTGGTCGAGACCATCAACGCCGTGAAGGAGGCGCTGCCGCAGATCACCGCCTCCCTGCCCGGCGGCATCGACATCAAGCTCACCGGCGATCGCAGCGCCACGATCCGCGCCTCCCTCGCGGCCACCGAGGAGACGCTGCTGGTGGCGGTCGGCCTCGTCATCCTGGTGGTGTACGGCTTCCTGCGCTCCTGGCGGGCCACGCTGATCCCGGCGGTCGCCGTGCCGATCTCGATCGTCGGCACCTTCTCGGCGATGTATCTGCTCGGCTACTCGCTCAACATCCTGTCGCTGACCGCGCTGATCATCGGCACCGGCTTCGTGGTCGACGACGCCATCGTGGTGCTGGAGAACGTCCAGCGGCACATCGAGGAGGGCAAGCCCCGGCTCCAGGCGGCGCTGATCGGCGCGCGGGAGGTCGGGTTCACGGTGATCTCGATGAGCCTGTCACTCATCGCGGTGTTCCTGCCGATCCTGCTGATGGGCGGCCTCGTCGGCCGCATCTTCCAGGAATTCTCCGTCACCCTGTCGCTGTCGATCCTGATTTCCTTGGTGCTCTCGCTCACGACCACGCCGATGATGTGTGCCCGGCTGCTCCGGGCCGAGGGGCATGGCCCCAATGGCGAACCGCCGGCCGGCCGCCGGCCGAACCTGCTGATCCGGATTTTGGAGGGCGGCTTCGCCCGGCTGCTCGGGGCCTACGCGCGGACGCTGGAGGTGGCGCTCGCCCATCCGCGCCTCGTCCTGTTGAGCCTGCTCGCCACGGTCGGGCTCAACGTCTACCTCTACATCATCGTCCCGAAGGGCTTCTTCCCCGAGCAGGATACCGGGCAGATGATGGGCGGCATCCAGGCCGACCAGCGCATCTCGTTCCAGTCGATGGAGAAGAAGCTCACGCAGGCGACCGCGATCGTCGGGGCGGATCCGGCGGTCGAGAGCGTCGTCGGCTTCACGGGCGGCCGCGGCACCAACTCGGCCAACGTCTTCGTCGGCCTGAAGCCGCTCAACGAGCGGGCGCCGATCTCGGCCGTGATGGCGCGGCTGCGGCCGAAGCTCGCGCAGGTCGCGGGCGCGCGCCTCTACGTCTTCCCCCGCCAGGACCTGCAGATGGGCGGCCGCCAGAGCTTCGCCCAGTACCAGTACACCCTCCAGGGCGACACGGCCGAGGAGCTGTTCGCCGCCGCCCCGAAGCTGGTGGCGGCCCTGCAGAAGGACCCGACCTTCGCGGACGTGACCTCGGACCAGCAGGAGGGCGGGTTGGAGAGCCGGGTCGTGATCGACCGGGCGACCGCGTTCCGCTACGGCATCACGCCGAACAAGATCGACAACACCCTCTACGACGCCTTCGGCCAGCGCCAGGTCTCGACGATCTACAACCCGCTGAACCAGTACCACGTCGTGATGGAGATCGCGCCGCGCTACCTGGAAACGCCGGAGACGCTCAAGCAGATCTACGTCTCGACCTCGGGCGGCAACGCGCCGGGCTCGGCCACCACCAACGCGGTCGCCGGCACGGTGGCGGCGGGCGGGACCGTCAACACCAACGCGGCGACCGGCACCAGCAGCCCGGGCAGCGGGTCGTCGGCGAGCGCCGCGACCGGCGTCGCCACGGGCTCCGGCGCCGTCGGCGGCTCGGGCACCGCGGGCGCCGTCGCGGCGGCGGCCGCCGCCGCCTCCGCCAGCACGGCCGACACCGCCTCGAACGCCGCCGCCATCGCGTCCGACTCGGCCCGCAACGCCTCCGCCAACGCCATCGCGGCGAGCAAGGGCGGCGCCTCGTCGAGCGCGCCGGTCTCGGCCGCCAAGGAGACGATGGTGCCGCTCTCGGCCTTCGCGCGGATCGAGCCCGGCAGCGCCCCCGTGCAGGTGAGCCACCAGGGCCTGTTCGTGGCGACCACGATCTCGTTCAACCTCGCCCCGGGCAAGAGCCTGTCGGACGCCACCGACGCCATCGACCGGGCCATGGCCTCCCTGCAGCTGCCCGCCACGATCCACGGCGAGTATGCCGGCGCGGCCAAGAACTACGTCGCCTCCGCGTCGCGCCAGCCGCTGCTGATCCTGGCGGCGATCCTGGCGGTCTACGCGGTGCTGGGGATCCTCTACGAGAGCTTCGTGCACCCGCTGACGATCCTCTCGACCCTGCCCTCGGCCGGCGTCGGCGCGGTGCTGGCCCTGCTGGTGACGGGCACCGACTTCACCATCATCGCGCTGATCGCGGTGTTCCTGCTCATCGGCATCGTGAAGAAGAACGCGATCATGATGATCGACGTGGCGATCGACGCGGAGCGGACCCGGGCCGCGAATCCCGTGGACGCGATCCGCGAGGCCTGTCTCCTGCGCTTCCGGCCGATCATGATGACGACGCTGGCCGCCATGCTCGGCGCCGTGCCGCTGATCCTGGCCAACGGCGAGGGCGCGGAGCTGCGCCGCCCGCTGGGCATCGCCATCGTCGGCGGGCTGATTGTGAGCCAGATCCTGACCCTCTACACCACCCCTGTCGTCTACCTCACCCTCGATCGCCTCCGGCACAGGGTGCTCAACCGGCGCAGGCGCGGCGGGCGGAGCGGAGAAGCGGCGCTGCCGGCCGGAGAGTGATGGTTAAGGTTTCACGTGAAACAGCGGCGGCCGCGATCGCGCGCGGGGGTTCCTCCAACCCACCTCCTCATCCTGAGGTGCTGCGCAGCAGCCTCGAAGGAGGGCTCCAGCCAGGCGCGCGATTCCTGGAGGGCTCCTTCGAGGCCTCCGCTACGCTCCGGCACCTCAGGATGAGGTTCAGGGTGGGAGGTGCGCTTTTTACCCATCAACGGCTCCGCACCCTCGCATCCCTGCTCCTCGCCGCCCCGCTCCTCGCCGGCTGCGTGGTCGGCCCGGACTACACCCGACCCTCCGTGGAGACGCCGCTGGCCTACAAGCAGGGCGGTGTCCGGGAGGACAGCCCGGCCTACGTCGCGGCGCGGAAGAAGGGCTGGCGCGAGGCCCGGCCGAGCGACGCGGTCGAGCGCGGCGACTGGTGGCGGGTGTTCAAGGACCCGACCCTCGACCGGCTGATCCGCCTCGTCGACGTCGACAACCAGTCCCTCCGGCAGGCGGTGGCGAATTACCGGCAGGCGCGGGCGCTCGTCGCCTCCGCGCAGGCGGCCCTGTACCCGACGGTGATCGGCGCGCCGAGCATCACCCGGACCGGCAGCGGCACAGCCACGCGAACCAACGTGGCGCTGCTGGGCCAGGCGAGCTGGGAGCTCGACCTGTTCGGCGGCACGCGCCGCACCATCGAGAGCGAGGCGGCCCTGGCGCAGTCCGACGCCGCCACGATCGCGCTGACCCGCCTGAGCATCCAGGCGGAGATCGCGGCCGACTACCTGACGGTGCGCTACGCCGATTCCCTCCAGAAGGTGCTCGACGAGAACGTCGAGAACTTCAAGAGGACCCTGGCGATCACCGAGAACCAGTACGCCGCCGGGGTCGCGGCGCGCTCCGACGTGATCACCGCGCAGACCCAGGTCCAGACCATCCAGGCCCAGGCCATCGCGGTGCGCCTGACCCGGGTGCAGTTCGTCAACGCCATCGCCACCCTGATCGGGCGGCCGCCCTCCGAGGTGTCGATCCCGGTATCCGGCATCGGGCGCAGCCCGCCGGGCGTGCCGGTGGGCATCCCCGGCGACCTGCTGGAGCGGCGGCCCGACGTGGCCCAGGCCGAGCGCCTCGTCCAATCGCAGAGCGAGCGCATCGGCGTGGCGGTGGCGGCCTTCTTCCCGACCGTGACGATCTCGGCCCAGGGCGGCATCTCGGGGGCGACCCGCAACGGCCTGCTCTCAGCGGCCAACCAGGTCTGGTCGGTGGCGGCCTCCGGCAGCGAGGTGCTGTTCGACGGCGGCGCCCGCACCGCGGCGCTGCGCTCGGCCGAGGCCGGCTACGACGCGGCGGTGGCCAATTACCGGCAGGTGGTGCTGGCCGCCTTCGCGGAGGTCGAGAACCAGATGGCGGCTTTGCGCATCCTCGGCCAGCAGCAGGGGGCGCAGGACACCGCCGTGGACCTGTCGCGCAGGGCCGTGGAGATCACCCTCAACGAGTACCGGGCCGGCACCCAGAACTTCACCACGGTGGTGACCGCGCAGAACCTGCTCGTGAACAACGAGGTCAACGCCCTTCAGGTGCGACTGAACCGCTTCACTGCGGCGGTCACGCTGATCCGGGCGCTCGGCGGCGGCTGGGACGTGCGCGCCCTGCCGAGCGATTCCGAGCTGAAGGGCCCGAGCCTGCCGATCGACCGGGGCGGCCAGGCGGTCCGCCCCGACGAGTAGCGGCCGCCGGGCCGAGCGCCCGCGCGGGACCGTCAGGCCGCCGCCGCGTGCCCCCCGCAGAGCTGGACCTCGACGGTGACGTGGCTCAGGCCCTTCACCCCGGCGAGGCGCGCCTTGTAGTGGGCGGGCGGTTGCGGATCGTCGCTGACGAGGGCGATCACGGCGGCCCGGTGGCCCGGCCCGATCTGCCAGAGATGCAGGTCGCTGACCCGGTCGCCGCCGATCTCCAGGCGCTCCCGGATCTCCCGGGTGGCCGCCGGCGAGGACCGTGCGTCGAGGAGCACGAGGGCGGCCGTCCGCAGCAGGCTCCACGACCACGCCAGGATCACGGCGGTGCCGACGAGGCCCATGGCCGGGTCGAGCCAGGCGAGGCCGAGATAGCGCCCGCCGAGCAGCGCCACGATGGCCAGGACCGACGTCAGCGTGTCGGCCAGGACGTGGACGTAGGCGGCCCGGAAGTTCGTGTCGTGGCCGCCGTGGCCGCCATGCGCGTGGCCCGCGTGCGCGTGACCTCCGTGCGCGTGGCCTCCGTGATGGTGAGCGTGGTCGTCGTGGCCGTGGTCGTCGTGGTCGTCGTGCAGCAGCCAGACGCTCGCGAGGTTCACGGCGAGCCCCAGCACGGCGATCGGGATCGCCTGACCGAAGCCGATCGCCACCGGGTGCAGCAGCCGGTCGAGGCTCTCGGCGCCGATCAGCAGGGCGATCAGGCCGAGCAGCAGCGCGCTGGCGAAGGCCGCGAGGTCGCCGAACTTGCCGGTGCCGAAGCTGAAGCGGGGGTCGTCCGCGTGGCGCCGGGCGAAGTGGTAGGCGAGCGCCGCGACGCCCAGGGCCGCCGCGTGGGTCGACATGTGCCAGCCGTCGGCGACCAGCGCCATCGAGCCGAGCCACGTGCCGCCGGCGACCTCCGCCACCATCGTGACGGCCGTGAGCGCGACCACCGCCCAGGTCCGGCGGGCGTGCCGATCGTGCCGGTCGCCCAGGAAGACGTGGCTGTGGGCCCAGGGCTCGAGGGAATGGGTATGCATGCGGGGTTCCTTGATCCTAACCTCGGCGCAGCATAGCCCAGCGGGTACCGGAACGGGCCTCGCCGCGGCGGGTTGTCAGGCCGGTTTGGTGCAGTGCAGCCACACGGGAGTCAGGGATGGCCGAGCCGACGACAGCCCTCAAGGACACGGCAGCCTGCGGCACGCAGCCGGCGCCGCCCTGCACGCTGGTGATCTTCGGGGCTGGCGGCGACCTCACCAAGCGCCTGCTGATGCCCTCGCTCTACAACCTCGCCGGCGCCGGCCTGCTGTCCGAGGGCTTCTCGATCCTCGGCATCGATCACAATGACGGGACGGACGAATCGCTCCGCGAGAATCTCACCCAGACCCTGGAGGCGTTCAGCAAGGACCCGACCTCGGAGTTCCACGCCGACCACATCGACCCGAAGAGCTGGGGCTTCATCCGGGATCGGCTCCACTACCTCAAGGGCGATTTCGAGAAGCCCGAGACCTACGCGGCCGTGAAGCAGCGGGTCACCGGCAGCGCGGTGTTCTACTGCGCGGTGGCGGCGCGCTTCTTCGGGACGATCGTGGACGGGCTCGGCCAGGCCGGCCTGCTCAAGCAGGAGGGCGACACCTTCCGCCGCGTGGTCATCGAGAAGCCGTTCGGCTCCGATCTCGCCTCGGCCCGGGAGCTGAACGCCCGCATCCTGCGCCAGGGCGACGAGAGCCAGTTCTACCGGATCGACCACTTCCTGGGTAAGGAGACCGTTCAGTCGATCATGGCGTTCCGCTTCGCCAACGGCCTGCTGGAGCCGGTCTGGCGGCGGGAATACATCGACAGCATCCAGATCACGGCGGCCGAGACCGTGGGCGTCGAGGAGCGGGGCGGCTTCTACGAGCCGACCGGGGCGCTGCGCGACATGGTGCCGAACCACATGTTCCAGCTGCTCTGCATGGTCGCCATGGAGCCGCCGAACTCCTTCGACGCGGAGGCCGTGCGCACCGAGAAGGCCAAGCTCGCCGAGGCCGTGAAGCCGATCCCGCCCGAGGACGCGGTGCGCGGCCAGTACACGGCCGGCACCTCGGAGGGGCGCGACGTGCCCGCCTACCGGGACGAGCCGCACGTGGCGAAGGACTCGGTCACCGAGACCTACATCGCGTTGAAGCTCAGCATCGAGAACTGGCGCTGGGCCGGGGTGCCGTTCTACGTCCGCACCGGCAAGCGCATGACCGGGCGGCGCACCGAGATCGCCGTGCTGTTCAAGCCGGCGCCGTTCAAGATGTTCGAGGACACCCCCACGGCCGACCTCGCGCCCACCGTGATGCGGATCCAGATCGATCCCGATCACGGGGTCAGCACCGAGTTCAACGTCAAGGTGCCGGGGCCGCAGATGAAGATCGGCCGGGTGCGCTCCGGCTTCCGCTACAAGGACTTCTTCGCCGACCGGCCGAATGTCGGCTACGAGACGCTGCTCTACGATTGCATGACCGGCGACGCGACGCTGTTCCAGCGCGCCGACAACATCGAGGCCGGCTGGGCCGCGGTCGATCCCCTGCTCAAGGGCTGGCCGCAGGCGGAGGTGAACTTCTACCCCGCGGGCAGCGCCGGCCCGACGGAGGCCGACGCGCTGCTCGCCCGCGACGGCCGCCACTGGCTGGGTCTGGACGGCGAGACCGACTGAGCGGCCCGACGATTCGTTCGAACGCGAGGGTCGGCGGTTTCGCGCCTCCCCGTCCCGAAGCGGTGCGGCCGCCTGACGCCCCCTGCGCCCCAGCCGTCAGTGCGCGTGCAGCGAAGCGATCCAGGGCAGCGCCACGGCGACGAGCGTCGCGCCACCTTGGGTCACGTCGCTGCGCTCGCGGTGACGGGGTTCGGCCCTGTCAAACCGGTCGTGGCGGATGGATCGACCCGGTTGTCCAGCGGGTCGCCGGCTCATCCGCGTCTCAGCCCGCCCGGCCGTAATCGCGGGCGTCCCGCGCCTGGCGGTGAAAGGTGAGCCGGCGATCGAATTCCCGCGGGTCCTTCGGCTTCACCAGGGCGCCCGGGGGCACGTTCAGCCAATCGACCAGCCGGGTGAGCATGAAGCGGAGCGCGGCGCCCCGGCACAGGATCGGCAGGGCCGCGACCTCGGCGGCCTCCAGGGGCCGCACGGCCTCGTAGCCGGCGATCAGCGCGGCGGCCATGTCGCGGTGGAAGGTGCCGTCGGGGTCGAAGCACCACGCGTTCAGGCAGACCGCGAGGTCGTACGCGAAGGCGTCCGTGCAGGCGAAGTAGAAGTCGATCAAGCCCGACAGCGCGTCGCCGATGAAGAAGACGTTGTCGGTGAACAGGTCCGCGTGGATCACACCGCCCGGCAGGTCCCGGGGCCAATGCGCCTCCAGGACGGCGAGGTCCGACCGGGTGCGCGCCGCGAGGCCGGGCTCGACCGAATCGGCCTGGGCCTCGGCCTGCGCGAAGAGCGGGCGCCACGCGGACACCGAGAGATTGTTGTCCCGTACCATCGGGAAGTCCCGGCCGGCGGCGTGCAACTCCGCGAGGGCCCGGCCGAGTTCCCGGCAATGCTCGACGCCCGGCGCCTTGACCGAGACCCCCTCCAGGAAGCTCACGATGGCGGCGGGCCGGCCACAGAGCTGGCCGAGGGCTTGGCCAGCCCGGTCGCGCACGGGCTGCGGGCAGGCGAGGCCGCGGGCCGAGAGATGCTCCATCAGCCCGATGAAGAACGGCAGGTCCTGTTCCCGGACGCGCTTCTCGTAGAGCGTCAGGATGTAGGCGCCCTCGGTCGTGTGCAGGAAGAAGTTCGAGTTCTCGACGCCCTCCGCGATGCCTTTGAAGGAGAGCAGGCTGCCGATCGCGTAGGCGGACAGGAACTCGGCGAGCGCCGCGTCGGATACCTCGGTGTAGACGGCCACGTGTCTGCGCTCTGATGTCGAAAGTTCGATACGGCAAGGGGCGCCGAAGCGCCCCCGCATAAAGCCTGCCGCGCGCCCCGAGCCCGGGGCGTCGGCGCTGTCGGACCGGACCGCCTACTCGGCGGCCTCGCTGCGCAGCTCCCGCGGCAGCGGGAAGACCATGTCCTCGATCACGGTCGAGACCGTGTCGACCATCACGTCGTAGCGGGCCGCGAAGGCGTCGATGATCTCCTCGACCAGGACCTCGGGGGCCGAGGCGCCGGCCGTGAGGCCGAGCTTGCGGATGCCTTCGAAGGCCGGCCAGTCGATCTCCTCGGCGCGGAGCACGAGGCGGGTGATCGGGCAGCCGACGCGCTCGGCGACCTCGCGCAGGCGCTGCGAGTTCGACGAGTTCGACGAGCCGACCACGATCAGGGCGTCGACCAGCGGCGCCACCTGCTTCACCGCCTCCTGGCGGTTGGTGGTGGCGTAGCAGATGTCGTCCTTGTGCGGCCCGGTGATGTTCGGGAACTTCTTCTTCAGGGCCTCGACGATGTGCCGGGTGTCGTCGACCGACAGGGTCGTCTGGGTGACCCAGGCGAGGTTGTCGGGATTGTCCGGGGTCAGGGCCGCGATCTGCTCGAGATCCTCCACGAGGGTGATCGAGCCCTTGGGCAGCTGGCCCATCGTGCCCACCACCTCGGGATGGCCGGAATGGCCGACGAGCAGCACGTGGCGGCCGCGCTTGTGGTGGATCTCGGCCTCGCGGTGGACCTTGGTCACCAGCGGGCAGGTGGCGTCGATCGTCGTCAGCCCGCGCGAATCAGCGTTGGCCGGGACGGTCTTGGCCACCCCGTGGGCGGAGAAGATCACCGGGGCGCCGCCGTCCGGCACCTCGTCGAGTTCGCGGACGAACACGGCGCCCTTCCGCTTCAGGCTCTCCACGACGTACTTGTTGTGCACGATCTCGTGGCGGACGTAGACGGGCGGCCCGTAGATGGCGAGCGCCCGCTCCACGACGTCGATGGCCCGCACCACGCCGGCGCAGAAGCCGCGCGGGGCGCAGAGCAGGATCTCCAGCGGCGGCTTGCCGGCGGTGCCCGGGACGGGCTCGGGGGTCGCGATATCGGCGGTCATGCGGGGGATGTGGCGAGGGCGGGGCTGTCCTGTCAACAGGACTGGCCCAGGAACCGGGCGGGAAGAGGGAAGCGGAGCCGCTCCGTGGCCCCTCTGTAGCACGATTGCCGCGGGAATGGGACCCGCGCCGGCTTCCCTCAGAGCCGCCGGATCCCCGTCACGGCGCCGAAGCTGTGCGCCGCGATGCGGGCGACCGTCCCGGCGAGCGGCTCCGCGGCGACCGCCATGTGGTGGCCGTTGGCGTGGATCAGCGTCTCGGGATCGACCATCAGCCCGACATGGCCGCGCCAGAAGACGAAGTCGCCCCGGCGCAGGCCCGCGACCTCCGGGCGCGCGGGGTCGAACGTCAGCGCCTGCCCGAGGGTCCGCTCCTGCATGTCGGCGTCGCGCGGGCAGGGCAGCCCCGCCGCGTCGAGGCAGAGCTGCACGAGGCCGGAGCAGTCGAGCCCGAGGCTGGTGCGGCCGCCCCAGAGATAGGGGGTCCCGGCGAGCCGCGCGGCCGTCGCGGCGTAGTCCGGCTCGCGCGCGTCGACGGGCGCGCAGTGGCGGGCGAACACGTAGCCGCCCGGCGTCTCCAGGTAGGCGCCAGCCTCCCCCGTCGCGGCGAGGCGTGCGCCGAGGCTGAGATGGCCGAGGACCGGCCGCTTCAGGTCCGGCTCGGGATACAGGAAGGTGCGCAGGGCGGTGACGCGGTGCGTCGGCTCCGGATCGGCCGGACCGAGGCTTTCGGCCGGCAGGTAGCCGACGTAGCCGTCGCGGGCGAGCTGCACGAAGGCGAAGCCGTCCGCCGTGTCGTAGAGGTCGACCGCGTCGCCCAGCAGCGCCTCGGTGTCGAGCCCCGCGTCGGCGGCGGGCGCGCGGCGCAGCGGCGCCGACGGCGATGTCACCCGCCGCGGCGTGCCGGCAACGTAGCGCGCCGCCGCGACGCGGTCCCGCAAGCGGAGATCGGCGACGTGCGGCCGGGCCGGGGTCAGCCGGGGATCGAGGCTCTCGGTCATCCGCGAACCCTACCATGCCGGGCTGAAGCGCAGGTAAGCGCGGGCTCGCCGGACCGCGCCACTATGACGCACGGAGGCGCGTCTCCGGACCGGAGCAGCCGGCACTGGCCCGCGGGGTCGCCCGAAACTCCGGCAGATCGGGCACCGGATGCCCGAAGCGGCCCGAGCCTGCCCAAGCGCGCGGCAGCCGGCCTCACAGCCGCGCCACTGCGCGTCAGCTCCGCGTCTCCCCCGCGCTATCCGCCGGCGAGACATGTGCGGGAGGCGCCCATCACACGTTTTTGATGCACTGCACAACCTGTCCGGAAGGCGCTATGTCTGGTGCATGAAGACTGCGAGTCGCCCCGTGAAGAAGACGCAGAAGAGCTTCGCCGACCTGCCACCGATCCGCGTCCGCCGCGAGCCGCCCACCGTGAGCGAGGCGGTCGCCGCCGCGCAGGACCTCGCGGACGACGTGGAGCAGCAGGTCGAGATCGCCGCCGGCCTGATGGGCCTGCCGGCCGACGAGGTCCGCCCCCACGTCCTGGCGGCCAAGAAGGCCAAGCCGGAGCGCACCCCCGAGCGGATCCTGACCCAGGCGAGTCCGAGCCGGGCCCCGCGCACCGTGGTGGTGGAGCGCCGCACGCGCCCGACCGTGGTGATCGAGCGCCGCAGCCGGCCCCTCGACCCGCGTCGCTGACGGCCCGGGTCACCCGCCGGAGGGCGCGCCCTCGGGATCGCCGCCCCGCCCGCGCGCCGCGCTCAGTCGGCGGTCTGCACCGACCACGTGGCGTGGCGGATGCCGGGCATGCGGGCCAGCTCGTTGGTCACGGCGTCGAGTTCCTCCGCCTTGACGGCGCTGGCCGTGAGCGTCGCCACCACGTCGACCGCGCTCTCGCCGCGCTCCTCGATCTCGACGCTGCCGACCGGGTAGTTCGCCGCCTCCAGGCGCTCCACCAGCATGTCCTGGGCCGGCCCGGCCTCGCCGGGCGCCGTGGTGACCTGGACCTCGTAGGTCGCCTCGGTGGCGGATTCGCGGATCGGCGCGCGGTTGATGGCGTTCACCAGCGGCCGGAGCGCGGTGTTGCAGGCGAGCACCGTCACCATCACGAACACCGCCTCCAGGGGCAGGTCGGCGCCGCAGAAGGCCCCGACCGCGGCCGAGCACCACAGGGTCGCGGCCGTGTTGAGGCCGCGGACGTTCATCCCCTCCTTCATGATCACGCCGGCGCCGAGGAAGCCGATGCCGGAGATCACGTAGGCCACGGTCCGGACGCCCCCGTCCGGACCGGTCAGGCGCATGCCGAGATCCACGAAGGCGCTCGCCCCGACCGCGACCAGCACCGCCGTGCGCAGGCCCGCGGTGCGCTGCCGGTACTGCCGCTCGGCCCCGATGATCGTGCCGAGCACGAAGGCCACGAGCAGGCCGATCGCGGATTTCAGTTCTTCGGGGAGGGCGGCGTAGCTGGTCATCCGGCGTCTCATGGGAGCGGAGAGGTGACGGAACCGTGACACCATGGCCCGGGCGGGATCGGAAAGCGTGTCCGAAGCGGGATTGACGGCCGCACCGGGCAGCGGGCACACCGGCAAGAGCCTGAGGATCCCTTAAGAATCCGGGACCCGGCCGAGGAGACGTGCAGGATGCAGCACACGGCCCAGGACAAGGCCCGGAACATGGCCCGGGACATGGCCCGACGGGCGGATCCGCTCCGCGCCGGATCGTTCTCCGCATGAGCGGCGCCACGAGCGGCGCCCTCGCCGAACGCAGGCCCGACACTGCACCCGACAAAGGGTCCAGCAGCACGCCCGACGCCGCCCTGCACGGCCGCGTCATGGCGCTGCGCGAGGGGCTGGAGCGCGGCCTGATCGGCAGCGCCGGCCTCGTGGAGCGCCTGCTGATCGGGCTCCTGACCGGCGGGCACCTGCTGATCGAGGGCGCGCCGGGGCTCGCCAAGACCCGCGCGGTCAAGCGCCTCGCCGACGGCCTCGACGGCTCCTTCGCGCGCATCCAGTGCACGCCGGACCTGATGCCGGCCGACCTCACCGGCACCACCGTCTGGCGCCAGGATAGCGGCACCTTCGAGTTCCTGCCCGGGCCGCTGTTCCACGCCCTCGTGCTGGTGGACGAGGTCAACCGCGCCCCTCCGAAGGTGCAGTCGGCGCTCCTCGAATCCATGGCCGAAGGGCAGGTGACGGTCTCGGGGACGACGCACCGCCTGTCCGACCCGTTCATGGTCGTGGCGACCCAGAACCCGATCGAGCATGCCGGCACCTTCCCGCTGCCGGAGGCGCAGCTCGACCGCTTCCTCCTCCACGTCGTGGTCGACATGCCCGACGAGACCACCGAGCGGGCGATCCTCGACCTCGTGGAGGGCGAGATCACCCACCACGTCGATGCGATGACCGTGCGGCTGTCGCTGGCGGACGTGCGCGCCGCCCGGGAGGCGGCGCTCGCCACCTACGTGTCGCCGGCCCTCAAGGACTACCTCGTCCGGCTGGTGGCGGCGACCCGCACTGACGCGGCCGCCCCGGACCTGCGCGCCATGATCGAGCACCCGGCCTCCCCCCGCGGCACCCTGGCGCTGATGATGGCCGGCAAGGCCCGGGCCTGGCTGCGGGGGCGCGACCACGTCACGCCCGAGGACGTCGCGGAGCTGGCCCGCGACGCCCTCTCCCACCGGATCGGCCTGACCTGGCGGGCGGCCGCCGAGGGCCGGACGGCGCGCGGCCTCGTCGGCGAGCTGGTGCAGCGGGTGCGGGCGCTCTGACGGTGTTCGGGTTCGGGCAGGCGCGGCGCAGATCCCCTCCCCCCGCCGCGGGGGCGGTCGGCCCGACCGCCGGGGGCCCCTTCCCCGCCCGGGAGGCGGGGCGAGACCGCGCCGAGCACGGCATCCACCTCTCGGGCGAGGCCCTGATGGGCCTGCGCCATCTCGCCCGGCGGGGCTCCGCGCCCGCCACCCGGACGCTGGCGGGCCTGCCGGGCGGCATCGTCACCCGGCGCCGCGGGCGCGGGTCGGAGCCGGAGGACGTCCGCCTCTGGTCCGAGGGCGACGACCGCCGCTTCATCGACCGCAACGCCACGGCCCGCACCGGGCAGCTGCACGTCCGCACCCACCACGACGAGCGCGACCGCGCCGTGGTGCTGCTCGCCGATTTCCGGCCCGCGATGCTGTTCGGCACCCGCCGGGCCCTGCGCTCGGTGGCGGCCGCCGAGGCCCTGGCGCTGCTCGGCTGGCGGGTCGCCGCCGACGGCGGCCGGGTCGGCCTCGCGGTCGCCGCGGCCGGCGCGCCGACCGTGCTGCGGCCGGCGGGCGGCGAGCGCGCCATGATCGCGGTCACCGGCGCCCTCGCCCAGGCCCATGCCGACGCGCTGGCGGCCGGGTCCGGCGCGCCGACCCGCGCGGAGCCGCCGCTGGAGGCGACACTCGCCCTCGCCCGCAGCCTGCTGCCGGCCGGCGGCCACCTCGTCATCGCCAGCGCCCTGGACGATCCCGGCCCGGGCTTCGACGAGCTCCTGACCCTGCTCGCCGAGCGGATCGCCATCCGGCTGATCCTGGTGAGCGACGCCTTCGAGCGCGCCCGGCCGCCGGGCTACTACCCCTTCGCCCTCGCGGACGGCCGCCGCGGGACCGCGCTGCCGACCGTTTCACCGACCGTGCCGACGACCGCGGCTGGAGCTGCGGGGGAGACCGCCGAGGCCCGGCTCGCCGACTACGCCCGCCGGGGCATCGCGGGCGTGCGCCTCGACGTCGAGACCGGCCCGGAGGCCTACGCGCCGCTCATGGAGCGCCTCGATGCGGTGCTGTGAGGCCGAACCCGGCGACCCGACCCGCGGCGCGCCCCGATGAACCCCGTCGCGCCCGCCGAGATCCCCCTGTCCCTCGACCAGCTCCGGGGCCTGCACCTGCCCGGAGGCGCCGTCGGCGCCGTGCAGGGCGAGGTCGTGGCCGCTGCCGCCCTGGGCTTCCTCGCCGCCCTGCTGGTCGGGCTCGTGCGCTACGCGCGCGGCCGGGCGCGGGCCACCCTGCGCCGGGCGGCGCTCGCCGAGCTCGCCCGGAGCCGTGGCCTCGACCCGGAGGCGCGCCTCGTCGCCCAGGCCCGGCTGCTGCGCAGACTCGACCGGTCTCTCGACCGGTCCGGCGAGGCCGAGGCAGGGACCGGGACCCGGGCGACGGGCCCGGACTGGGCGGCCCGGCTGGACGGGCTGTTCCGGACCGACTTCTTCACCCGGGGCGCCGGCCGGGTGCTCGCCGACGGGCTGTACCGGCGACAGGATCCCGACCTCGAGGCCCTGGACGCCGAGCTCGCCCGCCTGATCGGGCGGCTGCGGGCATGAGCGGATTCCTGCCCGCGTGGCTCAGCGCGCTCCTGTCGGCCTTCGACCTCGCCGCGCCCTGGGCGCTGCTGGCGCTGCCCCTGCCGCTGCTGGCCGCGCGCCTGATCCCGGCGGAGCCGGAGGGCGGCAGCGGCGCCCTGCGCGTGCCCGCCACCCTGGTGGCCGGCGCGCGCGCCGGCGCCGACCGCGCGGCCCGGGGCCGGCGGCGGGCGCTGCTCACCTGGACGCTGTGGATCGCCCTGGTGGCGGCGCTGTCGGGCCCGCGCCTCGTCATGCCGGCGGCCGCGCTCCCGGCCTCGGGCCGCGAGATCATGATCGCCATGGACCTGTCGGGCTCGATGGAGCGGCGCGACTTCGCCCTCGACGGCGAGACCGTGAACCGGCTCACCGCGGTCAAGCGTGTCGGCACCGACTTCATCCGGCGCCGGGCCGGAGACCGGATCGGCCTCGTGATCTTCGCCGACCAGGCCTACGTGGCGGCGGCGCCGAGCTTCGACACCGCGGCGGTCGCCCGGGCGCTGGACGAGGCCACGATCGGCATCAGCGGCCGCTCCACCGGGATCGGCGACGGCCTCGGGCTCGCCCTGCGCCGGCTGGACCCGCGGGACGCCGGGGGCGACGCCGCCGGGGCCAGGCCGGGCGAGAAGGCCGCGAAGGCCGCGAAGGCCGTGATCCTGCTGTCGGACGGCGCCAACAATGCCGGCCAGACCGCCCCCAAGGACGTGGCGGAGCTCGCCAAGGAACTCGGCATCAAGGTCTACACGATCGCCCTGGGGCCCCGCGACATGGCCGACGCCGACGGCGAGCAGGACGTGGTCGACACCGAGACCCTGCGCGACATGGCGCGGGCGAGCGGCGGCGAGGCCTTCCGGGTGCGCACCACCGAGGATCTGGTCCGGGTCGCCGACGCCATCGACCGGCTGGAGGGCGGCCGCGCCCTCGCCCCGCCCCTGCCGCTCCGCCGGGACCTCTGGCCCTGGCCGGCCGCCCTGGCTTTCCTCAGCGCCGCGCTCCTGCTGGCCAGCCGGAGGGGCGCGTGATGGTTCGATACCCCGCGCCCCCGACCCTCCCCCGCGTCCCGCGGTGCCGGGGCGCGGCGCCGGCCTCGGGGGCGGGAATGCGGGTCGGAGGGTCCGCCCGATGAGCGCCCTCGACGCCGTCGCCCTCCTGCGCCCCTGGTGGTTCCTGGCGATCCCGGTCGTGGTCCTGCTGGCCCTTCGCGCCGCGTGGCGCTCGGCGCCGCTGGGCGACTGGGCCCGGGCCGTCGACCCGGCGCTGATGGCCCATCTCGCCCGGGCCGGCGCGGTCCTCGGCGGCCGGCGGCAGGCGAACCTCGCCGCCGCGCTGGCGGCCGGGCTGATCGCCCTGGCGCTGACCGGCCCCGCGGTGGAGCGGGCGGACGGGCGGACCTTCCGCAACCTCGACGAGACCGTGCTCGTCGTCGACCTATCGCGGTCGGTCACCGAGGGCGGCAACCTCCAGGGCGTCCGGCAGGCCGCCGCCGCCGTGGCGGAGGCCGCCGGCACCCGGGCGGTCGCCCTCGTGGTCTACGCGGGCGACGCCTACCTCGCCGCCTCCCCGACCACGGACCGCGACAGCCTCGGCACCACCCTGTTCGCCCTCGACGCCGACACGGTGCCGGACCGCGGCTCGCACCCCGAGCGCGGGCTGGCGCTGGCCCGCCGCACCCTCGCGGAGGCCAACGTGGTGGCGGCCGACGTGGTGCTGATCAGCGACGGCGACGGCATCGGCGAGGCCGCCACCCGCGAGGCCCGCGCCATCGCCGAGCACGGCTGGCGGCTCCAGGCCCTCTACGTCCCGGCCGACAAGCCGCTGCCGCCCGGCGCGCCGAAGCCCGACCGGACCGCCCTCGACGCCCTCGCCCGGGCCGGCGGCGGCACGGCCGCCGACATCGCGACCCCGGGCCCGGTGCTCGACGCGGTCGGGGCCGGCCTCGCCCAGCACCTCGCGGCGGGCGGCTACGGCGTCCTGGCCTACGCGGATCTCGGGCGCTGGCTGCTGCTGCTGGCGGCGCTGCCGGCGCTGCTGCTGTTCCGCAGGAGCGCGTGATGCGGCTGACCCTTCCCGAGACCGGCCTCGCCGCCCCGCTCCGGGCCGGCCTGCCGCCACGCTGGCGGCGGCTCGCCCGGATCGCCGGCCTCGCCCTCGCCGGGATCGGCCTCCTGGCGCTGCTCGCGGTCTCGCAGCCCCGCACCGGCTTCGGGCGGCTGCTGATGGGTCTCAGCCTGCCGGGCCTCGCCGCGGACGTGTTCGTCGATCCGGCCTGGCGCGCCGCCGCGCTCTACGAGGCCGGCCGCTACGAGGAGGCGGTCGCGCTGTTCCGTGCCGGCGGGCGGCGGGCGAGCTACAATCTCGGCAACGCTCTGGCCAGGGCCGGCGACCTCGACGGGGCGCTCGCGGCCTACGACGAGGCCCTGCGCTTCAACCCCCGCGACGCCGACGCCCAGGCCAACCGCTCGCTGATCGCCCGGATGCGAGCCGAGGTGATCGACCGCGGGCCCGGCGGCGGCATCGCCAACGGCACCGCCCAGTACGGCGCCCGCTACAACAACACCGCCAACCAGGACCAGAACAACGACATCAACGCCGCCTCCAGCGGCGAGGGTCTCGCCGGCAACAAGGAATCGAACGCCAGCGCGTCGCTGCCCGGCAACAGCAAGGTCGCCCGCCGCGGCAAGGCCGAGCAGCAGTCGATCGACGCCGGCAAGGGCCAGGCCCGGGGCTCGGCCGGCGACGCCGCCGGCCGCGGCCGGACCGGCGGCGGCTCAGCCATGGTGGCCGAGGCGCCCGAGCGCGAGGTCCGCCGGGTGACCAAGAGCTTCGAGGCCCACGAGATCCGCCCGGACCGGCTCTGGCTCCAGACCCTGCCGGACGATCCCGGCCGCTATCTCAAGCTGCGCCTGCGCGCCGAGCAGACCCGCCGGCTCGAGGCCGGCACCGCGATCCCCGCCGGGAGCAACCCGTGGTAAGTGTTTTCGGCGTTTCCGAGCGGCGCGCCCTGACCCGCGCCCTGACCCGCGCCCTCATCCTCCTCGCGCCCTTCCTCGCCCCCCTGCCCGCCCGGGCCGAGATCGAGCCGGGCGACCTCACGCTGACGGTGACCGCGGAGCTCAACGGCAACAGCGCCCCCTTCCCCCGCGAGATGGTGCTGCTGAAGATCCACGGGGTCTACAAGCAGCCGATCCTGCTCGAGGAGGTGGTGCAGCCCTCCCTCGCCAACTTCTCGTGGACGCAGCTCGGCCGCGACCACTGGAGCCGGACCAAGCTCCCCGACGGCCAGAGCGCCATCGCGTTCGACCGCACCGTGGCGGTCTTCCCGCACCATGCCGGCCAGTTCACCATCGAGCCGTTCGTCCACAAGCTCACCGTCAACGATGTCGGCGAGCGGCGGGTCGTCGAGGTCCGCTCGAAGCCGATCCCCTTCCCGGTCGCACCCTGGACCGAGCCCACCGGCGGCCCCGACGCCAAGGAGCCCTGGTGGCTGCCCGCCAAGGACGTGGCGATCACCGATTCCTGGAGCCCGGACCCGGAGACCATCAAGGTCGGCGAGACCACCCGCCGGATCGTCACCCTGGAGGCCCAGGGCATGGTCGCCGAAGGCCTGCCGCCCCGGCCGGTCATGCGCACCCGCGGCATCATCACCTTTGCGGGCCCCGTCACCCGCGAGACGCTGCTGACGCCCTCGGGGCCCGTGGCGCGGGCCACCTACCAGTGGGACGTGAAGCCCGGCGTGCCGGAGATCATCCCCCTCGACGCCATCGCGATCCCGTGGTTCGACACCAACACCCGCACGATGCGCGAGACCGAGATCCCGGCCCGGCAGATCGGCGGCGGCCTGCCCGACCGCGAGACCGAGCGGGCGCCCCCCGCGATCCCCTCGCCCCTCGTCGTCGCCGCCTCGGCGCTCGCCGCCTTCGGGCTGGGCCTCGCGCTGATCGGCTTCGGCCTCGGGCGGCCGCGCCTGCGCCTCTCCGGCGCGGCGCGGCGCTCCTTACGCGCGGCGGCCCGGGCCGGCGACCCGGCCGGGTTCCGCGCGGCCCTCGACGCGGCCCAGCGGGACGCCCCCGACCTCGCCCGGACCTGGCGGGCGCGGCCCGACCTCGCGGCCGCCTTCGCGGCCCTCGACCGGGCGGTCTTCGGCGCGGCGGGCGCGCCCGTCCCGGATCTCCGGGCCCTGGCCCAAGCCCTGTCGCGCGCCGCGCCTGGGGAAGCCGCGGCCCCCGCGGCGGACCGGCTCGCACCGCTCGACGGCCCGGTCCGCTGAGCGCGGCGCGGCGCGGCTCCGCATCTCGTGAAGGCGGGCGCGGGAACGCAAGCCGGGACCGGGATTTGGGCTGCCGCAACCGCCCGGCACCGGAGAGCCCCATGCCCGCGACCCCGCACCGATCCGCCCGCGCCGCCACGCGCCGCCCGACCATGGGCGCCCCGACCGTCGCCCTCGCCACCGCCCTCGTGATCCTCCTGGTCCTGCCGGCCGCGCTGCCGTCGGCGGCCCTCGCCCGGTCCTCCGGCACCGAGCGCGCGCTGAAGATGGTCGACACCGACCACGACGGCACGATCGACCTGGCCGAGGCCCAGGCCGCCGCCGGCAAGGTCTTCGACGCCGCCGAGACCGACAAGGACGGCACCGTCGACGCCAAGGAGCTGAAGGGCCGGCTCAGCAATAAGGACCTGAAGGCCGCCGACACCGATTCCGACGGCACCCTCGACCGCAAGGAATACCTCGCCCTGGTCGAGCAGCGCTTCAAGGCGGCCGATCCCGACAACGACGGCACCCTCGACGCCAGGGAACTCAAGTTCCCGGCGGGGCGCAGCCTGCTGCAGCTCCTGAAGTAAGCGCGCCTCCCGGACCTGCCGCCGTTGCACAGTTCATGAGCAAGTATTATTCCTGTGCAACGGCTCACGTTCTGAGCAGGCATCAATATTTTGCACTATCTTGCGTCATCTGAATTGGCCTCGTAGGTTTCGGTTATCCGAGCGGTAAAGCATCGGGTGAACCACCAGGGAGGAGCGCGATGGCACGCGCCAACGAGGTCAAGGACAGGTTTCGCGCGCGGCTGCAGGCGGCCGACGAGCGCAGCAACGACTTCCGGCGGAAGCTGCTTGAGGACGGGTCCCGGGCGCTCCAGCCCGTCATGGGCGTGCTGAACCTGATGGCCGAGGTCCTCAACGAGGAGGACAACGTCCACGGCAGCATCACCGGCCTCGAGGCGAAGATCGATCAGGACAACTTCATCAGCCTGTGCGCGCAGCTGCGCGGCACCGAGTCCGAGCAGAAGATCAAGATCAAGTACGGTCCGGAACTCGGCGGCAGCAACTACATCTCGGTCTCGGGCCTGAACCAGCGCTACAACGAGCGCCTCGTGCCGGGGGCGGCGAGCTGCTCCATCGGCCGGACGGTCGGCAGCGACATCCAGCTCGACGAGCACCGGGGCGACGAGCTGGCCGAGGTGGTCCGCGTGGTCGTCGAGGACTTCTACGCGGCCCAGATCGAGCAGCGCAGCCACTTCGCCTCCGCGCGCTGACGCCAGCGGCGGCGCGAACCGATCCGCGCGCCGCCTGCATCCGCCGGCCCGCCCCCGTCCTCGGGGGGACGGCCGGACCCCGCCGAAGGGCTCGGCCCTTCGGAGGCCCCGCCTCAGTCGGCGATGAACTTCAGCCGGTGGTCGCGGTAGAGGTCGACGATCGCCGCGGCGGTCTCCTCGATGGACCGGCGGGTGACGTCGATCGTCGGCCAGCGGTTCTTGGTGAATAGCCGGCGGGACATGGTTATCTCGTCCGCCACTGCCGAGCGGTCGACGTAGAGGGACGATTCGTCGGCGTTGAGGCTCGACAGCCGGTTCTGCCGGATCTGCACGATGCGCTCCGGCGACGCGAACAGGCCGACCACGAGAGGCTTGCGGGCCCGCTCGATCGCCGGCGGCAGCGGCATGCCCGGCACCAGCGGCAGGTTGGTGGTCTTGAGGCCGCGATTGGCAAGGTAGATCGAGGTCGGCGTCTTCGATGTCCGGCTGACGCCGAGCAGGATCACGTCGGCCTCCTCCAGATTGTCCGGCAGGTTGCCGTCGTCGTGGGCCAGCGTGAAGTTCATCGCGTCGATGCGCTTGAAGTACTCGGCGTTCAGCATGTGCTGGGCGCCGGGCCGCGCCGTGGTCTCGGCGCCGAGATACGCGCGCAGCAGGTCGTGGACCGGCCGCAGCACCGACAGGCACGGCGAGCCGGTCTCCCGGGCGACCTCCTCCAGCCGCTCGCCGAGGTCGCCCCCCACCAGCGTGTAGAGGACGAGGCCCGGCGCGGCCCGGATCTCCGAGATCACCCGGTCGAGCTGCGCGGCCGAGCGCACCAGCGGGTAGACGTGCTCGATCGCCGACACGCCCTCGTACTGGGCGGCGGCCGCGCGCCCGACATTGATCAGCGTCTCGCCGGTGGAGTCGGAGACGAGGTGGAGGTGGAAGTAGCTGCGGCCCATTCCGATCGCCTCTGCGGTCGACCTCTCGGCCGACTGTGCGGTCGCCTCGCGCGGCGCCCACGTTGTCCACCGCCGGCCGCCAAGGGAGTCGATGAGTGTGGATAGGATGCCCCGCCGGGCCGGTCCAGGGCGATCCCGGTGCGCGCTGTCGACTCCGCCGTTCACAGGCAGATGATCGGGACGCGCCGAATCCGGCTCTCTGGACGAATCGGCCGCGAATCCGGCGCCCGTACACGACTCGGCGTTGCCAAGGCGCTGTCGGACCATCCGGTTCTCGCAAGTTGGCGGAAATCCTTTAAAGCCCCGTTAACGGCGCGGCGGCGGGGACCGCCTGTGGACGCTTTTGTGCCCCCGAGATTCGGCCCCCCAGAAGAAAAAACAGACTCCAAGATTCTCTCTTATCTTTTCGAAGGGGCCTGTGTGGGGATCGGCGCGCCTCGACTCGACAGGACGCCCGCCGACGGGCATGCGGGGTGAGGGATACGGGATGGGAGCGACCATGACGGGGACGGAGCGCGAGCCCGGGCAGACGACGTCGGGGACGACGTCCGAGCGCAAGGTGCTGCGAGTCCTCGAGGGCGAGGCGATCGGGCCGCCCCCCGCCTGGATGATGCGCCAGGCCGGGCGCTACCTGCCGGAATACCGGGCGACCCGGGCCGAGGCCGGCTCGTTCCTCGACCTCTGCTACAGCCCGGACTTCGCCGTCGAGGTGACGCTCCAGCCGATCCGGCGCTTCGGCTTCGACGCGGCGATCCTGTTCTCCGACATCCTGGTCGTCCCCCACGCGCTCGGCCAGGACGTGCGCTTCGTGGAGGGCGAGGGACCGCGCCTCGACCCGCTCGACGGTCGGGACGCGTTCGCGCGCCTGCGGGAGGCCGGCGACCCGGCGATCATGACCCACCTCGCGCCGGTCTTCGAGACGGTGACGCGGCTGCGGGCCGAATTGCCGGGCGAGACCACGCTGCTCGGCTTCTGCGGCGCGCCCTGGACGGTGGCGAGCTACATGATCGGCGGCCGCGGCACGCCGGACCTCGCCCCCGCGCGGGCCCTGGCCGAGGGCGACACCGCCCTGGTCGACACCCTGATCGACCGCCTCGTCGCCGTGCAGACCGAGTACCTCGTGCGCCAGCTCGAGGCCGGCGCCGACGCGGTGCAGATCTTCGAGTCCCACGCCGGCACCCTGCCGCGCGCCGTGCCGGGGACGGCCTCGGGCTCCGGCGGCACCGTCGAGCCGGTCGGCGACGTCGCCGAGAGCGCCTTGCCGGGCGCACCTGCCTCCGATGCCCTCACCCGCTGGTCGCTGCGGCCGATCGCCCGCATGGTGGCGGGCGTCCGCGCCCAGGTGCCGGGGGCGAAGATCATCGTGTTCGCCCGCGGCTCGGGCCTCGACGGCCACGCCCGGGTGGTGCCGGAGACCGGCGCCGACGCCGTCGGCGTCGACTGGGGCGTGGACCTGAAGGCCCTGCGGGACACGGTGCCGGCCGCGACGGTGACGCAGGGCAACCTGCATCCCGACACGCTGATCGCGGGCGGCGCGGCCCTCGACGCGGCGGTGGACGCGGTGCTCGCGGCGACCGCCGGCCTGCCGCACATCTTCAACCTCGGCCACGGCATCACGCCGCAGACGCCGGTGGCCCATGTCGAGCGGATGCTCGCGCGGCTGCGCGGCCAGGGCTGAGGCCGCGCGTGCTGTACGACTGGATCAAGGCCCTCCACGTCATCAGCCTGATCGCCTGGATGGCCGGGATGCTCTACCTGCCCCGGCTGTTCGTCTACCACGCGAGCCTGCCGCCCGGCGCGGAGGCGCAGTCCGCGACCTTCAAGGTGATGGAGCGCCGCCTGCTCAAGGCGATCATGAACCCCGCCATGATCGCCACCTGGGTGTTCGGGCTGGCGCTCGCCTGGATGAGCGGCTTCTACGCGAGCGTCTGGCTGCAGGCGAAGTTCGCGCTGGTGCTCGCGATGTCGGGCATCCACGGCTGGCTCGCCCGGATGGTCAAGGACTTCGCCGCCGACCGGAACACCCGTGGGCACAAGTTCTACCGGGTGCTCAACGAGGTGCCGACGCTGCTGATGATCGGCATCGTCATCCTGGCGATCGTCAAGCCGGGCCTCTGATCCCGCGATCCCGCGATCCTGTGATCCCGGCCGGAGCCTTTCCGCGGCCGGCCCGTTGGGAGGCCATGTCGAAGCCTCTCGTCCTCGCCCTCGCGCTGGCCGCCCTCGCGGGCCCAGTCGCCGGCGCGATCACCGCGTCCCCCGCCCGGGCCGCGAGCTTCCCGTGCGACAGGGCCGAGGCCCCCGACGAGAAGGCGATCTGCGCCCATCTCCCCCTCAACGACCGGGACGTCGAGATGGCGACCCGGTTCGAGATCCTGAAGAGCGTGCTTCCGATGGGCGGCCAGGCCAAGCTGCGCGACGACCAGGAGGCGTGGCTGACGGAGCGTCGCGCCTGCGGCGGCGACGTCGGCTGCCTGACGGCCGCCTACGACGCCCGGCTGAAGGTCCTGCGCGGGGTCCTGGCGGAATTCGCCAAGCAGGGCCCGTGAGGTCCCGCGCTCAGGCCGCGCGCGGCAGGGCCGCGGCGTCGACGCGGCAATCCGGCCGGCACGCCGCCACGCAGGCGCGCGCCAGCGCCTCGGTGGCGTCGACCAGCAGGCCCGACGGGTCGCTCCCGGCGAGCGCGAGCGGGATCTCCGTGCAGGCCATCACCACCCGGTCGCAGCCGGCCTCGGCCAGCGCCCGGACCTGCGCCTCCAGGAGCGGCGTCGCCTCGGCCACCCGGTCCGCCTTCACCAGCCGGATCGCCGCCGACACCGCGGCCTGACCCGCCTCATCGGGCGCGCGGCACGCGAGCCCGTGCCGCGCCAGCCGCTCCGGGTAGAGCCCGGACCGCAGGGTGCCGTCGGTGGCGAGCAGGCCGATCCGGCCGCCGCTCCCGGTCCGCGCCAGGGTCTCGGCCAGGGTCTCGGCCAGGGTCTTGGCCACCGCGTCGACGATGTGGAGGATCGGCAGGGCGGTCGCGGCCTGCAGCGCCGCGTGCCAGTGATGGGCGGTGTTGCAGGGGATCGCGATCCGGGTGGCGCCGCCGGCCTCGAGGCGCGCCAGGGCGGCGCGGAGCGCCGGCAGCGGGTCCGGGCCGGTGCCCAGGATCGCGTCGGCGCGGTCGGGGATGTCGACGGCCGAGCAGACCAGGGTCGGGATGTGGTCCTGATCGCGCCCCGCGGGCGTCGCCCGCACGAGCTTGGCCAGGAAATCAACCGTGGCCATCGGGCCCATCCCGCCGAGTACACCGAGCATCGCCGCCTCCGACCGTCGCGGCCGCCGTGATGGGCCGCGGCGGGGCGGGAATCCAATGCCGTGTCGGCACCGGCCATGCCGATCTGGCATCGGTTCCTAGAGTTCGGCCGCCAGGGCGGCGGCCGCGGCCCAGACCGCCGCGACCGCGCCGCCGCGCCCGGCCCTGCGGTAGAGCCGGATCTCCAGCGGCGTGCCCGGCCCGGCCGCCACGAGGCTGCCGTCGGCGAGCTCGCGGGCGACGAGGCTCTCGGGCAGCCACGCGCGGCCGTGGCCCGCGAGGACCATGAACTTCAGGGCCTCCGCCATGGCGTTCTCGTTGACGTGGGCGGCCGCCGCCCCGTCACCGGCGAGCGCCGCGACCCGGCCCAGGAACGAGTCCCGGGGATAGCCGAGCCCGGGCCGGCCCGCGGCCGGCCCCGGCCGGTGCACCGGCACGAGGCTGTCCCGGCCGATGGACAAGTGCGGGAAGGCGGCCGGGTCGAGGGGGATCGGCACCAGGGGATGGTGGTAGGTCAGCAGCAGGTCGTAGCCGCCCTCGGCCAGCGCCTGCACGCAGGCGTGGAAATCGTCCGGCAGGAGCCGGCTGCCGAGCGGCCCGGTGCGGGCCTCGACGTCGCGGAACCAGCCCGGGAAGACGGTCAGCGCCAGGGTGTGGAGCGCCGCCACCGAAACGGTCCGCGGCGGCGGCCGGATCCGGGCGCGGAGCGCGTCGCGGCTGCCGTGGAGCCGCCGCACGGTCTCCTCGGCGGTCTCCAGGAACAGCCGGCCCTCCGGCGTCAGGGCCGTCGGGTAGGTGCTGCGGTCGACCAGCGCGACGCCGAGCCAGCCCTCGAGCGCCCGGATGCGGCGGCCGAAGGCCGGCTGGGTGACGTGGCGCTCGATCGCCGAGCGCGAGAAGCTGCCGGTGCGCGCGAGGCTCAGGAAGTCCTCGAGCCATTTCAGCTCCATCTCGGCTCCATCGCGCGGCGGTCTCAGAGCCGCGCCAGGAGCCGCTCCGCCAGCGGGTTCTCGGCCGCGAAGGCGTAGTCGACCCGCCGCACCGTGACGGCCCGCGCGCCGGCCTCGACCAGGGCGCCGGCGAGCTCGAACACCGCGGCCTCCCGGCAGCGCAGGACGATCTCGCTCTCCGGCCCCCGCGGCGCGCCGTAGGGCAATTCGGCCTCGTGCAGGCCCGCGATCGTGGCGAGGTCGATCGTACCGCTCTCCGGCAGGGCGGCGCGCACCTCGCGGGTGGTCCGGGCGCGCTCCTCGGCGGCGATGCGGCCGAGCACCGTGCGGAGCGCGGCCCGCTGGCCCTCGCCCCAGGGGGCCTTCAGCGAGGCGACGAGGTTCGCCTCCGAGCGCAGGATGATGCCGTCGTCCAGCACCTTCAGGGCGTTGGCCGAGAGCGTCGCCCCCGTGGTGGTGATGTCGACCACGATCTCGGCCGAGCCCGCCGCCGGCGCCCCCTCGGTGGCGCCCAGGCTCTCGACGATCCGGTAATCGGCGACGCCCTTCTCGGCGAAGAACCGGCGGGTCAGGTTCACGTACTTGGTGGCGACCCGCAGGCGCCGGCCGTGGCGGGTCCGCATGCCGGCCGCGACCTCGTCGAGGTCGGACATGTCGCGCACGTCGATCCAGGCCTGGGGCACGGCCACCACCACGGTGGCGTTGCCGAAGCCGAGCGGCGTCAGCAGCTCGACCTGGTCGCGCACGTCCGGCAGGGTCTCGCGGATCAGATCCTCGCCGGTGACGCCGAGATGGGCGGCGCCCGAGGCGAGCTGCGCGGCGATTTCGGAGGCCGAGAGGTAGCGCACCTCGACGTCGGGCACGCCGATGAGCTTGCCCCGGTAGTCGCGGGCGCCCGCGCCCTGCGCGAGCTTCAGCCCGGCCCGGCCGAAGAACGCGCTGGCATTCTCCTGCAGGCGGCCCTTGGACGGGACGGCGAGGATCAGCGGCATGGCGGCCGCGTCCGAGGCACTCATCGGCCGGCTCCCGCCACGCGCTCGATCCAGAAGGTGCATCCCACCGCCGGCAACGGCGCCGGGCTGCCGAGATGGCCGAGCAGGCCGTCGTAGCGGCCGCCGCCGACCAGGGTCGGGCCGTCCCGCTCGGTCACCTCGAAGATGAAGCCGGTGTAGTAGTCGAGGTTGCGGGCGAAGCCGCCCTGGAAGCGGAAGCGCTCGATCGGCAGGCCGCGGGCCGCGATGAAGCCGGTGCGCTCCTCGAACAGGTCGAGGGCGGCCGCGAGGGCGTCGTGCCGCAGGCCCGCGTCGGCGACGAGCGCCCGCAGGTCGCGGGCGGCGGCGTCCGGATGGCCGGCGATCGCCCGGTAGCGGTCGAGGAGCGCGCGGTTCTCGGTGTTGAGCCCGGCGCCGCCATGGGCCTGCGCGGCGGCCTTGGCGAGGAAGCGCTCGGCGATCTCGCCGGCGCTGCGCCCGCCCACCGCCGAGATCCCGGCGATCGCCAGCACGTCCTCCACGAAGGCGCGCACGCCCCGCGGGTCCTGGCCCTGGATCGCCGCGAGCAGGCCCGCGTGGGGATCCTCGGGACGGGTGCCCTCGGCGCCGTTGGTGACGGCGTCCAGCGAGCGCCCGGCGGCCAGCGCCCGGAGCGTCCGGCGCTTGGCGGCGGGCGGGACCGCGAGCCCGTCGAGGAGCGCCACGGTCAGGCCCATATCGCCGAGCCGCACTGCCGGGTCGGTCCGGCCGAACAGGGCGAGGCCCTCCAGCGCGAGGCCCAGCACCTCGGCGTCGGCCGCCGGCGTGTCGGTGCGCCCGATCGACTCGATCCCGGCCTGGAAGAACTCGTCCGGCTCGTCGGCGGCGAGCCGGAAGACCGGGCCGCAATAGCTGTAATCGGCCGCCTGCCCGTCAGCCTCCGCCCGGTGCAGGCGGCAGACGGGAATGGTGAATTCGGGCCGCAGGCACAGCTCGGCCCCGCCCGCATCCTGGGTGACGAAGATCCGCCGGCGGATATCCTCGCCCGACAGTTCGAGGAACGGCTCCAGCGGCTGCAGCACCGGCGGCGTCACGGGCCGGTAGCCCGCCGCCGCCAGATGCGCGGAGAGCCGCGCGCGCGCCGCGTCCCCCGCCCCCGTCTCGCCCGCCTCCGGTCGTGTCATCGCGATCCACCTCGCGGGGCAATCCACCTCGCGGGCGCTCTGTAGCAACCGCGACCGGACTTGGCGACACGCACCCGGGAAGCGTGGGGCCGGCGCGCCGCGCAGGACTGCGCAGTCCCGGGTGGATCCCGCGCCGGGACCCGTCTCCGTTACGGGATCAGGGGCGTGACCGGCTCAGAGCGGCCGGAAGCTGCCGAGGCGCGCGCCGCGCGGGCGCCGGGCCGGCTTGCGGCGGGCCAGCACCGTCAGGGCCGGCGCCCCCGCGATCCCGGCGCTCAGGATCGGCGCGCTGCCGGTCCCGGGCGTGGCCTGCGCGACGGCGCTGGGCAGCCGGTCGAGGATCGGCCGCGCGGCCCAGACGGGTCCCGCGCCGGCGCAGATCAGGCCGAGGGACAGGACGAGGATCTTCGCGCGCATCCCGACATCTCCGCGGCACCGACCGACGACAACGCCGCCGGAGCCCCTGCGTTCGATGCGCGGTTCGATGCGCGCGTGTCTCAGATCTCCGTTGACGGAAAATGCCGGGCCAGCACGGCGCGGACCTGCGCCACCAGGTCGGCCTCGGGACACGAGAACTGCGCCGGCCGCGCGGCCTTCCACTCGGCGTTGCTGGCGATGGACTCGGCCGCGCGGGCGCCCTCGATCAGGTCCTTGATCTGGACCTCGCCGGCCAGGCGCTCGTTCGAGCCCTGGATCACCGCCACGGGGGCGCGGCGGCGGTCGGCGTACTTCATCTGCGCCTTCATGCCGGCGGCGCCGAGGTAGAGCTCGGCCCGGATGCCGTCGGCGCGCAGGAGTGCGACGAGCCGCTGGTAATCGGCCATGTTCTCCCGGTCGAGGACCAGCACCACCACCGGCCCGGGCGCCTCGGCGCCGGCGATCAGGGGGCTGCCCACGAGCTGCAGGGCCGAGAACAGCCGCGAGACGCCGATCGAGAAGCCGGTGGCCGGGACCGGCTCGGCCCGGAACCGCCCGACGAGGCCGTCGTAGCGCCCGCCGCCCGCCACGGAGCCGAAGCGCACGGTCTGGCCGTCCTCGTTGGTGACCGGGAAGGTCAGCTCGGCCTCGTAGACCGGGCCGGTGTAGTACTCGAGGCCGCGCACCACGCTGGGATCGGCCCGGATCACGTCGTGGCCGTAGCCGGCGGCGGCGCAGAGGCGCATGATCGCATGCAGCTCGGCGATGCCCTCGCGCCCGGTCTCGGAATCGCCGACCGCCTCGTGCCAGCCGCCGAAGAACTTTTCCCAGAACGCCACCTTGTCGGCGCCGTCCGCGGCATCGGCCTGGAACGACACGTAGGCGAGGATCCGGCCGACCGCCGCCGCGTCGAGGCCCGCGCCCTTGGTGAAGTCGCCGCTCTCGTCCTTGCGGCCGGCGCCGAGCAGGTCGCGCACGCCGTCAACGCCGAGCCGGTCGAGCTTGTCGATCGCCCGCAGCACGGTGAGGCGCTGGCCGGCCTTGTCGGGACCGGCGAGCCCGATCGCCTCCATGACGCCGTCGAGCACCTTCCGGTTGTTGACCTTCACGACGTACTGCCCGCCCAGCCCGAGGCGGTTCAGCGTGTCGGCCATCAGCATGCAGGTCTCGGCATCGGCCGCCACGCTGCCGGCGCCGACGATGTCGGCGTCGAACTGCATGAACTGGCGGAAGCGGCCGGGCCCCGGCTTCTCGTTGCGGAAGACGTAGCCGGCCCGGTAGCTGCGATAGGGCTTGGGCAGGGCGTCGTAGTTCTCGGCCACGAACCGGGCCAGCGGCGCCGTCAGGTCGTAGCGGAGCGACAGCCACGCCTCGTCGTCGTCCTGGAACGAGAACACGCCTGCGTTCGGGCGGTCGAGGTCGGGCAGGAACTTGCCCAGAGCCTCGGTGTACTCGACGAAGGGCGTCTCCAGGGCCTCGAACCCGTAGAGCTCGAAGCTCCTGCGGATCGTCTCCAGCATCCGGCCCTGCGCGGCGATCTCGCCGGCGCGCCGGTCGACGAAGCCGCGCGGCAGGCGGGGCTTCAGGGTCTCGGCCTTCTCGGCCTTCGGGGTGTCGGGCTTGGACATGGGTGCATTCGCTTCTCGCGGTCCCGGAATCCGGGTCCCGCATCGAATCTTCGATCGTCTCCGGCGGGCGGAGATCCTGCGGCCGGGCTCTAGAGCATGCCGGGCGAAAGGGGAATTCGGTTTGCGGGCTCTCCCGGCACCCGGCCATCCCGCGCGAGACGGCGCCGTCGTCCTTGCGAGCGGAGCGAAGCAATCCGGGGCCGCGCCACGCCTGTCGAAGTCGCGCACCCCTGGGTCACTTCGCTCCGCCCGTGATGACGGGTGAGGCGCATCAGCCGAAGCGTCGAAGCGGGAACCGCGTCGGACGGGTGCTGCGCGCCTCCGTGCGCCGGAACAGGGCGCGGTTCGCCCGGCAAAAAACTCAGTACGGTGCCGTCAGCTTGAGCCAGAGCAGGGCCGCGAGGCTCACCACGGCGATCGGCATCTGCAGCGGCCGCAGGCGGGCATGCGCCAGCGGCACCTCGCCGGCGCGCGCCGCGATCGGGTCGAGGATCCCGATGGCCGCGTAGCCGAGGATCAGCATCGCCAGCGCCGGCACCGCCTTGCCCATCACCGCCGCGAACAGGCTACCCAGGCCGAGGCCGTAGAGGACCAGCATGGTCACGATCTGCGACACTTGCGGGCCGCCCTCGGTCCGGAAGCTGACGCCGCGGCGCACGCCGGCCAGGAACAGCAGGATCGAGGCGGCGTAGAGCAGGGTGAACAGCGCCACGAGGTAGTCGAGGGGCTTGCCGTTCAGCCACCACGCCACGGCGGTGCCGACGGCGATCGGCACCATCGGGCCGAAGCCGAAAACGATGTCGAGCCAGGGGATCCGGCGCGGCTCGTGCGTGGTCAGGGTGCGTCCGGTGGCGTCGTCGCGCATGGCAGTCAGGGGAACTCTCGATTCGACGGTCTGCTGCGCTGCAGCACCGGGACGGGGAACGGCCGCGCGCGGGCCCGGTTCCGAAACCCGGCCCCGGCTCGGCTCGACGAGGCCTGTGTAACCGCGGCACGGCGCCCAAGCGAGGCCTCGCCGGTGACCCTGCCGGTCGTCCCGCCCGTCACCGCGCCGCCGGCGTCTCGGTCGACCGCCCCAGGCCCTTGAGTGCCGGCGAAAAAGGCGTTATCTGTGTGGGGCCCTCATCACAAGGTCTGCGCCGCAGCGCGCCCGTGAGCCGCGAGGGTCCTGCCTCATCGGTTTCGCCAACCTGACCCCGGGCCCCTCGCCGCAGCGCGGCCCGCTCTCCGGCGCCCATCCCCCGGGCACCTGGCACTGAACCGGCCCTCCCACCTACTCCGTCGGTTGCAAGATACCCCCATGACGCCAAATCCCGACGCCCTCGCCGACGACATCGAGACCGCGGAGCCCGCCGATGTGCCCGCCGATCGCCCCACCATGCCGGCCGCCCTCGAGGGCGTCCGCGAGGTCAAGCTCCAGGACCTCAAGTCGAAGACGCCGACCGACCTGACGGCCTTCGCCGAGGAGGTCGAGGTCGAGAACGCCTCGACCATGCGCAAGCAGGAGCTGATGTTCGCGATCCTGAAGCAGCTCGCTGCCAAGGAGGTCGAGATCATCGGCTCGGGCACCGTCGAGGTGCTGCAGGACGGCTTCGGCTTCCTGCGCTCCTCCGACTCGAACTACCTGCCCGGCCCGGACGACATCTACATCTCGCCGACTCAGATCCGCCGCTTCGGCCTGCGGACCGGCGACACCGTCGAGGGCCCGATCCGCGGCCCGAAGGACGGCGAGCGCTACTTCGCGCTCCTCAAGGTCAACACGATCAACTTCGAGAACCCCGAGAAGATCAAGCACAAGGTCCACTTCGACAACCTGACGCCGCTCTTCCCGACGAAGCGGTTCAAGCTCGAGCTGGACAACCCGACCAAGAAGGATTTCTCGCCGCGGATCATCGACATCGTGGCGCCGATCGGCAAGGGCCAGCGCGCCCTGATCGTGGCGCCGCCGCGCACGGGTAAGACCGTGCTGATGCAGAACATCGCGCAGTCGATCACCCTCAACCACCCCGAGTGCTACCTGATCGTGCTGCTCATCGACGAGCGGCCCGAGGAGGTCACCGACATGCAGCGCTCGGTGAAGGGCGAGGTCATCGCCTCGACCTTCGACGAGCCGGCCACCCGCCACGTGCAGGTCGCCGAGATGGTGATCGAGAAGGCCAAGCGCCTCGTGGAGCACGGGCGCGATGTGGTGATCCTGCTGGATTCCATCACGCGCCTCGGCCGCGCCTACAACACCGTGGTGCCGTCCTCCGGCAAGGTGCTGACCGGCGGCGTCGACGCCAACGCCCTGCAGCGGCCCAAGCGCTTCTTCGGCGCCGCCCGCAACATCGAGGAGGGCGGCTCGCTCTCGATCATCGCCACGGCGCTGATCGACACCGGCTCGCGCATGGACGAGGTGATCTTCGAGGAGTTCAAGGGCACCGGCAACTCCGAGATCATCCTGGACCGCAAGGTCTCCGACAAGCGCATCTTCCCGGCGATCGACATCACCCGCTCGGGCACCCGCAAGGAGGAGCTGCTGGTCCCGCCGGATTCGCTCAAGAAGACCTACGTGCTGCGCCGCATCCTCAACCCGATGGGCGTCACCGACGCGATCGAGTTCCTGCTCGACAAGCTGCGCCAGACCAAGAGCAACGGCGACTTCTTCGACTCGATGAACACCTGAGGCCGTCCCCGGCCGCGGGCATCGCCGCCGTCCCCGCGAGCGGAGCGATCCAGGCAGCGCCACGGCGGCAAGCCGCGCGCTGGCCTGGGTCACGTCCCTGCGCTCCGGTCCCTCAGGATCGGGGAGCGGATGGGACGTGGGTCGCGCCCGCCGTGCGGAACGCCTGTCCCGCGGCGGCACGAAACGCGATTCCGGCCCGATCGGGCCGTTGACCGTCTCCTAACCGGCCTCTGCCAAGGTTCCATCCGGGCGCCAGGTAGCGTATCGGCCCCGCGACAGCCCCGCCGGCCGGTCCATCCCGGCGGCGGGGCTCGTCGCAGCCCGGCTTGCACCGATCCCCGGATCCGTGACACTGGCCCGATGCCCCGCTCGCCCTGGACCGGTCCGGATCCGCTCCTCCTCGCCTCGACCAGCCCGACGAGGCGCCTCCTCCTGGAGAGCGCCGCCCTGCCGGTCGAGACCGCCGCCCCGGACGTCGACGAGCGCGCCCTCGAGGCGGCGAGCGCCGGCCTGTCCCCGCCCGACCTCGCCCTGCACCTCGCCCGCGCCAAGGCCGAGTCGGTGGCGGCGCGCTATCCCGGGCGGATCGTCCTCGGCGCCGACCAGGTGCTCGACCTCGACGGCACCGTGTTCCACAAGCCGGCCGACGGCGCGTCGGCCCGGGCCCAGCTCGCCCGTCTGTCCGGGCGCACCCACGCCCTTCATTCCGCCGTGGTCCTGGCCGGGGCGGTCGAGGACGCCTTCGTGGAGACCGCGCGGCTGACCCTGCGCCCCCTCGATGAAAGGGCGATCGCGGCCTATGTGGACTGCGCCGGCGCGGAGCGCGTGCGGGCGAGCGTCGGCGGCTATCAGCTCGAGGGGCCGGGGATCCACCTGTTCGAATCGGTCGCGGGCGATCACAGCACCGTGCTGGGCCTGCCGCTTCTGCCGCTCCTCGCGCGGCTGCGGGCCGCCGGGCTTCTGGCTTTCTGAGGGAGTACCGCCTTGGCGGGACACGACCATTCGCACGGCGGCCACGGGGGGCATTCCCACGGCGGTCATGCCCATGGCGGCCTCGGCGGCCACGCGCACGCGCCGAAGGATTTCGGCACGGCCTTCGCCATCGGCATCGTGCTCAACACCGCCTTCGTGGTGATCGAGGCGGCCTACGGCTACCTCAGCAACTCCATGTCGCTGGTGGCCGATGCCGGCCACAACCTCTCGGACGTGCTGGGCCTCGCGGCGGCCTGGATCGCCGCGATCCTGGTGCGCCGCCGCGCCAGCGCGCGCTTCACCTACGGTTACCGCGGCTCCTCGATCCTGGCCGCCCTGTTCAACGCCGTGTTCCTGCTCATCGCCATGGGGGCGGTGATCTGGGAGGCGCTGGTCCGGCTGGTCCACCCGGAGCCCGTCGCGGGCACGACCGTGATGGTGGTGGCGGCGGTGGGAATCCTGGTCAACGGCCTAACCGCGTGGCTCTTCGCCAGCGGCGCCAAGGGCGACATCAACGTCCGCGGCGCGTTCCTCCACATGGTGGCCGACGCCGCCGTCTCGGCCGGGGTCGTGGTGGCGGGCCTCGTGATCCAGCTCACCGGCCTCGCCTGGCTCGACCCGGCGGTCAGCCTCGTCATCGCCGCCCTGGTGGTCTGGGCGACCTGGGGCCTGCTGCGCGACAGCGTGGCCATGTCCCTCGACGCCGTGCCGCCGGAGATCTCCCCGGACGCGGTGACCGGCTTCCTCCTCGAGCGGCCGGGCGTCGCCGGCCTCCACGACCTGCATATCTGGCCCATGAGCACCACCAGCGTCGCCCTGACGGTCCATCTCGTGATGCAGGAGGGGCATCAGGCCCACCGCCAGCCCGGCAACGGCTTCCTCGCCGAGACCGCCGAGGGCCTGCGCGACCGGTTCGGCATCGGCCACGCCACCCTCCAGGTCGAGGAGGCCGGCGGCCCGGCCTGCCGCCTCGCGCAGGATTGCGCGGCGTGAGCGGCGCCCAGCCCCGCGCCTTCGTGGTCGGCCACCCGATCGCCCACTCGCGCTCGCCGCTGATCCACGGCCACTGGCTCGCCGTGCACGGGATCCCGGGCTCCTACGAGCGGCTCGACGTGGCCCCGGAGGCCTTTCCGGACTTCATCCGCGCCCTGCCCGCGTCCGGCTACCGGGGCGGCAACGTCACCATCCCCCACAAGGAGGCGGCCTTCGCTCTGGTGGACACGCTCACGCCGCGGGCGAAGACCATCGGCGCGGTCAACACCCTGGTGGTCGGGCCGGACGGGCGGATCCGCGGCGACAACACCGACGCGCCGGGCTTCTGCGCCCATCTCGACCACAGCCTGGGCGCGGCCTGGCCGGACCGGGCGGGCGGCACCGCCCTGGTGCTCGGCGCCGGCGGCGCGGCGCGGGCGATCGTGGTCGGGCTCGCCGAGCGCGGCCTGCGGCGCGTCTGGGTCGCCAACCGCACCGCGGCCCGGGCCGAGGCGGTGGCGGCCCTCGCGCCGGGCGTCGGCGCGGCGCTCGCCTGGGACGACCTGCCGGCGGCGCTTCCCGGAACAGGCCTCCTCGTCAACACCACGTCCCTGGGCATGAAGGGCCAGCCGCCCCTCGCCGTCGACCTGTCGCCCCTGCCGGCGGACGCGGCCGTGGCCGACATCGTCTACGCGCCCCTGGAGACCGAGCTCCTGGCGGCGGCGCGGCGGCGGGGGCTCGCCGCCGTGGACGGGCTCGGCATGCTGCTGCACCAGGCGGTGCCGGGCTTCGCGGCGTGGTTCGGCCCGCGCCCCGCCGTCACCCCCGAGCTGCGCGACCGGATCGTGGCGGACCTCGCCGGATGACCCCGAAGGCCGGATCCGGACCCGTCATCCTCGGGCTCACCGGCTCGATCGGCATGGGCAAGTCGGCCACGGCCCGGATGTTCGCGGAGCGCGGCGTCCCGGTCCACGACGCCGACGCCGCCGTCCACGCCCTCTACGGGCCGGGCGGCGCGGCCGCCGCGGCGATCGGCGCGGCCTTTCCCGGCGTGCTCGGCGACGACGGCGGCGTCGACCGGGCGCGGCTGCGCGCCGCGGTGCTCGACGCGCCCGACCGGATGGCGGCGCTGGAGGCCATCGTCCATCCCCTGGTCCGGGCGGCCAGCACGGACTTCCTGGCGCGGCACGCGGCGGCGCCGCTGGTCGTCCTCGACGTTCCGCTCCTCTACGAGACCGGCGGCGAGGGCCGCTGCGACGCGGTCGCGGTGGTGAGCGCCCCGCCCGAGATCCAGCGTGACCGGGTGCTCGCGCGTCCCGGCATGACCGAGGCGGCCTTCGCGGCGATCCTGGCCAAGCAGATGCCCGACGCCGAGAAGCGCGCCCGGGCAGATTTCGTCATCGACACGGGCCGGGGTTTCGCCGCCGCCGAGGCCGCGGTCGCGCGGATCGTCGAGCGACTGACGGCGCACCGTGCGCCGCCGCACCGCGGCGACGGATGAAACGCCCGGAGGATTGAATATCTGCGGTTGTGTTCCGGGGGGAATACGGACGGCAGGATGGACGTGATGGCGCGGCGCTGGGGCGGGATTGATCGCATTCGGTCGGGCGGCATCCGGGCCGCAACCCTTCTCGCGCTGCTGGTGGCCGGGCCTGCGCAGGCCCAGTACGCCGCCAACTGCCCGCCGCCGAAGAAGGTCGCGGCCGGCGCCTGCGTCACCGCCTGCCCGGGCGGCTACGAGGACCGGGGACCCGTCTGCGTCTACCGCAACACCTCTCGGTAGGGCGAGGCGCTCGACGGTTGGTCGACGGTGATGGACGGGGACGGCCGTGCAGGGCGGGTTAACCGCTCGGGCTTATCCCGCTAGGGTCCGCCCCCACCCCCCCCGCGAGTCGCGAGACCCATGCTGCGCGAGATCGTCCTCGACACCGAGACCACCGGCACGGAGGCGAAGGGAGGCGACCGGCTGATCGAGATCGGCGCGGTGGAGCTCCTCAACCACATCCCCACCGGCCGGACCTTCCACCGCTACTGCAACCCGCAGCGGCCGGTCTCCGAGGGCGCCTTCAACGTCCACGGCCTGTCCGACGCGTTCCTCGCCGACAAGCCGCTCTTCGCCGAGATCGTCGGCGAGTTGCTGGCCTTCCTGGCCGACGGGCGGCTCGTGATCCACAACGCGCCCTTCGACGTCGGCTTCCTCAACATGGAATACGCCCGGCTCGGCGCGAACGCCCCGCCGCCGATCCAGCTGGAGGACGTCGTCGACACCCTGCCGATGGCCCGGCGCAAGCACCCGGGCGCGGCCAACAACCTCGACGCCCTCTGCAGCCGCTACAGCATCGACAACACCCGGCGCACCAAGCACGGGGCGCTCCTCGACGCGCAGATCCTGGCCGAGGTCTACGTCGAGCTGCTCGGCGGCAAGCAGACCAGCCTCGGCCTCCTGGAGGCCACGACAGCCGCCCCGGTGGCCGGCTCGGCGGCCCTGGCGTCGGCGGCTCCGGCGGCGCCCCGCCCCTACCGGTCTCGCCTCACGGATGCAGAGCGCGCCCGGCACGACAGCTTCCGCGCGAGCCTCGGTCCTGCCGCGATCTGGGCCGAGTATATCGGGGCGGACGATCCGGCCTGATCGCCGGTCCGTCCCGCTCTCCGATCCGCACGCCTGCCGCGCGCCGCCGGCTGTTGCCGCATCGCACAGGGGCGTTTATTGCAATGCACAAAACGCCGTCGACGGAGCCTCTCGCGGGGTGACGGAGGCTGGCCCGCGCGGTGCCGGTGCGTTCCCTCGGGGGAGGCACGGGCGCGCCGGATCCGGCCGTGACGGAGATGCTGAGGCAGTGAGGCGCGCACGCATGACCGAGGATTTCGGCAGTCGCGACGGACAGCGCGACGACAAGACCGGCCCGTCACCCTTCGCCGACATGATCGAGGCCACTCGCCTGACCGGCCTCGGCCGGCTTGAGGAGGCGACCGCCCTCATCCAGCGCAGCCTCGGGGGGCAGAAGGCTCCGCCCGCCGATCCGTCGGCCGCGCCGCAGCCTCCCGCGCGCCGCGACGCGCCGGCCGCCGAGACGCGCAGTCCCGCGGCGGAGTCCGGGACGCGGATGCGCGAGGTGGTGGGGCAGGTCGTGCGCGGGCTCGCGCCGGTGCTGAAGGGGCTCGGCAACCCGCTCCGGTCGCCGGCCCCGCCGCCCGCCGACCGGGCGGGCGGGACCGGGGGCCGCTTCGTGTCCCTGACCCATGCCGAGCCCGCCGGCACCCGCGAGTACAAGCTGTTCATCCCGAGCCACCCGGACCGGGCGGCGCCGCTGATCGTGATGCTGCACGGCTGCACGCAGAACCCGGACGATTTCGCCGCCGGCACCGGCATGAACACCCTCGCCGAGCGCGCCGGCGTGTTCGTGGCCTACCCGGCCCAGAGCCGCCAGGCCCACGCCCAGCGCTGCTGGAACTGGTACGAGCCCCGGGACCAGGGCCGCGGCGCGGGCGAGCCGGCGATCATCGCGGGCCTCACCCGCGCGATCATGGCGGAGCACCCGATCGACCCGGCCCGGGTCTACATCGCCGGCCTGTCGGCCGGCGGCGCCGCCGCCCTCAACATCGCCCGCGCCTACCCGGATCTCTACGCCGCCGTCGGCGTGCATTCGGGCCTCGCGGCCGGCTGCGCCCGGGACCTCGGCTCGGCGCTGATGGCCATGCAGGTCGGCGCCCCGGGCCTCGGCGCCCCGACCGCCTTCGGCACCCCGGCGCCCGCCACCCGCGTCCCGACGATCATCTTCCACGGCGAGGACGACGGCACGGTGAGCGTGCGCAACGCCGACCAGGTGCTGGCCCAGGCCAAGGTCGCCGGGCTGACGCCGCGGTCGGAGACCTTCGAGGGCCGCGGCCACCCCTTCACCCGCACCCGCTACCGGGACGAGGCGGGCCGGGTCGTGGTCGAGGATTGGCGGGTGCGCGGCGCCGGCCACGCCTGGTCCGGGGGCCGCCCCGACGGCAGCTATACGGATCCCGAGGGGCCCGACGCGTCCCGGGCGATGCTCGATTTCTTCGCCGAGCACCGGCTGGGACCGGCGGGGCGCCCGTAAGGGGTTTCCGGAGGGCCGCGCGCTCTGGCGGGTTGTCAGGACGCGGCCCTGCTGTATCGCAGGGCGCTGCCCTGCTCCCACAAAAGGTCCCGGACCTTTTGCATCCAGGACCTCCCCAGGACCTCCCATGAGCACCACCCCCGCGCCGATCCCGACCCTCCAGGGCCTCGCCGAGGTCGCCGACCGGTACGACCTGATCCTCTGCGACGTCTGGGGCGTGCTGCACGACGGCCAGACGGCCCACACGGCCGCCGGCGAGGCGCTGATCCGCTTCCGCGGCCTCCCGGGCGCGCGGCCGCGCCGGGTCGTCCTCGTCTCGAACGCGCCCCGGCCCGGCGACGGCGTCGGCCGCATCCTCGACCGGTTCGGCGTGCCGCGGGAGGCCTACGACGCGATCCTGACCTCGGGCGACCTCACCCACGACCTGATCGCCGCGCGCCCGGGTGCCCGGATCCGGCATCTCGGGCCGGAGCGCGACCTCGGCATCTTCCAGGGGCTCGACCTCAGCCTCGTCCCGGAGGCGGAGGCCGACCTCGTCGTCTGCACCGGCCTGTTCGACGACCGCAGCGAGACCCCGGACGATTACCGGCCGGAGCTGGAGCGCCTCGCCGCCCGCGGGCTGACCATGATCTGCGCCAATCCGGACCTCGTCGTGGAGAGCGGCAACCGCCTGATCCCCTGCGCGGGCCTGCTCGCGGCGGCCTACGCGGAGATCGGCGGCCCCGTGGTCTACGCCGGCAAGCCCCACCGCCCGGTCTACGAGGCGGCGCTCGCCAAGGGGGCAGCGCTCACCGGGGCCTCGGTGGACCCGGCGCGGGTCCTGGCGATCGGCGACGCGATCCGCACCGACATCGCCGGCGCCCGCGGCGTCGGCATCGCCAGCCTGCTGGTGGCCCGCGGCATCCACGCGGAGGAACTCGGCGTCACGGCCGCGCATCACCGCCTGGGCGACGTGGCGGAATGGCTCGGCCGGCAGGCGGTGCATCCGGACGCGGTGATCGAGCGGCTGGTCTGGTAGCGGCCGGTCCTCCGAGGCGGGCCCTTCGAGGCGGGTCCTGCGCGTATTGCCGCCAGTCTAACCCCCTGAAATCCCCGACAAGCTTGACACCGCGCGGGAAATTGCGTGGATTCGCGCGTGTGAATCGGTCCCGCGCGCAGCAATCAGCCCCGATATCCGCTTCGCGTGTCGGGCGATTCGACCGGGAGACCTGTCCGGCCGCGATGCTCGCGACGATCGGAACCGGCGAGACGGCGGGTCTTGCGTGACCCTCGTCTCCGGACTGCCCGATTTCCTGCTCTATCTCGGCACCGCGACCGGGCTGATCGGCCTCTATCTGCTGATCTACACCCTCGCCACCGCGCACAACGAGCTCGCGCTGATCCGCCGGGACGTGACGGCGGCCGCCGTCGCGCTGGGCGGGAGCCTGGTCGGCTTCACCCTGCCGCTGGCGGTGGCGATCTACAACGCGCGGTCGCTGCTCGACTGCCTGATCTGGGGGCTGATCGCCCTGGTGATCCAGATCGCGATCTACTGGCTCGTGCGCCTCGCGGTGCCGGACCTGTCGCGGCGCATCGAGGAGGACCGCGCCGCCGCCGCGATCCTCCTCGGCGCGGCCTCGCTGGCGGGCGGCGTCGTGAACGCCGCCTCGATGACCTATTGAGGGGCCGGTGACGGAGACCGCGCCACCTCCCGCCGCTTCCGGTGACGCCGCCGCCGGCGGGCCCGGGACCGGCTTCGCCGCCACCCGCCGCTCCAAGCGCTCGGCCGCCGTGTCGCTGGTCCTGGTCGCGGGCGCCGGCGCGGCCGCCCTGACGCTCGGCGGCCTCGATCCGTCCCAGCGCGAGGAGGAGGCGCTCGTCTACGGGACGCTCGGCGCCTGCATCGCCCAGCAGTTGCGCGGCGCCGAGGCCTGCATCGCCGCCTACAAGAGCGCGCAGGAGACCTACGCGGCGACGGCGCCGCGCTACGAGACCGAGGCCGATTGCCAGCGCCACCACGGGACCGGCGGCTGCACCCCGGGCGCGCAGGTCACGGAGGCCGCGCGCGGCCGCTACCTGCCGGTGATGGCCGCCTTCATGATGGGGCGCACGGACGCGCAGGACCTGCCGGTCCAGCCGCTCTACCCGCACGCGCCCGAGGAGGAGCGCGACGAGGCCGGGGCCGCGACGGCCGGGCACGGCGGCGGCTACTGCACCGGTGCGGGCGGGCGGGTCGCCTACGCGGGCGGCGCCTCGCGGGTCCACGTCCCCGCCTCGGTCGCCCGCACCACGAGCGCGACCCCGCGCACGATCAGCCGCGGCGGCTTCGGCGGCACCGGGCGTGCGACGGCGTTCTCCGGAGGCTCGAGCGGCCGCGCCGGCGGGTTCGGGGGCGGATCCGGGGGCGGCTGATGCGCCGCGTGCCGGTCCCGGAGCGGCCCGACTGGCGCCAGCACGCCGCGCGGGCCGGCTTCACCTTCCACACGTTCGACGGCGCCCCCTACTGGGACGAGAGCGCCTACTACGCCTTCAGCCTCGCGGAGATTGAGGACGCCATCGAGGCGCCGAGCGCCGCGCTGCACGAGCTCTGCCTCGCCTTCGTGGACCGGGCGGTCCGGGACGCGGCGATCCTCGCCTCGCTGCGGATCCCCGAGCACGCCTGGGACGCGATCCGGGTGAGCTGGGACCGGCGCGATCCCAGCCTCTACGGGCGCTTCGACTTCAGCTACGGGGGCGACGGGCCGGCCAAGCTCCTCGAGTACAACGCCGACACGCCGACAGCGCTCTACGAGAGCGCGGTCTTCCAGTGGCTGTGGCTGGAGGACGGGCTGGCGCGGGGGCGCCTCCCCGCCGGCGCCGATCAGTTCAACACCCTGCACGAGGCGCTGGTGGCGCGCCTCGCCGCCGTGGCGCCCCCGGAGGGCGTCGCCTTCGCGGGCTTCCCCGACGCGCCGGAGGATCGCGGCACGCTGGCCTATCTCCAGGACTGCGCGCTCCAGGCCGGCCGCCCCGCCCCCTTCCTGCCGGTCGAGGCGATCGGGCTCGACGCGGACGGGCGCTTCGTGGACGCGGCCGGCGCCCCGATCGGCTGCCTGTTCAAGCTCTACCCGTGGGAGTGGATGTTCGCCGACCCGTTCGGCCGCGCGGTCGGCGCGGCCACGACCCGGTTCCTGGAGCCGCCCTGGAAGGCGGTGCTCTCCAACAAGGGGCTGCTGGCCCATCTCTGGGCGATGGCGCCGGGCCATCCCAACCTGCTGCCGACCTATTTCGAGGAGGACCCCGCCAAGGCCGCGCTGGGCCGGAGCTTCGTGAAGAAGCCCCTCTACGGGCGCGAGGGCGCCAACGTGCTGATCGTGCGCGACGGCGCCGTCGCGGCGCGCGACGAGGGGCCCTACGGCGGCGAGGGCTACGTGCGGCAGGCCCTGGCGGAGCTGCCCGATTTCGCGGGCCGCCGCGCGCTGGTCGGCAGCTGGATGGTCGGCGACCGGCCCGCCGGCCTGTGCCTGCGCGAGTCGGACGGCCTCATCACGACCGACCGGGCCCGGTTCGTGCCGCACCTCATTGACCCGTGACCTAGTCCCGCGCCGCCGCGGCTCACCGGCCCAGCGCCGCGAGCTCCCGCCGCATGTTCGACCGCGCCGGCCCCTCCAGCTCCGCCCGGGCCCGGACGGTGACGAACAGCGGCCGGCCGGATGCGAGGGCCCCCCGCAGGAAGGCCGCGCGCCCCTGCCGGTAGGCGGCCGCGCCCACGACCGGGACGAATTCCCGCGCCACGCCGGCGGCGTAGCCGTCGTAGGCGGCGGGCGCCGCCCCCAGGATCGCCATGTCCAGGTCGAGGAAGAGCGCGACGTCCGCGGCGAGCGCGGCCGGGAGACCGTCCGGGACGGCGTGCCGCTCGGTCGCCAGGATCATCGTCTCGGCCGCCGCCAGCGTGGGCGCCGGGACCGCGCCCTCCGGCAGCGCCCGCAGGAGCGCGGCGCTGCGGCGCTCGTTGTCCGCGGCGCCCGGCCGGTAGACGGCGTCGTGGAACCAGATCGCCAGTTCCACCGCGTCGGGATCCCGGACCGTCCCGCGGCGGGCGCGGAACGCCTCCAGCAGCGCGTCGATATGCGCCTGGCCGTGATAGACCCGGTGCGGCTCGGCCAGCCGGGCGCGCAGGTCAGCCAGGATGCGGGGATGGCCGTCGAGCATCGGCCGATCCTCTACCCGATCCGCCGCCGCGGGACGAGGCGGATCGCGCCGCAGGCCCGGGAAGACGCTCCGGGCACCCGCGATGGACTTCCCGGCCTCGCACTCCGACGCCCCGCGAGATCATCGTCCCCGTGACGATGATCGGGGATGTGATCGTCGAACGCCCCGATAGACGCGCCGCTGTCGATCCCGAGAGATCTATTGGGCGCGATCGACCCGATCCCGCGTCTGGTCTTCGCGCGGAACGCCGGCTACAGGGGCAGAACCATCCGGAGGATCCCCAGCGCCCATGAGAGCGACGAGCCTGAGAACGACGACTTGGTTGATGCTGACGGCGCTGCTCGCCGCCGCCCCGGCCCGTGCGCAGGCCCCCGCGCAGGCCCCCGCCCCGGCACCGGCGGGGCCGGCGACCAAGCCCGAGAGCGATCCGGCTCAGGAGACGATCCGCAAGCTCAACGCCTATGTCGGGCTCCTCAACCGGACCCTGCGGGCGCAGGAATCGCTCGGCCGCTATCAGAGCTGGGTCAACATGAAGACCGGTCCGACCGGCCGCGAGCGGATCATCTACGGCCTCTACGGGCTCTACGACGTGCGCGGCGAGATCGCGAAGGCGGAGGCCGCGACGGCGCAGCCGCCCGCGATGCCGGACCTCGACGGCGCCGTGAAGACCTACATCGCCGCCTATCAGGCGCTCGCCCCGACGGTCACCGAGGCGGAGGGCTACTACGAGCGGCAGGATTACCGCGCGGACAAGATGGAGCAGGGCAAGGCGCTCCACGCCAAGCTCGCCGTCGCGGGGCCGGCCTTCCTGGCGGCGCGCGCCAAGGTCGACGCCGCGCTGCGGGTCGAGAAGGAGAAGAGCGACGCGCTGGAACTCGCCGCCATCGAGGCGCGGGAGGGCCGCAAGGCGCGCTGGCACGTCGCGAACGTGATGACCGCCTGCCGCAAGGTCATGGACCTGCTGCCCACCGACGCCAAGCCGGTCGTCGACATGGCGGCCTTCGACGCCGCGCTCGGGCGCTACGCCGTCGCCGTGAAGGACATGGACGGGTACAGCGCCGCCAACCCGAACTCCTTCCACGTGTTCGAGAGCCGGCCGCGCGCGCTCCTGGGCAAGCTGCGCGAGTTCGACGACAAGCTCGCCAAGGCCAGGGGCGACGCCCGGCGCGGCGCCGGGCGCGACGTGACCTGGATCGTGAACGACTACAACATGATGGTGTCGACCGCGCAGACGGCCACGACCTTCTCGCGGTGACCGGGGGCGTCCGGGACCCGGGCCCCCGTCAGCGGGCGCTCCGGCCCGGTTCCGTCAGCCGCAGCGAGGTCGCGGCCGCGGTGACGGCCGCCTGCCAGCGCGCCTGCTCGGCCGCGGGGTAGCGGACGCGCAGGGTGACGAAGGCGCCGCCGCGGCCGCCCGCCAGCAGGGTCTTCCGATACAGGATCCCGGCCGCCGTCGTGCAGGAGAGCACGATCCAGCCGGGCTTGCGCGCCGCGTATTCCGGCGGCTGCCGCAGGCAGGTCTTCCGGTCCGCGGCCACGACGGCGTCGAGATCCTGGTCGAGCACGTCGTTCAGGCCCGACACCGTCAGGTGCAGGTGGCCGTCGGCCGAGCGGAAGGCCTGCCCGTCGCCGTTGTCCGGCGGCGGCTCCGCGACGAGGTCGGCGGGCACGTCGACGGAGAAGCCGAAACGGGCGTTGACCACGTGGCGCAGCGCCGGCGTGTCCGGCAGCGCCCGGCTCCAGTCGCGCCGGACCTGCGCGATCCGCGCGGTGTAGGCCCGCGTCAGGCAGGCCGTGTCCGGGCAGGCATCGCGGACCCGCGCGCGCCAGCGCGCGTGGTCCTCGCCGAAGGTGTCGATCGCCTGGCCGGTCTCGCCGTCGACCCCGCGCGTCTCGCCCACGATCCGGTCGAACAGGCGCCTGAGTTCCTCGTCCAGCCGCGTCAGGGCGGGGTCGGCACAGATCAGCGTCTCGACCCTGTCCCGAATCCCGGCGCAATCCGGCGCCGCCCGGGCGCCGACGGTGCCGAGCGCACAGACTGCGCCGACGAGGCCGGATCGGAGGATCGATCGGGGGAACGATCGCGGGCTCAGGCGCGCCGGACGGGCTTGGCTACGCACGGATATCCCTCCTGTGGCGGTCTGGACGCGATCGGCCGTCGGGCCTTCCGGATCCGGGCAGGATGGCGCGCCGCCGCTCATCGGCCCGTCGTGGTCTTGAGCATCAGGATGTCGATGTCGCGCCGAGGCACGTAATCCGTCACGACGCTCTCGAAGGTCGTCGGGCCGGTCTTGCGGAGTCCGGTGGCGCAGAACGACACGAGCGTCGTCGGATCGCCCTTGTCCACGGTCAGCTTGAACGTGCCGATCGGCCCGGCCCAGTTGCCGCCGGAGGTGATCACGTAGGACAGGTACTGCTCGAAGGCCTGCACCCCCTGCCCGCCCGCCGCCGCGATCCTGCGGGCGAGCCCCTGGGCCGCCTTCAGGAAGGCCGCGTCCGTGCAGTATTTCCGCGCGTACTCGGCCTTCTCGTCGGCGCCCTCGGTCGGGGTCCCGAACGACAGGCTGGAGAGGCCGCCGACGCCCGGAACGTAGCTCTGCCGGACGACGACGTCGCGGCCCGCCGGGAAGACCTGCCGGCGCCAGAACTTCGACCGCAAGGTCCAGACCGGGAACAGGCTCGTCGTGCCCTTGCCCATGTCCTGGGGCTCCAGGAGGCCGTCCGCCACGAGGCCGCGGCGCTGATCGGCGCCCAGGGCGGCCAGCGCGGCCTCGGTCGCCTCGACCGTCGGGACGAGGGGGATGCCGAGGCTCCGCAGCCGCCCGGTCACCTCGACCTCCGGCTTGCCGGCCGGCGTGACGAAGGCGCGCTGCTCGACCTGCGAGTCGACCGGCCGGCCGTCGACCTCGGTGGTGAAGCGGAGGAAGTTGTCGTGCTTCGGGTCGGCGATGCTCAGCATCGCGTCGGGACCCCCGGAGATGTCGGGCATCGGGAACGCGATCGTCGTCTCGACGTCCCGGTCGGTCAGGTTGCGAAAGCGGTAGACGATCCGCACCGCCTTCTCGGACAGGAAGAGGTCCTCGGAGACGAGGGCGATCCGGTCCGTCTTCTCCAGGACGAGACCGCCGGTCGCGAGGGTCGCGACGCTGTCGTCGGCCCGGGCCGGACGCGGCAGGGCCGACGACAGAGCCGTCGACAGAGCCACCGACAGGATCACCGGCAGGAGCAGGGTCAGGCGCGGGATGCGGGTCGTGGATGGGATTCGCACGGCTGTCGGGCTCGCGGGTTGGATCCGTCGGTGCGGGGCGGGGTGAGAACCGGCGCGTCGCCGGTCAGCGATCGGCGGGCGGGTCTCGGACGATCCGGTCACGCCTCCGGCTCAGTCGCGGAGCGGGCTCGGCAACCGTCGGTCCCGGTGGGAGACGGGCCTCGATCCGCCGCCCCAGAGCGGTGAGCGCTTCGGCGAAGGCGTCATCGGTCGCGGCACACCATCCTCCCCGCGGCGCGCCCGCACGCGCACCGCCGAATCTCGGACGGACCGAATGGAAGCTTTCGGGCAGAGTTGAGGCCGACCGAGAGGGCCATGTCAGGTCGAGGCGTCAGGTCGAGGCTGTGAGAAGACACCGCCGTCGGCGGCCGCGCGCGATTGCGCCGCCGCGACCGTTCGGTCTATCGGCTGCCCGGGATGGCCGGCGGCCCCGGGCGCCGGCTCGATCCGCGACGATCTGCGAGGAGCGCCCCGTGCCAGCCGAAGACGCCCCGATCGGCCGCTTCCCGATCCCCCGCCTGGAGACGCTGCCGGACGACATCCGCGCGCGCATCGAGGCGGTGCAGGAGAAGTCCGGCTTCATCCCGAACGTGTTCCTGGTGCTCGCCCACCGTCCGGACGAGTTCCGGGCGTTCTTCGCCTACCACGACGCGCTCATGGACAGGCCGGGCAACCTGACCAAGGCCGAGCGCGAGATGATCGTGGTGGCGACCTCGGCCATCAACCAGTGCCAGTACTGCGTGATCGCCCACGGGGCGATCCTCCGGATCCGCGCCAAGGATCCGCTGATCGCCGACCAGGTGGCGATCAACTACCGCAAGGCCGACATCACCGACCGGCAGAAGGCGATGCTCGACTTCGCTATGCTGGTCAGCCAGTCCGCCCACCAGGTCGGGGAGGCCGCGTTCGCGGCGCTCAGGGCCCACGGCTTCGACGACGCGGATGCCTGGGACATCGCCGCCATCGCGGCCTTCTTCGGCCTGTCGAACCGGCTGGCGAACGTCAGCAACATGCGGCCCAACCCGGAATTCTACGCGCTGGGTCGCGGCTGACGGCGCGGCGTCCGTCCCTCGCCGCCGGCGAGCGGACCGCCGGGGCGGTTTCCGGGTGTCCGCCACCCCTTCAGAGGGCTCGGCGCCCCGCGGGACCGCCGGAGCCCCGCCGTGCGACCTGGCGTCGCGCGCGGGGAGCGGATGAAACGGCTCCGGCCCTCTGAGCCCGACGGCGACCGCGCGCGGGGACGGGGCGCGCCGTCCTTACCAGTGCTTTAAGCCTATAGGAGCCGCCCGGTCCGGCTGTTAACAGGCGTTAAATTTTGTGGCCGACCCGGTGAGGGGGCGAATCCCGGCTTGAACCTTCGAAGCGGCGCGGCCCAGCGTCTCGACCTGACCGCGTGCGATCGCGAGCCCATCCACATCGTCGGCAGCGTCCAGCCGCACGGGTTCCTGCTCGGCCTCGAGGCCCGGTCCCTCACCATCGTCCAGGCGAGCGCCAACGCCCCCGCGGCGGCCTCCGTCGGCACCGTCCTCGACGCGGCCCTGCCCGACCTCGCGGCCGTCGTCCGCCACCACCTGGAGGCGGCGGAGCCCCAGGACGGCGCCCTCTATCTCCGGACGGTGACGCTGGAGACCGCCGGCGGGCGCCAAGCCTACGAGGTTGCGGCCCACCGGGTCGACGAACTCGTCGTGCTGGAGCTGGAGGAGATCGACGCGGCCGCGGCCGAGATCGGCGTCGACGTGCTCACCCCGCGCCTGCGGGCCTTCGTCGAGCGCCTGCAGACCGCCCGCACCGTCGAGGACCTCTGCCAGTTCGTCGCCGAGGACATCCGCCAGATCACCGGCCTCGACCGGGCCCTGGTCTACCGGTTCGACCGCGACTGGCACGGCACGGTGCTGGCGGAGGCCGGCAACGGCGTCCTGCCCTCCTACCTCGACCTGCGCTTCCCCGCCTCCGACATCCCGGCCCAGGCGCGCGAGCTCTACCGCCGGAACCGGCTGCGCATCATTCCGGATGCCGGCTACGTCCCCGTGCCGATCCGGCCGGCCACCACGCCTTCCGGCAAGCCGCTGGACCTCAGCCAGTCGGTGCTGCGCTCGGTCTCGCCGGTCCATGTCGAGTACATGCGCAACATGGGCACGATGGCGTCCATGTCGGTGTCGATCCTCGTCGACGGCGCCCTCTGGGGCCTGATCTCCTGCCACAACCGCGCGCCCAGGCGCGTGCCCCTCCAGGCGCGCAATGCCTGCGACGTGCTCACCCAGATCTTCGCCCTGCAGCTCTCGGCCCGCGAGCGCGGCGCCCAGTCCGAGAAGCGGCTGGCGCTGGGCGCCGTGCAGGCGCGCCTCCTCGCGTTCATGGCCGAGGAGGACAGCTTCGTCGACGGCCTGCTCAACCACCCCGACGACGTCCTGGCCCTGGTGGACGCGACCGGCGCCGCGGTGGTCACGGCGGACCGCTGCCGGCTGCTCGGGGCGACGCCAACCGAGCGCGAGGTCCGCGCCCTCTATCGGTGGCTGTCCGAGCGCGAGGATGCCGAGGAGGTCTTCGTCTCCGAGGCCCTGTCGGAGGCGTTCCCGGCCGCCGCCGCCTTCGCCGACCGGGCGAGCGGCCTCCTGGCGATCTCGGTCTCGAAGAAGTACGCGAGCTACATCCTCTGGTTCAGGCCCGAGGTCGTGCGGACGGTGAAGTGGGGCGGCAACCCCGTGAAGGCCGTCCGGCCCGACCCGGAGGGCGGCCCGGACCGGCTGCACCCGCGCAAGTCGTTCGAGATCTGGAAGGAGACCGTGCAGGGCCGCTCCCTGCCCTGGTCCGACCCGGAGGTGGAGGCCGCCAAGGACCTGCGCGCCTCGGTGCTCGGCATCGTGCTCCGCCGGGCCGAGGAGCTCGCCGCCATGAGCGAGGAGCTGCAGCGCTCGAATAAGGAGCTGGAGGCGTTCTCGTACTCGGTCAGCCACGACCTGCGCGCGCCGTTCCGCCACATCGTCGGCTACGCGAACCTGCTCAAGACCCGCGAGGGCGCCCAGCTCTCCGACAAGGGCCGGCACTACGTGGAGACGATCATCGAGGCGGCCTTCTCGGCCGGCACCCTGGTCGACAGCCTCCTGAGCTTCTCGCAGATGGGCCGGCACGCCCTCAACAAGGTCTGGGGCGACATGAACGCCCTGGTCGAGGAGGTCCGCCGGAAGGTCCTGCGCGACGTCACCCCCGACCGGACCCTCCGCTGGGAGATCGCGCCCCTGGGCCGCGCCTACGCCGACCCGGTGATGCTGCGGCTCGTCATCGAGAACCTGCTGTCGAACGCCGTGAAGTACACCCGCGGCACCCCGGAGGCGGTGATCGCGATGGGCAGCCTCCCGCCCCGGGAGGGCGAGGCGGTTTACTACGTGCGCGACAACGGCGCCGGCTTCGACATGGCCTACGTCGACAAGCTGTTCGGCGTCTTCCAGCGGCTGCACCGGGTCGAGGAGTTCGAGGGCACGGGCATCGGCCTCGCCAATGTCCGCCGCATCGTCGAGCGCCACGGCGGCCGGACCTGGGCCGAGGGCAGGCTCGGCGCGGGCGCCACCTTCTACTTCACCCTGCCCATCCGGGAGGAGGCCCACTGATGGCGGGACTGAAGCCCATCCTCCTGGTCGAGGACAACCCGAACGACATCGAGCTGACGCTGGCGGCGCTCGAATCGAGCCAGCTCGCCAACGAGATCGTCATCTGCCGCGACGGCGCCGAGGCCCTCGACTTCATCTACCGGCGGGGCGCGCACGAGAAGCGGCAGGCCCAGGACCCCGCGGTGGTCCTGCTCGACCTGAAGCTGCCGAAGGTCGACGGCCTGGAGGTGCTCGCCAAGATCAAGGGCGACCCGGTCACCCGCCAGGTGCCGGTGGTGATGCTGACCTCGTCCCGCGAGGAGACCGACCTCGTGCGCTCCTACGATCTCGGGGTGAACGCCTTCGTGGTGAAGCCGGTCGCCTTCGAGGAGTTCTTCGCGGCGATCAAGGAGATCGGCGTGTTCTGGGCCCTCCTCAACGAGCCGCCGCCGTACCGGGGAGGCTGGCCATCGAACGCGTGATCGGACCTTCCGCGGGGCCGCTGCGGGTCCTCCACCTGGAGGACAGCGACCTCGACGCCGAGCTGATCGAGGCCGAGCTGGAGACCCTCGGGCACCCGGTCGCGATCGAGCGGGTGATGACCCGCGACGCCTTCGCCCGCGCGGCGGTCGCCGGCCGGCACGACCTGATCCTGGCGGACTACGTCCTGCCGACCTTCGACGGCGTGAGCGCCCTCGGCATCGCCCGGGCGCAGTGCCCCGACACGCCGTTCATCTTCTGCTCGGGCACGCTCGGCGAGGACGTCGCGGTCGAGGCCCTGAAGAACGGCGCCACCGACTACGTCGTCAAGCAGCGCCTCGACCGCATGCCGCGCACGATCGTCCGGGCGCTGGCCGAGGCGCGGGCCCGCGCCGACAAGCGCGAGGCCGAGGCCGCCCTGCAAGCGCTCAACGAGACGCTGGAGGTGCGCATCGCCGAGCGGACCCGCGAACTCGCCGCGGCGAACGAGGCCCTCCAGGCCCAGATCGTCGAGCGGGAGCGGGCGGAGGACGCCCTGCGGCTCGCCCAGCGCCTGGACGCGGTCGGCCAGCTCACGAGCGGCGTCGCGCACGACTTCAACAACCTGCTGACGGTGATCGCCGGCAACATCGAGTTCCTCGAGAGGGTCGTGTCCGACACCCGCTCGAAGCGCCGCCTCGCCATGATGCGCGGGGCCGCCGAGCGCGGCGCCCGGCTCACCGCGCAGCTGCTCGCCTTCTCCCGGCGCCAGCGCCTGGAGCCGACGCCGGTCAGCCTCAACCAGACGGTCGCGTCGATGCGCGACCTGCTGCAGAGCTCGATCGGCGGCGCGGTCCGGATCGAGACGACCCTCCAGCCCGACCTGTGGCCGGCCCTGGTCGACGCCACCCAGATCGAGCTGGTGATCCTGAACCTCGCCATCAACGCCCGCGACGCGATGGCGGTGGGCGGCCGGCTCGCCATCGAGACCGCCAATGTCAGCGTCACCGGGGCGCCGACTCGGCCCGAGCAGCCGGCGCCCGGCGCCTACGTCATGGTGGCGGTGAGCGACACCGGCACCGGGATGACGCCGGACGTGCTGGCCCGGGTGTTCGAGCCGTTCTTCACCACCAAGGAAGTCGGCAAGGGGTCGGGTCTCGGGCTCGCCCAGGTCTACGGCTTCGTCAAGCAGTCCGGCGGCGGCATCCGGATCGACACGGTCGCGGGCGAGGGCACCTCGATCAAGGTCTACCTGCCCCGGGCCGCGGAGCCCGAGGGTGCCGTGCCCCGCCTGCCGGCCGCGGCCGAGGCCGCGCGGACGCACCCGCCCGGGAGCGGCCCCCGGCTCCTCGTGGTCGACGACGACGCCGAGGTGCGCGAGGTGACGACGACCCGCCTGATCGAGGCCGGCTACGCGGTGCGCGAGGCGGCCTCGGGCCTCCAGGCCCTGGCCGCCCTGGAGGCGGATCCGGGCGTCGACCTCGTCGTGATGGACTTCGCCATGCCGGGCATGAACGGGGCCGAGACGGCCCTGGAGGTGCGGAAGCGCTGGCCGGCGCTGCCGGTCCTGTTCGTCACCGGCTTCGCCGACACCACCGCCCTGACCGAGGCCGGCGCCGTCGGCGCCGACGCGATCGTGCTGAAGCCGTTCCGCGTCGGGGAACTCGAGGGCAAGGTCGCCGCCGCCCTGGCGGCGCGCCCGCCGGCGCAGCTCCGGCTGATCTCGGGCCGCGACAGGAGCGCCTGAGGGGGACGTCGCGCGGGCGTCCCGCTTGCGTCTCTGGGGCTCTCCCGGGCGTTCTCCACACGGCGTGCGGGCCCCGCACGGTGTCCCGGGCGGCGCGTGCGCGCCGACGCGGTTGCGCGAACCCGCCCGCTGGGGCACCGATGGCGCTGTCCTGTCCCGCCGGTTCCTCGCCCCATGTCCGAGTCACGCGCCTGGTCCGATGCCTGAGACCGTCGGGACCGCGCCCCCGGCCTTCCTCGCGGAGGGCGGCGCGATGGGCGCCCGGATCCGCGCCCACGACTGGTCCGGCTCGCCGCTCGGCCCGCCGGACAGCTGGGCGCCCTGCCTGCGGGCGACCCTGAGCCTGATCCTGGGATCGCGGTTCCCGATGTTCGTGGCGTTCGGGCCCGACCTCGTCTTCCTCTACAACGACGCCTACGCGGAGATCCTGGGCGACAGGCATCCCGCGGCGCTCGGCGCGCGCTTCCGCGACGTCTGGAAGGAGATCTGGCCGGAGATCGGCCCCCTGATCGACCGGGCGCTCGCCGGTGCGGCGACGTGGTCCGAGAACATGCCGCTGACCATGAACCGGCACGGCTACGACGAGCCGACCTGGTTCACCGCCTCGTACGCGCCGGTGCGCGACGAGGCGGGCCGGGTCGCCGGCCTGCACTGCGCCTGCACGGAGACGACCGGCCGCGTCCAGGCCGAGGCGCGCCTGCGCGAGGCGGAGGCCCGGATCCGGGCCCTCGCCGACCACCTCCCGGGCGGCTACGTCTACCAGCTCGCCATGGCCCCCGACGGCGCCGACCGGCGCTTCCTCTACGTGTCGCAGGGTTTCGAGCGCATGACCGGCCTGGCGGCCGGGGACGTGCTCGCCGACCCGGCGGTCGCCTACGACCTGATCCTGCCGGAATACCGCGCCGCGGTCGCCGAGGCGGAGGCCGCCGCGATCCGCGACCTCGCGCATTTCGACGTCGCGGCGCCCATGCGCCGGCCGGACGGCACCCACGTCTGGACGCGCATCGTCTCGGCCCCCCGCCGCGTCGGCGACACGCTGGTCTGGGACGGGCTGCATCTCGACGACACGGTGCGCCGCCGGACCGAGGAGCAGCTGCGGGAGAGCGAGCGGCGCCTGCGGCTCGCGACCGAGGCGGCCGAGATCGGCCTCTGGGACGTCGACGTCGTCGCCGACACCCTGTTCTGGCCCGCGCGGGTCAAGGCGATGTTCGGCATCTCGGCCGACGTGCCGGTCACGATGGCCGATTACTACGCCGGCCTGCATCCCGAGGACCGGGCGGCCACGAGCGCGGCCTACGCCTCCGCCCTCGATCCCGCGCGGCGCGCCGTCTACGACGTGGAGTACCGCACCGTCGGCAAGGAGGACGGCGTCGTGCGCTGGGTCGCCGCCAAGGGGCGCGGGATCTTCGAGGGCGCGCGCTGCGTGCGGGTGATCGGCACGGCGATCGACATCACCGCCCGCAAGCAGGCCGAGGAAGCCCTGCGCGCCAGCGAGGCGCAGTTCCGGGTCCTGTCGCAGGTGCTGCCGAACTTCGTCTGGGCGACCGACGCGGCCGGGGCGGCGAACTGGTTCAACGCGCGCGTCTACGCCTACGCGGGCCGGGAGCCCGGCACCCTCGACGGCGCGGGCTGGCGGGGGATCATCCATCCCGACGATCAGGACCGGGTCGACGAGGAATGGCGGGCGGCCGTCCGGTCGCGGGCCGACTACCAGTCCGAGTACCGCCTGCGCCGCGCCGACGGCGCGTATCGCTGGTTCCTGGCCCGGGCGCAGCCGGTCCTGGGCGCCGACGGCGCTGTCACCCGCTGGGTCGGCACCAGCACCGACATCGACGACCAGAAGCGGCTCATGGCCGAGCTCGTGCGCTTCAACCTGACCCTGGAGCAGCGCGTGGCCGAGCGCACGGCCGAGCACGACCGGGTCTGGCGCAACTCGCGCGACCTGCTGGCCGTGGTCGGGGCCGACGGCATCTTCCGCGCGGTCAATCCGGCCTGGCAGACGATCCTGGGGCACGAGCCCGCCGCGGTGGTGGGGCGCAGCTTCCTGGACTTCATCTGGCCCGAGGATGCGGGCGCGACCCAGGAGGCGCTCGAAGCGGCCGCCGCGGCGCGCGACCTGACCGATTTCGAGAACCGCTACCGGCACAGGGACGGCACCCTGCGGCTGATCTCGTGGCGCACCTCCGTCGAGGGCGCGCAGGTCTACGCCTACGGCCGCGACGTCACCGCCGAGAAGGCCCAGGCCGAGGCGCTCCGGCACGCCGAGGAGGCGCTGCGGCAGTCGCAGAAGCTGGAGGCGGTGGGCCAGCTCACCGGCGGTGTCGCCCACGACTTCAACAACCTCCTGACGATCATCCGCTCGTCGGTCGACTTCCTCCGCCGGCCGGACCTGGCGGAGGAGCGCCGGTCCCGCTACCTCAACGCCGTCTCGGAGACGGTGGACCGCGCGGCGAAGCTCACCGGCCAGCTCCTCGCCTTCGCGCGGCGACAGGCGCTGAAGCCCGAGATCCTCGACGTCGGCGCGCGGCTGCGCGGCGTGGCCGACCTCCTCGACACGGTCACGGGCGCCCGCATCGCGGTCGTGACCGAGCTGCCGGAGCGGCCCTGCTTCATCCGGGTCGATCTCAGCCAGTTCGAGACCGCGCTGGTCAACATGGCGGTGAACGCCCGGGACGCCATGGACGGCGCCGGAACGCTGACCCTGCGCCTGCGCTGCGGCGCGGCGCTGCCGCCGATCCGCGGCCATGCCGGCGCGCCCGGCCCGTTCGCGGCGATCGACCTCGTCGACACCGGCACCGGCATCGCGCCGGACGTGCTGGCGCGGGTGTTCGAGCCGTTCTTCACCACCAAGGAGGTGGGCAAGGGCACCGGACTCGGCCTGTCCCAGGTCTTCGGCTTCGCCAAGCAGTCCGGCGGCGACGTCGCGGTCGAGAGCGCGCCCGGCCGCGGCGCCACCTTCACGCTCTACCTGCCGCAGGTCGAGCCCGAGGCGTCCTGCGCCGCCGCCGCGGAGGCCGCCGCCCTCGACCCCGGCGGCGCGGGGCAGCGGGTTCTGGTGGTGGAGGACAACATCGAGGTCGGCCGCTTCGCCACGCAGATCCTGGAGGATCTCGGCTACGCGACGACCTGGGCGACCAACGCCGAGGAGGCGCTGGACCAGCTCGGGGCCGACGGCGCGGCCTTCGACGCCGTGTTCTCCGACGTGGTCATGCCCGGCATGGGCGGGATCGCGCTGGCCCGGCTCCTCCGGCAGCGGATGCCGCACCTGCCGGTGGTTCTGGCCTCCGGCTACAGCCACGCCCTCGCCCAGGAGGGGATCCGCGACTTCGAGCTGCTGCCCAAGCCCTACTCCGCCGACCAGGTCTCGCGCGTGCTGCGCAAGGTCGTCGGCGCGCGGCGGAGGCGGCCGAGGGGCGGGCAGCCGGGCGGGCAGCCCTGACGCGGCGGGGCGCTGCCGGGACCAGCGGAGACCTGACAGAGACCTGACAGAGACCTGACAGAGACCTGACAGAGGCCTGACGCCGCAGCCGGGCGGCGACGGGCGGTCCCGGCGCCATGTTCCCGCGGGAGGTTCCGCGCGCGGGAGACGCCGCGCCCGCCCCCGGAGGTCCCATGGACAGGGTCATGTACGCGCTCGTCACCCTGGCGGAGGCGGTGCTCGGGATCTTCGGCGTGCGGGCGCTCTACGAGCAGCCCGCCTACGCGGTCGTCGAGCGCCTCGACCGCGGGGTCGAGATCCGGTCCTACGCGCCGCGCCTCGCGGTCGAGACCGACGCGCGCGGCCAGGGCGACGGCGACGCCTTCGGGCGGCTGTTCCGCTACATCACCGGCGCGAACCGGGCCGGGGACCGCATCGCCATGACGGCGCCGGTCGAGAGCGGCGGCCAGCGCATCGCCCAGCCCATCGCCATGACCGTCCCGGTGGAGCGGGACGGCACCGGCACGATGCGGTTCTTCCTGCCCCGCGCGGTGGCGGCGGCCGGGGCGCCGGCCCCGACCGAGCCGGGGGTCCGGCTGGTCGAGGTCCCGGCCGAGCGGGTCGCGGCCCTGCGCTTCTCCGGCCGCCTCACCCCGGAGGCGCGGGCCGCGCAGGCGGGCATCCTCGCCGCCGTCCTGGCGGCGGCCGGCCGCGCACCGGCGGGCGCGCCCTTCGTCATGGGCTACGACCCGCCCTTCGCGATCCCGTTCCTGCGCCGGAACGAGGTCGCCGTCCGCCTGCCGCCGCCGTGAGAGCCGGGACCGGTCCTGACGACCCGGTGGGCGGCCTCGGACGCCGCCCCGGAGGACCGGCCCGATTGCGCAATTATCCCGCGATGTCCTTCATAATAATCCCGAAGACTTGCCGCTATCTTCCTCTTTTGTTGTCTTTGCGCCACAGGCCCGATCATTCGAGCCCGCAAGTCGTCCCCCGCAGGGATTAAACAGAATGTGAATTGAGGTCGCGGCCCGACCCGAGATCAGTGAGGCGCACGCAGCCGACGCGAAGCGGCGCGTGCCTTCGAATCCAGGTTGGGGGAAGATATGCGGGCCCTGCGAGGCAGCTTGATCGCGTCCGTGGCTCTGTTGCCGGGTGTCGCGCAGGCTCAACAATCCGTCACCCTCGGCGAGATCAGCGTCGTCTCGACGTCGCCGGTGGGTGCGGGCGGCGGCAATTCCAGCGGCGCCCAGAATCTCGATACGCTCGCCCAGGCCGCGCCGACCTTGCCGGCCCCGGCCGGCGGGGTGCGGCTGCGCGGCTCCGAGCAGCCGCTCAACAAGATCCCCAGCACCGTCGAGACCGTCACGGCCCGGCAGATCGAGGTCGATCAGGGCTCCGACAACGTGATCGCCACGCTGGCGCGGCGCACGCCCGGGGTGAACCTCAACGACTCGCAGGGCAATTCGAACCGGGTCGATCTCAGCTACCGCGGCTTCACGGCCTCGTCGGTGCAGGGCGTGCCGCAGGGGCTCGCCGTCTACCAGAACGGCGTGCGCATCAACGAGGCCTTCGGCGACGTCGTCAATTTCGACCTGATCCCGCCGCAGGCGATCCAGCGCATCGACGTGGTCACCGGCAACCCGGTCTTCGGCCTCAACGCCATCGGCGGCGCGGTCAACATCCAGATGAAGAACGGCTTCACCTGGCAGGGCACCGAGATCTCGGCCTGGGGCGGCTCGGACGCGCGCACCGCCGGCTACCTCGAGTACGGCAAGATCTCCGGTCCCTGGAGCTTCTACTTCACCGGCGACGGCCTGAACGACCGCGGCTGGCGCTACCAGAACCCGAGCACGATCGGCCGCCTCTACGCGGATCTCGGCTACCGCTCGCAGGATTCGGAGTTCCACCTGATCGGGCTCGCCGCCCGCAGCTTCTACGGCGCCGCCGCCGCCACGCCGGTGGACTTCACCCATCTCGACCCGCGGGCGATCTTCACCTACCCGCAGACCCAGACGACGCAGGTGGGCACGCTCCAGCTGACCGGCCGGGTCGACCTCTCGCCGACCTGGGACCTCGCCGGCAACGCCTATTACCGGCGCTTCAGCGAGTTCTACGTCGACGGCAACCAGGGCAACTTCGAGAACTGCAGCAGCCGCAGCAGCTTCCGGGGCTCGCTCTGCTACCAGGACGACGCGTTCAACGTGAACGCGCCGCCCACCAGCCAGGTGGCGGCGCGCCGGGCCTACGCCAACCAGTTCGCGATCCTCGGCCTGAACAACCAGACGATCCCGTTCGTCCGGAACATCCCGTACGGCACGATCGACACGACCCGGACGGAGGCCGAATCCTACGGCGGCTCGCTCCAGGCCGCCAACCGCGACCGGATCTTCGGCCTGAACAACGCCTTCGTGGTCGGCGGCAGCGTCGACGCCTCGAACTTCTCGTTCAAGTCGGCGAGCCAGCTGGGCGTGATCAACCCGAACCTGTCGATCACCGTCGATCCGAACAACCCGTACTACGGCACGATCCCGGGCCTCGGCACGCCGGACATCCGCACGCTGGGGGCGATCGGCCTCGCGCCGGGCAACGTCAGCGGCTCGACCCTGTATCTCGGCCTCTACGCCACCGACACGCTGGACGTGACCGACCGGCTGTCGCTGACCGGCGGCTTCCGGCTCAACTACGCCCGCATCCAGACCCGGGACCAGACCGGGTTCTCGCCGGACGTGACCGGCGTGCACGAGTACACCAAGGTCAACCCGCTCGCGGGCCTGACCTACCAGTTCGACCCGGCGCTGAACCTCTACGGCGGCTACTCGGAATCGAACCGCGCCCCGACCCCGCTGGAGCTGTCCTGCTCCAGCCCGACCCAGCCGTGCCTGCTGCCGAACTCGCTCGTGGCCGATCCGCCGCTCAAGCAGGTCACCGGCCGGACCTACGAGGCCGGCTTCCGCGGCGTGATCCCGGCCTTCCTGTCGGGCGGCGCCCTCACCTACAAGGCCGGCGTCTACCGCACCGACCTGAGCAACGACCTCTACCAGGTCGCCGTCGCGGGCAACGCCGCCCGCGCCTACTACATCAACGTCCCGGCGACCCGGCGCCAGGGCATCGAGGTCGGCGCCGAGTACGCGGTCACGCCCGACCTGCTAGTCTACGCCAACTACGCCCTGGTCGACGCGACCTTCCAGTTCAACGCGACCCTCTCGTCGCCCAACAACCCGCTGGCGAGCACCGGCGCGGCCGGCGGCGCCGTGGGCGGCGACGTGATCCCGAACGGCGGCATCCGCGTCCGGCCGGGCGACAAGATCCCGCTGATCCCCGATCACCAGATCAAGGCGGGCTTCGAGTACAGCATCACCCCGAACTGGCGCTTCGGCCTCAACGTCTCGGCGTTCTCGTCGTCCTACTACCGGGGTGACGAATCGAACCTCAACCGCAAGCTGCCGGCCTACTACGTGATGAACCTGACGACGAAGTATCAGGTCAGCAAGAACTTGGAGATCTTCGGGCTGATCACCAACCTGACCAACAACCGCTACGCCACGTTCGGCACCTTCGCCGAGACGGGCGCGGTCGCCGGCAACCTGTCGATCAACGACCCGCGGACCACGACCCTGGCGCAGCCGCTCTCGATCTACGCCGGCCTGACCTACCGGTTCGGGGCGGATCCGGTCCCGATGGCGCCGGAGCCGATCATCCGGAAGTACTGATCCCGTCCGCGGGACGATGATGCGAGGGGCCGGGGGATCCGCGGCCCCTCTTCCGTTCGAGCCCGCGCGCCTTCGCGCCCGGACGATGAGCCCGGTCTTTCAAACCCAGATGAGTGCGGCCGCCGACCCGATCTGTATCCCTGATCGGCCGCCGGCGAGGCTTGCGGGCGCTCCCGTCCCGGTCATCCCGATCCTGGAGACACCCATGCCGCGCTACTTCATCGACACCGCCGACCACGTCGCCGTCCGGGACGACGAGGGCACGGTCCTCTCGGACCGGGTCGCCCTGCGGGACCTGCTGCGCCGGACCCTGACGGCGCTCCTGCACGACGAGGGCGAGGAGACCGGGGTGAACGACTTCACCGCCAGCGCCTACGACGAGGACGGTCGCCTCGTGATGCGGGCCCGGGCCAGCTTCCACGTCGTGGACCCGTAGGGGACGCCCGGCAGGACGTCCCCGCACCCCGGTCAGGCCGCGTCCGGCATGCGGTCGAGGAGCTTGTCGAGGGTGATCGGGTAGTCGCGCACGCGGATGCCGGTGGCGTTGTAGATCGCGTTCGCGACCGCGGCGCCGACCCCCGAGATGCCGAGCTCGCCCACGCCCTTGGCCTTCATGGGCGAGGACATCGGGTCGACCTCGTCGAGGAAGATCACCTCCTGGTGCGGGATGTCGGCGTGGACCGGCACCTCGTAGCCGGCGAGGTCGTGGTTGGCGAAGAAGCCGCGCTTGGTGTCGACGACCAGCTCCTCCATCAGGGCCGCTCCGGTGCCCATCACCATCCCGCCGATCACCTGGCTGCGGGCGGATTTCGGGTTGAGGATGCGCCCCGCCGCGCAGACCGCCAGCATCCGCCGCACCCGGACCTCCGCCGTATAGGCATCCACCGCGACCTCGACGAAGTGGGCGCCGAAGGTCGAGACCTGCTGGGTCTTCGAGAACTCACCGAACTCGATCGCGTCCTCGGCCACGAGCTCGCCGTCGGCGGCGGCCCGGGCGAGCGGGATGGCGCGGTTGCCGGCGCGAACCTCGCCCTCCTCGAACACCGCGTCGGTGGCGTTGAAGCCGAGCTTCTGCGCGACCGCCTCCCGCAGCTTCACGCAGGCCGCGTAGACGCCCGCGGTCGACGAGTTGGCGCCGAACTGGCCGCCCGAACCCGACGAGACCGGGAAGTCCGAGTCGCCGAGCCGCGCCACGACCCGGTCGAGGGGCACGCCCATCATCTCGGCGGCGGTCTGCGCGATGATCGTGTAGCTGCCGGTGCCGATATCGGTCATGTCGGTCTCGACCGTGACCGTGCCGTCGGCGGAGAGCCGCACCCGGGCGCCCGACTTCAGCACCATGTTGTCGCGGAACGCCGCCGCCATGCCGTGCCCGACGAGCCAATGCCCCTCCCGGACCTGTCCGGGCTTCGGGTTGCGCCTGGCCCAGCCGAACCGCTCGGCGCCGAGCTTGAGGCAGCCGACGAGGTCGCGGTGGGAGTAGCGCAGGTCCGGCTGGGTCGGGACGACCTGCGTGTCGTTGCGGATGCGGAACTCCACCGGGTCGAGGCCGAGCTTCTCGGCCATCTCGTCCATGGCGACCTCCAGCACCGCGAGGCCCGGGGCCTCGCCGGGGGCGCGCATGGCGTTGCCCTCGGGCAGGTCGAGCCGGGCGAGCTTCATGGCGGTCAGGCGGTTCGCCCCCGCGTAGAGGTACTTGGTCTGGTTCACGGCCGTCTCGGGATCGCCCTCCGGCAGGTTGCCCGAGACGCTCTCGTGCGCGATCGCCGTGATGGTGCCGTCCCGCTGGGCGCCGATCCGGACCCGCTGGATCGTGGCCGGGCGGTGCGTGGTGTTGTTGGCGATCAGCGGGCGGGTCAGCGCCACCTTGACCGGTCGCCCGGTGGCCTTCGCGGCGAGCGCCGCCAGCACCGCGTCGGCGCGCACGAACAGCTTGCCGCCGAAGCCGCCGCCGACATAGGGCGCGTCGAGCCGGACCTTGTCCTTCGGCAGGCCGAGCATCTTGGCGAGGCTGCCGTGGCCCCAGCCGATCATCTGGTTGGCGGTCCAGAGCGTGACCCGGTCGCCGTCCCAGGCCGCCGTCGTGGCGTGCGGCTCCATCATGGCGTGGCTCTCGTCGGACGTCGTGTAGGTCGCGTCGAGCGTCACGGGGGCCTGCGCGAAGGCGCCCTCGAAGTCGCCGGTCCGCTCCTCGCCGTTGCCGCCGCTGCCCTCGCCGCTGTCGGCCGGGACCGGCTCGGCGGTCTTCGCCGCGGCGGCGAGGTCGAACGCACCGGCCTCGGGGGCGTAATCGACCGTCACCAGGAAGGCGGCTGCCCGGGCCTGCTCGAAGGTCTCGGCCACCACGACGGCGATCGCCTGATGGTAGTGCTGGATCACGTCGCCGCCGAACAGGTAGGCGACGTTCATCACGCCGCGCTCGATCCGCGGCGTGTCGAGGGTGGTGACGATCCCGATGACGCCGGGCGCCTGCCGGGCCGAGGCCGTGTCGATGCTGCGCACCCGGCCCTTGGCGATGGCGGAGCCCAGCACGTAGCCGTAGGCGGCGTCGGGGGCCGCGTCGTGGCGCTCGTACGCGTAGGGCGCGGTGCCGGTGGTCTTGTACTTGCCGTCGATGCGGTCGGTGGGCAGGCCGACGACCTTGAGGCGGTCGATCGGGTTCGGGCCCGCGGCGGTGTCGAACTTCATGGCTCAGGCCCTCGCTTGGTTGAGCGCGGCGCCGAGGGTCCGCTCGGCGAGCTTCAGCTTGTAGGCGTTCTCGTGGGTGGGCTTGGCGTCGGCGAAGACCCGGTCGGTCACGGCCCGGGCGCCCTTCGGGAGATCGGCCTCGGCCGCCTCGACCCGCCAGGGCTTGTGGGCGACGCCCCCGAAGGCGACGTGGCCGGAGCCGTCCTTGCCCAGGATCGCCGCCACCGAGACCAGCGCGTAGGCGTAGGAGGCGCGGTCGCGGACCTTGCGGTAGATGTGCGTCCCGGGAACGGGCTTCGGCAGCGTCACCGCGGTGATGAGCTCGCCGGGCTCGAGGTTCGTGTCGCGCGACGGGTCGTCGCCCGGCAGGCGGTGGAACTCGGCGATCGGGATCTTCCGCGCGGCGCCCCCGGCGTCGATCGTCTCCACGGTGGCGTCGAGGACGCGCATGGCCACCGCCATGTCGCCCGGATGCGTGGCGATGCAGGCCTCGCTGCCGCCGATCACCGCCAGCTGGCGGCTCACGCCGTCGAGCGCCGAACAGCCGGAGCCCGGCTGGCGCTTATTGCAGGGCTGGGCGGTGTCGTAGAAGTACGGGCAGCGGGTCCGCTGCAGCAGGTTGCCGGCGGTGGTCGCCTTGTTGCGCAGCTGACCGGAGGCGCCGGCGAGCAGCGCGCGGGCGAGGACCCCGTAATCCGCGCGCACCCGCGGATGGGCCGCGAGATCGGTGTTGCGCACCAGGGCGCCGATGCGCAGGCCGCCCTCCTCGGTCGGCTCGACCGCGTCGAGGCCGAGCCCGTTCACGTCGACGAGATGGCGCGGGGTCTCGATCTGCAGCTTCATCAGGTCGAGCAGGTTGGTGCCGCCGGCGATGAACTTGGCGTCGGGCGTGGCGGCGACGGCGGCGGCGGCCGCGGCGGGCGTGCCCGGGCGCTCGTACGTGAAGGACTTCATGCGCGGCTCCCGGCGACTTCGGTGATCGCCTCGACGATGTTGGAATAGGCGCCGCAGCGGCAGAGGTTGCCGCTCATCCGCTCGCGGATCTCGGTCTCGGTCACCTGCGGCGCGGCGCCGAGATCCGCCGTGACGTGGCTCGGGATGCCGGCCCGGATCTCCTCCAGGACGGCCACGCCCGAGCAGATCTGGCCCGGCGTGCAGTAGCCGCACTGGTAGCCGTCGTGCTTGACGAAGGCCGCCTGCATCGGGTGCAGGCTGTCGGGCTGCCCCAGGCCCTCGACGGTCACGATCTCGGCGCCCTGGTGCATGATCGCCAGCGTCAGGCAGGCGTTGATGCGCCGCCCGTCGACGATCATCGTGCAGGCGCCGCACTGGCCGTGATCGCAGCCCTTCTTGGACCCGGTCAGGTGCAGGTGCTCGCGCGCGGCGTCGAGCAGGCTGGTGCGGGTGTCGAGTTCGAGCGTGCGCCGCTCGCCGTTCACCGTGAACGTGACGGCGGCGAGGACCGGTGCGTCGGTCCGCGCAGGTCTGGCGCCCGGGTCCTGGGGCACGGTTTCGGCGCTCACCATCAAGTCTCTCTCCGGTTCAGATCACGAAGGCGCGGACGGGCTTCCGGTCGCCGGGGCCCGCGGGCGGAACATCCCGGCGGAACATCCCGGCAAGACATCCCGGCAAGACATCCCGCAAAGCGGCGGCACCCTGGATCGACTCCAAGGTAGAGCCCGCTCCCGCGATGGTCAGGGGGGGCGGCGCGGCCGGGGACGCGAAAGTTGCGGCGGGCGGCGCCGGGACCCGCCCAAACGAAAGGGCCGACCCGAAGGCCGGCCCCGATCGTCGCGCGGCGGACGCGCCTACTCGGCCGCGGTCATCTCGGCGGTGTAGTGGCCGCACCAGTCCTGGGCGGCGACCACCGGCCAGAGACCCTTGGACTCGGGTGCGGGCTGGCTGACCGGCGGGTTGAAGCGGCACAGGCCGGCATCGTTCTGCGCGACGGCGCCGTTGCCCTTGTGCTCGTCGAAGAACCGGCAGGTCTCGCACTTGGCGTTCATGGTCGGGCTCCTGTGAGGCCGGCGGCCCGGGGGCCGTCCCGGCGGGGGACGAGAGCTTGGACCTTAGAAGTGATCCAATCTGCGGGGCCAACGTCGGAGCGATCGGGCGGGTTCCCGGCGGCGGATCGGCGATCCCGCTCAGCCGACCGCGGCGAGGCCCGGCTCGGCCCGGGCGGACTCCTCGGCGGGGCCGGCGGGACCGCCGACCGCGGCGGCGTAGTCGGTGATCGGGCGCGGCCTGCCGAACAGGAAGCCCTGCATCTCGCCGCAGGCCTCCTCGGTCAGGAACTTCATCTGGGCGTGGGTCTCGACGCCCTCCGCGACGACGCCCATGCCGAGGCTGCGGCCGAGGCTGAGCACGGCCCGGACGATCACGGCGGCCTGCGGGCCGGTCCCGAGCTGCGCCACGAAGGAGCGGTCGATCTTCAGCTTGTCGAACGGGAAGGCCTGGAGGGTCGCGAGCGACGCGTAGCCGGTCCCGAAATCGTCCATGCTGATCCGGATGCCGTAGCTCTTCAGGCGGCGGAGGATGCCCACGGCCCGCGCCATGTCGTTGATGATGATGCTCTCGGTGACCTCCAGCTCCAGGCGGTCCGGCGAGAGACCGGTCTCGGCCAGGATCGCCAGGACGGTCTCGGGCAGGCCGGGCTTCTGGAACTGGCGGGGCGAGAGGTTGACGGCGACCTTCAGGGGCTGCGCCCACTGGGCCGCCTCGCGGCAGGCCTCGCGCAGCACCCAGTCGCCGAGCGCCACGATCAGGCCGGTCTCCTCGGCCAGGGGCACGAACACGTTGGGCGACACGCTGCCGCGGACCGGGTGGGTCCAGCGCAGGAGCGCCTCGAATCCGACGAGCGCCCCCGTGTGGCCCTCGACCTGCGGCTGGTAGTGCAGGCTCAGGGTGTTGTCGTCGAGGGCCTGGCGCAGGTCGCGCTCGAGCACCCGCCGCTCCTCGGCCTCCTCGTCCATGGCGGGGGTGAAGATCCGGTACGTGCCGCGGCCCTCGGCCTTGGCCCGGTAGAGGGCGAGATCGGCGCGGCGGTACAGCGGCTCGGCATCCGTCCCGTGCTCGGGGGCCAGCGCGATGCCGACGCTCAGGCCGACGCCGACCCGGTGGCCGCCCACGCTGAACGGGCTGTGGAACAGCGCGATGAGGCGCTCGGCCAGGACCTCGGCCTCGGCCGCGCCGCCGGCCGAGAGCACGGCGAACTCGTCGCCCCCGAGCCGGGCCACCGCCCCGTCCCCCGCGATGCCCCGCAGGCCGGCCGACACGCGCCGGAGGAGCTCGTCCCCGGCCTGGTGGCCGAGGCTGTCGTTCACGCTCTTGAAGCCGTCGAGGTCGAGGTACAGGACCGCGCAGGCGCCGCCGCGCTGGACGATGTCGACGAGGCTGCGCGCGAGGGTTTCGTGGAACAGCGCCCGGTTCGGCAGGCCGGTGAGGACGTCGTGGCGGGCGAGGCGCGCCACCTCGGCCTCCGCGGCCTTCCGCTTGGTGATGTCGGTGAAGGTCCGCACGAAGCCGCCATCCGCCAGGGGCACGGTGCGGATCTCGAGCACGAGGCCGTTGGGCCGCGCCCGCTCGTGAACCTGCGTCTGCCCGGCCTCGCCGCGCTCGATCCAGGTCCGGATCGAGCGGTCCGGGCGCCGGCGCTCGCGGCGGCTCGCCTCGTGGCGCAGCACCGCCCGGTAGCTCGGCCGCGCCTGCATCATCGCCCGGGGCAGGTCGAGGAGCGCCAGAGCCCGCTCGTTGCAGACCCGGACCACGCCGCCGGCGTCGACCATGATGAGGCCCTGGTCCATGCTGTCGAGGGTGGCGTCGAGCAGCAGGGTCTTCTCCCGCAGCATGCGGCCCTGCCGGGCCAGGGCGACGTTGATCCGGCGCAGGTGGTCCAGCATCAGCGTCAGCGCCGCGAAGGCCAGGATCACCGCCATCACGCCGGCGATGCCGCCGGCCAGGACGCCCCGGGCGAGGCCGAGCTGCGGGACCGCCAGGGCCGGGTCCGGCACCACGCGGGCGGCCGCCATGGCCAGGAAGTGCAGGACCGCGATGGCGAGGGTCAGGACGGTCGCGGCCGCGAGCCGGGCCCGCGCGCCCGCGCTGCCGACATGGATGGCCATGCCGGCGGCCGCGAGCCCGCAGCCCGCCGCGATCGCCGTGGCGGCCGTGGCGGGGTCCCAGGTGAAGTGTCCCGGCAGCCGCACGCCGGCGATGCCGAGGAAGTGCATGCAGGCGATGCCGATCCCGAGCACGAGGCCCGCCCCCGCCCCGGCCCAGCGCGACGGCGTGGCCCGGGCGAACAGGAAGGCCACGGTGGCGGCCGCGATCGCGACGATCAGCGAGAGCAGGGTCGTGCGCGGCTCGTAGCCCAGCACCACGCCGGGATCGTAGCCCAGCATGCCGATGAAGTGGGTGCTCCAGATCCCGGCCCCGATCGAGAAGCCCGAGGCCAGGAGCCAGACCGGCCCGTGCCCGTCGGCGCGGACCTGGACGCGCTGCTCCAGCTTGAGGGCCACCGCGCAGGAGATCCAGCACACGCAGGCGGCCAGGGCGACCACCCAGCCGGTATGTTCCTCGGTCAGGCAAGCGAACGCGCGATACATCGAGGTGCCCCGCCCTTCTGCGACGGCGGGAACCTTAACCCGCGGATACTAATCAGAAGTTGCATTCCGCCCGGACACGGGTCCGATCCGCGATGCGGACGAGGCTCTTCCGGGCGCCGCCGCGCGCCGGTCAGGCCGCAGATCAGGAGTTGAATGTTCGGGCGCGGCGGCGGTCCGCCCGCCCGTGCCCGTCGCGGCGCCCGTCAGCCGCGCCCGTCGCCGCGGATCTCGATCGGCCGCGCCGCGAAATCCGTCAGGAGTTCCTGGAGCTCGTCCTCGTGGACGAGGCGCGCCGCCTCCTCGGGCGCGAACCATTGCAGGGTGCGCTGGGCCTGTTCCGGCCAGCGCTCGTGCTGGGCCTCGACCCGCAGCGGGTAGACGCGGACCATGCAGGGGAAGGCGCGGCCGTGATCGAAGCGCTTCTGGTAATGGTACCGTCCGACCGGGTTCGCGGCGATCTGCCCTTCGAGCCCCGCCTCCTCGTAGGCCTCCCGCGCGGCGGCCTGATGGGCCTTCCGGCCGGTCATCGGCCAGCCCTTCGGGATGATCCAGCGTCCCGTATCCCGCGAGGTGATCAGCAGGACCTCGATCCGGCCGTCGGCGCCGACGCGGAACGGCAGGGCCGCCACCTGCTTGAGCGGTTTGACCTGCGCCTTGCGGAGCAGCTTCTTCAAGTTCGGCCGCTTGGATGCCGTCTTCAGCGCTGACCTCGCGGACGGAGAAGGGCGGGATTTCTGATGATGCTTCTGCAATCGACGGCCTCCTCACGCTTTTACATAAGTTTAACACGATCCCATTGCAGCCCGCGCGCATTGGCACCGAGCCATGCCTGTAACGCTGTGCTCATCCCCGCCAGGCGGCTTGTCGCGGGCCGGCTTGTCGGCGAAGGCTGACGCGTCAAACGTCCACGAGGCGCGGCATGGCTGTCGAGATCGAGCGCAAGTTCATCGCGAACCCGTCGGTTCTGGCGCTGTGCCGGGCGGGGACGTCCCTGGTTCAGGGATACCTCTTCACCGACGCGGCCAACACGATCCGGATCCGCCGGGCCGGTGAGCGCGCGCTGATCACGTGGAAGAGCCCGCGCCGCGGCGCCAGCCGGGACGAGATCGAGTTCGCCATCGCGCCGGAGGACGGCGCGGCGCTCCTCGCCACCGTGCCGCCCGGCCGGCGGCTCGAGAAGACCCGCTACCGGGTCGCGCATGCCGGGGCGATCTGGGACGTCGACGTGTTCGGCGGGAACCTCGCGGGCCTGATCCTGGCCGAGATCGAACTGGAGCGCGAGGACCAGCCGGTGGTGCTCCCTCCCTGGGTCGAGCGCGAGGTCACCGACGACGCGCGCTACCGCAACTCGCGGCTGGCCGCGGGACCGGTGCCGGAGCGGTGGGCGGCCTAGGTCCCCGACGCGCCGGGCGGATCCGTCCGGTCGAACATCTCGAACATCCGGGCCCGTGAACATCCCGGGGCGGCCACCGTTCTCACGGCATGTTCCGGACCCTGATCACCTGGACGCAGGACGAGACCGCCGGCGTGCCGCTCCCGCGCTTCGTCGGCCGGGTCGGGACGGTCGTCGTGGGGATCTGCGCCTACGACGGATCGAGCCGGTTCTGGACCTGGTGGAGCCCGCTGGCCGAGGACATCTGGGGGCACGGCCAGGACGCCGAGGGCGCCCGGCAGGGCTGCGAGGCCTGGCTGCGCGGATGGCTCGAGAACTTCAGGCCGTTCTTCACCTGACGCGGCCGGCCGCGAGGGCGCGGCCGGGCCGTCGGCGCGTGATCAGCGCATGAAGTGCGGCAGGCGCCGCTTCCAGCGCTCGCCGAGCCGCAGCTCGTTCGTCCGCCGCCCTGCCGTCGACCGGGGCGACGGGCCCTGGCTCGACGTGGGACCCGACGTGGGACCCGACGCGGGACCGGACGCGGCCGGCGGCGGGACGCGGGCGGGCGCCTCGTCGACGGGCGGGGCCGGCGGCGGGGCGGTCGGCGCGGCCGGGCGCGGCGGCACCGTCTGCACCTGCGGGAGCGCGTCCCGCGCGGCCGCCCGCGGCCGCCCGCGCCGCGCCCGCGGCGCCGGGACGGTCTCGGCGGCGGGGTCCGTCGCGGCCTCGTCGGCGGCCTCGAGGACCGGCTCGGCCGGGGCCTCGAACATCGGCATGAGGCTCGGCAGGACGCGGCGCACCGGTGCGTCCGGCACCTTCCGTTCCGGGCGCGGCGCCGGTGCCGCCTGAGGGGCGGGCGCGGGTGCGGGCGGCGCGAGGGCGGCCTGCGCCAGTTCCGGCCACAGGATCTTGTCCGGGCGCGGCCGCGCCTCGGTGGCAGTCAGCGTTGTGCGGGCCGAACGGGTCTGCTTGACTTCGACCATGAACGGTCGCGCGCTGCGGCGCTTCATGTAAGATGATCCTTGGAAGCATTCGAGCGCGCATGTCGGCGGCACGAACACACCGAGGTTAAGCCTGATCTCGGCCATTGTCCAGAAAGACGACGTCGTACTGGTCAAATTTCTCTTTAGTCGAGATGGGCCGCGGTCGTTTCCAGGCCTCGGGTCGTGAAACCGAAGGCGTGATCGCCCGAGCACCTGCGGACACTGCCCCGTCGCCGCCCGGCGAGGGGGCGATCCGCTGCGGGGCGATCTGTTGCGGGGCGGGCGTCGCGCGCGATCGGGTCGTCCGGGATCAGGCGGCCTGCGCCTGCGCGGGCGCCGGGCGCCGCCGCAGGGGACCGGGCGCCCCGAACAGGGACTGGTACAGCGCGGCCGGCGTCCGCGCCTCGCCGCTGCCGTCCGTGATCGTCACCTCGGCCATGCCGGCCGCGATCAGGCTCATGCCCTGATCCAGGGCGGTCAGGACCGAGGCGTGCTGGTAGGCGAACCGGCGCGCGGACAGGCGTGCGGTGACGGTGAAGTGCATGACGACGATCCCGGGAAGCCGGACCCGCCGGGTCCGGACGGCAACGGCGCGCGCGCGACGCGCTCGGGTGAGAACGGGGCTCCGGCAACGCCGCTGCCGGTCCCGCACCTGCTCGCGGCCAATAAAGTCGTTATCTTGACGAAAGCTTGTTCATCCCCGCTTTGCACGAACAAGGCGCACAATTAGCGGCGGGATTTAGTGGTTGCCGCCGCGCCGCTGCCGTCACGCTTCAGTTCAGGCGGCGGCGCCGTTCCGCGACCTGCCGCCGGGCCAGCCGTCGCCCCAGCGCCATCAGCAGCGCGTCCGCCTCGGCCTTCAGGGCCGGATCGCCCAGCGCCGCGACGGCGTCCTGCGCGGCGAGGGCGTGCTCGACCGCCCGGTCCAGGGGCGTGTCGCCGAGGTCGGGCGCGGTCGCGCCGCCGATCGCCTCGCGCGCGCGCAGCGCCGTGATGTCCACGAGGATTCCGCGCCCGCCCGTCGGCCGGCCGCGACGGTCGCTGGTGAAGCGGCCGCGCGCCAGGACCCAGCGCATCCGGCCGTCGACGGAGATCACCCGGTACTCGGCGACGTAGGAACTCCCCGCCGCGACGCTGCGGCGGATCAGGGTGTCGACCCGGTCGCGGTCGTCGACGTGGATGGCCTCCTCGTAGACGGCCAGCGGGATGCCGGATTCCGCCGCGGTCGGATCGACCTTGAACAGGAGGGCCACCAGGGCGTCGACCCGCACCCGGTCCGTCGCGGGCTCCCACGCCCAGTGCCCGATCATGTCGGCGGAATCGAGCGCGATCTGAAAGGCTTCGGGACAGGTCTGACCGACGGACGCGTTGGTCTTGGGCATGGCGGTGTACGTGTGCGGCTCCGGTCCGGTCGATCTACGGGTTCGGTAGCTGCAACCTCAAGACTTCTTTGACGCATTCATGCAACTGTTGCGTGCTGGCCACTCGCGTCCTGCCGGTCTTCTGTATTATGAATGCTCGAGCCAGCCCGCGCGCCAGAGCCTGACCGCCGATGGGATCGAAGTCACCTGTCCGGAGCGGATCCTCCGGGGCTGCGGCGCCCGAGGACGACCTGTTCGAGCACTCCGCACCGCCGCACGCGCCGGGTGCCGGGCGGCTGCTGCAGCGGATCGCCGACGCGCTGCAGGTTCCGGCCACCTCCCTGTACGGCCCACTGGGCGCAGAGCGGGGCGCCGGCGTCGCGGGCGGGCGTGCCGACGAGGCCGACGCCCTGCTGCATGCCTACCGGCGCATCGACGATCCCGAGATCCGCCGCCGCGTCCTGACCCTCGTGCAGGATCTGGCGGCCGCACGCTGACCGGCACGCTGACCGGTGTGCTGACCGGTGCGCCCGTGATGCACTTGTGATGCGCTTGGCCCGCCGCGTGCTAACCTGAGCGGGATTGCAACGCTCGGGCGAGTCGGCATGCTGAACAGACGATCCTTCATGGCCCTGTCGGGGGCCGCCCTCGCGACCCCGGCGCTGGCGCAGGGCAGTGCCGCCCGGACGCTCAAGTTCATCCCGCAGGCCGACCTGACGGTGCTCGATCCGATCTGGACGACCGCCTACGTCACCCGGAATCACGGGCTCGCCGTCTTCGACACGCTCTACGGCACCGATGCCGCCTACGCCGCCCAGCCGCAGATGGTGGCGGGCCACACGGTGGAGAACGACGGCACGCTGTGGCGCCTCACCCTGCGGCCCGGGCTGACCTTCCACGACGGCAGCCCGGTCCTGGCCCGCGACTGCGTGGCGAGCGTCGCGCGCTGGGGCAAGCGCGACGCCATGGGCCAGACGCTCATGGCCTACACGGACGAGCTCTCGGCCCCGGATGACCGGACGATCCAGTTCCGCCTGAAGAAGCCCTTCGCGCTCCTGCCGGACGCGCTCGGCAAGGTCGGCTCCTCGATCTGCGCGATCATGCCGGAGCGTCTCGCCAAGACCGACCCGTTCACGCAGGTGACCGAGATGGTCGGCAGCGGCCCGTTCCGCTTCAAGGCGGACGAGCGCGTGGTCGGCGCCCGGGTGGTCTACGAGCGCTTTGCCGGCTACGTCCCCCGCGAGGGCGGCGAGCCGCAATGGACCTCGGGCCCGAAGCGCGTCCACGTCGACCGGGTCGAGTGGAACGTCATCCCCGACCAGGCGACCGCCGCCTCGGCCATGCAGACGGGCGAGATGGACTGGTGGGAGCAGCCGCCGGCCGACCTCGTGCCCACCCTCCGCGGGCTGACGACGCGGATCACCGACCCGACCGGCCTGATCGGCTGCCTGCGGATGAACCAGCTCCAGCCGCCCTTCGACAATCCGGCGATTCGGCAGGTGCTGCTGAAGGTCGTCGACCAGACCGACTTCATGCAGGCGGTGACCGGCACCGATCCCAAGCTGATCCACGTGCCGACCGGCTTCTTCTGCCCGGGCCTGCCCATGGCGAGCGACGTCGGCCTCGACGCCCTGACCAGCAAGCGCGACTACGCGGGCGCCAAGGCGGCGCTGGCGGCGGCCGGCTACAAGGGCGAGAAGGTGGTGCTGATGGGCGCCTCGGACTTCCCGAGCCTGAAGGCGCTCGCCGACGTGGCGGCCGACATGCTCACGCGCGCCGGCTTCAACGTCGACTATCAGGTCATGGACTGGGGCTCGGTGGTGCAGCGGCGCGCCAAGAAGGAGCCGGTCGCCCAGGGCGGCTGGAGCGCCTTCTGCACCTTCTGGGCGGGGCTCGACCAGGCGAATCCCGCGGTCAGCGCCTTCCTGCGCGGGACCGGACAGAGCGCCGCGATCGGCTGGCCCACCAGCGCGAGGATCGAGGCGCTGCGGGACCAGTGGCTGGACGCCCCGGACACCGCCGCGCGCAAGCGGCTCGCGGGCGAGCTCCAGCAGCAGGCCTTCGTCGACCTGCCCTACCTGCCCCTCGGGCAGTACTTCAACCAGACCTCGTACAAGCCGTCCCTGACCGGCGTCCTCGACGGCGTGCCGGTGTTCTGGAACGTCAAGAAGGGCTGAGGCGCAGGGGTCGCCCTCTTTCAAGACCTCGGGACGTGGGCGCGGGATCAGCAGCTCCAGGTCCGTGCGTGCGCGCCTTTTCCGGGTACCCGAACGCGGAGAGGGTCGCGGTCCGGCGACAGGGATCGCGCAGAACTGGCTCCGTGCCTTTGCGAGCGCAGCGAAGCAATCCAGCTGCGCCAAGCTTGACCGATGTCTCGCATCCCTGGGTTGCTTCGCTGCGCTCGCAAAGACGAACAGGCCATCGGCATCCCTACAGCCCCGCTGCACGAGCCTACTGTGTCGCCGGCACGGCGTAGTTCAACGGTATCCTGCCACACGAATACGCCGGTCCCTCCAACAAGTCCGATCGATTGAAGCCGCGCGAGCGCTTCCCAGCCGCATCGGGAACGGGGTAAGCAGATTCGGCACAGGTCACCGCCAGAGATGACCGGCCCGCGAGGAAGCCCGAGATATTCGTCTCACCGCCATCGCGGCGGTGCATCGACGCCCTCGACGCCGCGCGGATTCCATGACGCGACGAGGACACGCTCGATGACAGGCTTGGCGACAGGCTCCCCGGACGAGGCCGCCCTGGAACGCTCGGCGATGCGCAGGATCGGCTGGCGGCTCGTGCCGTTCCTGATCCTCGCCTACTTCGTCTCCTTCCTGGACCGCGTGAATGTCGGCTTCGCGGCGATCCAGATGAACCACGATGTCGGCCTCTCGGCGACCGTGTTCGGCTGGGGCGCCGGCATCTTCTTCCTCGGCTACTTCCTGATGGAGATCCCCAGCAACCTGATGCTGGAGCGCTTCGGGGCGCGGCTGTGGATCGCCCGGATCATGGCGACCTGGGGGCTCATCTCCGCCGCCATGGCCCTGGTGCAGGGGCCGTGGTCGTTCATCGGCCTGCGCTTCCTGCTGGGGCTCGCCGAGGCCGGCTTCTTCCCCGGCGTGATCCTCTACCTCACCTACTGGTTCCCCTCCGCCTACCGGGCGCGGATCATCGGGGTCTTCATGATCTCGATCCCGATCTCGTCGTTCCTGGGCTCGCCGATCTCCGGCGCGCTACTCAACGTGACGGGGTTCGGCCTCGCCGGCTGGCAGTGGCTGTTCATCCTCGAGGGCCTGCCGGCGGTGTTCCTGGCCGTCGCGGTCCTGTGGCTCCTGCCGGACGGCCCGCGGGACGCGGCGTGGCTGCCGGCGGCCGAGCGGGACTGGCTGGAGCGGCAGCTCCGGGCCGAGGCGGCGCGCAACACCCGCAGCGGCCAGCCCGCGAAGCCGCCGCTCTGGGACATCCTGCGCGACCGGCGGCTCGCCCTCTTCGCCGCGATCTATTTCGGCTCGACGGCGAGCAGCTACGGGCTGTCGTTCTGGACGCCGCAGATCGTCAAGAGCTTCGGTCTCGGCAACGTCGAGACCGGGCTCCTGAACAGCATCCCGTACGGCTTCGCGTCCCTGGCGATGGTCCTCTGGGGCTGGCACAGCGACCGGACCGCCGAGCGGCGCTGGCACCTCGCGCTCTCGTTCCTGATCCTGGCGCTGGGGCTCGCGGGCGGCACGGTCCTGTCGGGGCTCGGCCCGGTCGTGGCGGCGCTGACGATCGCCGCCATGGGCGTCTACATGCTCAAGGGCCCGTTCTGGGCGCTCGCGACCGAGCAGATGCCGCCCGCCACCGCGGCGGCGAGCATCGCGGCCATCAACGCGGTCGGCAATCTCGGCGGCTTCCTCGGCCCCTACCTGATCGGCGCGATCAAGGACGGGACCGGCAGCTTCACTCTGAGCCTCCTGCCGCTCGTGGTCTTCGCCCTGCTCTCGGCCGCCCTGTCGCTGGTGCCGGGCCGCGCCCCGCGCCCCGACTCGGGCGCGCCGCGGCCGTCGGCCGTCTGAGCCCGCGGCGAACCGAGTCCGGGACCGGCCGGTTGGCCCGGTGCGGCCGCCGCCCGGCGCTGCGCCGGCCCGGACTGGACCGGCCCGGACCGGACCGGACGGAGTCCCGCGGGCCGTGACCGCGCCGCCGCCAGGAGATCGCCGTGCCCGAGCTCAACGCCATCCTGGAGACGGCGCTGTACGTCGCGGACCTCGACCGCGCCGAGGCCTTCTATCGCGACACGATGGGGTTGCGCTGCCTCTTCACCGACTTCCGCATGCGCGCCTTCGACGTCGGCGGCCGCGGCGTCCTCCTGCTCTTTCCGGAGGGCGGGTCTCTGCAGCCGATCGAGACGCCGGGCGGTCTCATACCGCCCCATGACGGCCGCGGCCCGGCCCATATCGCGTTCTCGATCGACGCCGACGCCCTCGCGCCCTGGGAGGACCATCTCGCGGCCGCCGGCGTGGCCGTCGAGGGGCGCACCCGCTGGCCGCGGGGCGGCGTCAGCGTCTACTTCCGCGACCCGGACGGACACCTGCTCGAGCTGGCCACACCCGGCCTCTGGAAGGGCTACTGAGGCGGCGCCGGTCCGAGTCTGGTCGGTGTTCTGGCCTCCTGAACGGCGAAGGGGCCGCCTCCTTTGGGAAGCGGCCCCTTCGCGTGTCGTGTCGGGTCGGGTGCGACGGTCGGGATGCGAGCGTCGCATCCGACCGTCGCTGGTCGGTCTCAGTAGGAGCCGAACTTGTAGTTCAGGCCGGCGCGGACGACGGCGAACTCGTCGGAGCGGCGACCGATGCCGCTGTAGACGACCGGGAAGTTGTTGGCGGCGTTGATGACGAACGCGCCCTGGTTGCGGGTGTTGCGGTCGAGGTTGACGTACAGGCCTTCGACCTTGAGCGTCACGGCCGAGGAGCGGAAGAAGTTCAGGAACGAGTCGGTGGGCAGGGCGTACTCGATGCCGCCGCCGACGGCCCAGCCGGTGCGGAAGCTGTCGTTGCCGGCATAGCCGCCGAAGGAGCGGTCGGCGCTGCCCGAGCCGTAGGCGAAGCCGCCGGTGCCGTACACGAGGGTGCGGTCGAAGGCGTAGCCGAGGCGACCGCGGACGGTGCCGAAGAAGTCGAGGCTGGAGAGGCCGCGCGGGTCGGTGACGTAGTAGCCGGGGGCCAGCGCGCCGGAGACGAAGGCGTTGTTCCGGTTACGGCCGAAGTCGAGGTACTGGGCGTCGGCCTCGACACCGATCACGAGGCCGGAGCCGGGGGTGATCTGCCAGTTGTAGCCGATCTGGCCACCGCCGGAGAAGCCGTCCTGGCTGCGGTTGCGGAAGGAGGCGACGGTGCCGGGGGCGGCGTAGGGGAAGGGGACGGCGAAGGTGTTGCCGGTATTGCGGTCGCTGGCGTCGAAGGCGTAGCCGGCGTTGATACCGAAGTAGGCGCCGGTCCAGGTGAAGACCGGGACGGGGGTGAACACCGGCGGCGGGGCGGCGCGGCGCGGCAGGTCGGCGGCCGAGGCGGCGCCGGTCAGGAGAGCCGTGGCGGCGCTCGCGAGCAGAAGCTTCTTGATCATCTGGTCCTCTGTCTCCCGTTGGACGGGATGTGTGCGGGGCGGACAGGACGTCAGGATGTGCGGGCGCGATAGTGCATTGTTGCAACAGCGCCGGCGGGGGTCCGGAGCCGGTGGACCGAAAGGTGCGCTGGAGCACATCATCGCGGCGTCGTGATCCGGTGTCGCGGAACTATTTCGCGACTTCTGTCGCGGAGGTCCGCCGCGACGACCAATATGCGCACGCTGCGACCGCACATCTCCGCGCGCCCGATTCCGTCGGCGAAACGCTTGATCCAGGTTGTTGCCCACCGCGCCGGTGCCCGACAAACTTGTACAGCGGCACCGCATGGGGCGTTGCCCGATCGATCGGAGTGCTCGCGGCCGCGTCCCACATGGATGAACTCTCCCTGGATCCCGCCTCGGGTCTGGTTCGGGCCGCCCACCGCCTGGCGACCGCCCGGTCCCTGGAGGACACGGTCGCGATCCTGCGCGAGACCGCGCGGGAGATCGCGGGCTCCGACGGGATCGCGGTGGTTCTGCGCGAGGGCGACGCCTCCTTCTACGCCGCCGAGGACGCCATCGAGCCGCTGTGGCGCGGTCGCAGGTTCCCGCTGACGGCGTGCATCTCGGGCCGCGCGATGCTCGACGACGCGACCATCGTGATCCCGGACATCGAGTGCGATCCCCGGGTGCCGCTCGCCCTCTACCGCCTGACCTCGATGCGCAGCCTCGTGATGGTTCCGATCGGCTCGCCCGAGCCCGTCGCCGCACTGGGCGCCTACTGGTGCGCCTCGGTCATCCCGGACGACGCGACGGTCCGCCGGCTCGAGGATCTGGCCCGGCACGCGGCCGCCGCCCTGGCGCGGCCGCGCCCGGCGGGATCGTGACGGTCGCGGCCGTGCGGGTCCGCGGCCGCAGGATCCCGTTCCGGCCGGGATCGATCGGCCGTCCCGGCCGTTCCCCGCCCTCAGGCCCCCGCACGGAAGACCCAGACCCGCCACATGAAGCGCCTCACCCTCATCGGCATCTTCATCGTCCTGCTGCTCGCCATCGTGGCGATCGCGGCCACGTGGTCGAAGGTCACGCCCGTCAATCCGGCGGTCGCGCCGGACACGTCCGCGACGCCCAACCCCACCGGCGAGCGGAAATGAGGCCGCGCTGACGCATCGCCCGGTACGCCGGTCCTGATCGGGGACGGGGCCGGACCGCCCGGTCCCGGCGACCGCGCCGGCCGCGCGGGGAACATGCGGCGACCTCCCGCCTTGGCCCTACACGAAGGACCGCAGGGAGGGACGGATGGGACAGGATGTCGACGCCGCACGCGAGGCCCTGGGGACGGTCCCGCCGGGCCGGCCGGCAGCCCCGGAGAAGCGGGCCGACCCGGCGGCCGGCGGCAGCGGTCCCCACGCCCCGGGCCCCGTTGATCCCGGCTCCGACGCGGCGCCGGAGAGCGGCGGCTACGACACCCGACCGCCCGCGCCGCAGCCCGACAACCGGAAGGGCGGGTACGGCGCCGGCTGAGGCGCGCGAACCCCCTTCATCCGTCCATCGCCCTCAAGGCGCGGCGCTTTGCCTGTGCCGGGGCGCGCGGGTCACCCGTCGAAGTCGCCTGCGGGCGCGCGGGGTCGCTGATCGGCGTCGTTCGAGGCTGTCGCGCGGTCAGCTGGGTCACCCCCGTCCGGACGCGCCGAGATCCTCTGCGGTCGATGCGGACGTGCAACGAACGGCGCACCCGTCGGCCTCCGCACGGCGCGAGAAAATCTAGAGATATTCATCGAGTCTTCGTTCTATATTTACGCTGTTTAAACCCTTGCCGCGCCCAAACCGTGGGAACGTAAATCGCTCGCTGGAAGTCCGATCATGAATGAGACCTTCGATGAGACATCCAACACCTTGGCCGTGATGACCGCCGAGCTTGTGGCCGCCTACGTGTCGAACAATCCGGTGCCGGCCGCGGAGCTGCCGGCCCTGATCGCACGGGTGCACGGCGCGATCAGCGGACTCGTCGCCGGGACGCCGGCGGCGCAGGCCGGCGCGGCCCCGCAGGCCGAGGTCGAGAAGCCGAGCGCGGCCCAGATCCGCAAGTCGGTCCGGCACGACGGGATCGTCAGCTTCATCGACGGCAAGCTCTACAAGACGCTGAAGCGCCACTTGGCCAGCCACGGCCTGGATCCGCGCAGCTACCGCGACAGCTACGGCCTGCCGACCGACTATCCGATGGTCGCCCCCGGTTACGCCGAGCAGCGCTCCGCCCTCGCCAAGGCGATCGGCCTGGGCCAGCCCGGCGCCATGGCGCGGCGCGGCGGCACGGACCACTGATCCCCGACAGGCGCGTCGCCGCCCGGGCGGCGAGACCGCCGGCTGCCCGGCCGACCGCGCGGTCATCGCCGGGCGGTCAACCCTCCGGGCCGGCGCGGCGCTTCTCCCGGACCCCGCCCGCCCCGGTGCGGCCGCGGGCGTAGCCCAGCGATATCAGCCCGCCCTGCCGGGCGAGGCGCCGCTCCAGCGCGTCGAGATCGACCAGAGCGTCCGCGATGGCCGCGACGAGCGCGGCCCACGCGTCACCCTTCGCCGCCCTGTGATAGGCCACGGCGATCGTCTCGGCCTCCCTGAGACGAATCTCCGCAGGGGCCGCCTCGGGATCTGGGTGCATCGCCGTCCGAATCCGTATAGAACATATCACGAACAAAGCGCATCGGCGCGGTGGGTTCAACCGCGGATGCGCCCCGTTCCCGGATCGCGGTGGAGTGCTGTGGATTGATCGAGGGAAGCTCAATGCCGACGCGGCTTTACCGCTTCCACTGCACGGACGGCCACGAGCTGGTGACCGACTTGCGCGGCAGCCGGTTTCCGAACGCGGCGCAGGTGCGGGCCCACGCCGATCGTGTCGCGCTCGCGCTGATGGAGCGGGTCGTGGAGCGGTTCGACTGGTCGGGCTGGCAGGTCGAGGTCTACGACGCCAAGGGCCGCCGGGTCTGGATCCGGGCCTTCCCGGATGTGTGCGTCGACAGGCGGGCCGCCTGAGACGGGTGGCCGAGCAGAAGGAGAAGCAGATGGCGTTCAAGCCGAGATCCGCCGCCGAGACCAAGGCGCGCGACCTGGGTCTGGCCCTGGCCCGGATCGCCGAGGACGCGGGCACGCCGGCCCATATCGGCGTCGACCGCTTGCGGCGCGCGAGTCCCCGGCTGACCCCGCTGGCAGTGGGTCAGATGGTGCGCCGGGAGCGGGACACCGTCGAGGCGACCCTGGCCGAGCGCGGTCTGGCGCTCGTCGACTATTCCGATCAGGGGCCGGGTCGCGGGATGGAATTCGTCATCGACGCGGCGGCCTGAGCGGCGCGGGTCAGGCCGCCGCCGGGCGGCTCCGCAGCAGGCGGCCGACCAGGCGGAACGGCAGGAGCGGCAGCTTGATCAGCGCCGTGACCACCAGCACCGCCACGACGGTGAGAAGCGCGAGAACAGAGTTCATCATGCGCGTCGGACTCCCATGACCGGCTCGCCCCTCGGGCCGGGAGCGCTACGAGGCGCCCGGATCACGGCGAGACTATGGACGGTCGGGCGCCATTCGGTCGCAGCCGGACATCCGAGCGGGGCACTGGATACCGGGCCCCGTTCGGGCGGTTCTTCCCGGCAGGCCTGCCCCGGTCAGGCCGCCACACGCGGAGAGGAGTTCGGTATGCGCACGCGTCTCGCCGGAAGATCGGCCGCGCTCGCGGCCGCGGCCGCGCTCTCGGTGATCGGGTCGTCCGCGGCCCCCGCCCGGGCACAGCCGGCGGCACAGGCGCAGGTGGCCGTGCGCTACGCCGCGCCGGAGCGGTTCACCGATGCCGAGAACCGCTTCGGCTCCGGGCAGCCGCTCCGGGTCACCCTGGCCGAGCTGACCCGGATCTTCACGGATCTCGGCACGGCGCGGCTCCGCCCCGACGAGCGTCTCGACATCACGGTGCTCGACGTCGATCTGGCGGGCTTCGACCGGCCCGGCTTCGCGACCCCGACCGGCCTGCGGGTCGTGACGGACGCCACGCCGCCGCGGATCCGCCTCGCCTACAGCCTGCGTCGCGGCGGCCGCACCGTGTCACAGGGCGCGGACACGGTGACGGACATCAACTTCCTGCTGACGTCCAATCCCCGCTTCTCCACCGGCGGCCTCTACTACGAGCGGCAGATCCTGCGCGACTGGTTCGCCCGGCGCTTCCCGGAGCCCGCGGGCCGCGGCTAGAACCCGTCTGCCGGCCCGACGACGCGACCGGGCCGGAGCCGGCGGCGCCCCTACCGGGCAGAGGAGCGGTGTAGTAGCGTCGGCGTGACCCGCACGCCGGGCCGGCCGACCCGACCGGTCGCGGACCGGGCTTCCACCCTCTGCGCTCGCCCGAGCCGGAGTCTCACGAGTCGGTCACCGCATGAGCGAGGCCCGCATCTTCTCGGCCGGCTGCAGCGAGCTCGCCGACCTCGTCCGGAGCTTCGACTGGGCGAGGACGCCGCTGGGTCCCATCGCCGACTGGCCGCAGAGCCTGGTCTTCGCGGTCAGCACGCTGCTGCAATCGCCGGTGCCGATCGTGCTGCTCTGGGGCGAGGACGGCATCATGATCTACAACGACGCCTATTCGGGCTTCGCGGGCGGCCGCCATCCCGAGCTCCTCGGCTCGAAGGTGCGCGAGGGCTGGCCGGAGGTCGCCGACTTCAACGACAACGTCATGCGCGTCGGCCTCGCCGGCGGGACGCTGTCGTACAAGGACCAGCAACTGACCCTGCACCGCTACGGCCGGCCCGAGCCGGTCTGGATGAATCTCGACTACTCGCCGGTCTTCGGGGAGGACGGGCGCCCGGCCGGGGTCATCGCCATCGTGGTCGAGAGCACCGAGCGGGTTCTGGCCGAGCGCCGCCTGCGCGCGAGCGAGGAGCTGTTCCGCACCCTCGCCCAGGGCATCCCCCAGCTCGTCTGGCGCGCCGCGATCGACGGGGCCTGCATCTGGTCGAGCCCGCAATGGCACGCCTATACCGGGCAGACCGACGCGACGAGCCTGGGCTGGGGCTGGCTGGCGGCGGTCCATCCGGACGATGAGGCGGTCGCCGCGGCCGCGTGGCGCGACGCGCCGGTAAGCGGCCACCTCTCCTTCGAGCACCGGCTCCGCAACGCCGCCGAGGACCGGTTCTGCTGGTTCCAGACCCGCGCCGCGCCGGTCCGCGACGCGCAGGGCCGGATCGTCGAGTGGCTCGGCACCTCGACCGACATCGACGATCTGCGCCAGCTCCAGGAGCGGCAGCAGGTCATGGTCGCCGAGCTGCAGCACCGGACCCGGAACCTCCTCGGCGTCGTGCGCTCCATCGCCAAGCAGACCATGGCCCAGACCGGGCCCGGCGAGACGTTCCGGCAGCGGTTCAACGATCGCCTGTCCGCCCTCTCGCGGGTCCAGGGCCTCCTCTCGCGCTCCGATCAGGAACCGATCACGCTCCGCTCCCTGATCGAGACGGAACTCGCCGCCCTCGACGCCCCGGCCATGCCGGCGCGCATCCGGCTGCACGGGCCCGTGGTGCGGCTGCGCAAGGCGACGGTGCAGACCTTCGCGCTGGCCCTGCACGAGCTCGCCACCAACGCGCTGAAATACGGCGCGCTCACCACCGCGCAGGGACGCCTGAGCGTGACGTGGCGGACCTACCGGGCGGACGACGGCGGCGGCCGGCTGCTGGTGGAATGGGTGGAGGAGGGTCTCGTTCGCGGACCGGAGCTGGCGGACGCGGCGCCGCGGGGCGGCTACGGTCGGGAATTGATCGAGCACGCCCTACCCTACGCCCTGAAGGCGACGACCAGCTACGAACTCGGCGCCACGGCGCTACATTGCTCGATCAACATCCCGCTCCCCGAGGGAGAAGCCGCAGGCAACCCCGCATGACCTCGAAACCACGCGCGCTGGCCGGCAGGCGGGTCCTGCTCGTCGAGGACGACTACTTCATCGCCGTCGATCTCAAGTCCGGCTTCGAGGAAGGCGGCGCCCAGGTGCTGGGTCCGGTCGCGAGCGTCGGCGAGGCGCTGGCGCTGATCGCCGGCACGACCGAGATCGACGCCGCGGTCCTCGACATCAACCTGCAGGACGAGCTGGTCTATCCGGTGGCCGACGCGCTGCACGCGCGCGGTGTGCCCTTCCTGTTCGCGACCGGCTACGATCCGGTCGCCGTGCCCTCGCTCCACGGCGCCGTCGCTCTCTGCCAGAAGCCGATCGACCCGCAGGTCGTGGCGCGGGCGCTGTTCGGCTGACGTTTCCCGGCTGTCGGTGGCGCGAGCCGCGGCGGCGCGGCGGATGTTTCCTGTGAAACATCCGCGCGGGCATCGATTCCCGCGCTGCTGCGGGCGCCGCGCGTCAGCGGTCCCCGAAGAGGCGCGCGATCGCGCCGGCGGCCAGCCACAGGCCTCTCAGGAGCCACCAGACCAGCCGGCCCGCCTGGACCAGCAGCTCGACGGCTTCGAGACCGTCGAGCACGCGCCGGAAGAAGCCGCGCCGGCGGGCTGCCGGTGCGGGCTCGGGCGGTGGCTTATCCGGGCCGTCTCTCCCGCGCATGCGCGCCTCCGGACCACGGCGCCGGCCAAGTAAAGGCGGCGCCCCTCACCACGCGGCCTGGAGGCCGGCGGTGAACACCTGGGCGGTGGCGCCCGGGCGGACGTCGCCGGTATAGCCCACCGACAGCCGCACGCCCTCGGCGACCCCCCCCGTCAGGCTCACCCCCAGAACCGCGCCGTCCCGGCCCAGCGCGCTCGTCCGGCCCGCGAACCCCGCCCCGAACAGGCTCGAGCGAACCACCGCCGCCGTGTCGGCCAGCTCGTGCGCCCAGTACGCCCGACCCTCAAGGCGCAGGTCCGGAATGCCCGCCACCGCCCAGCTCGTCACCCGCCCGCCGACCAGGCTGCGCGCCGCGTCGAGGTCGGCCACCGCGAAGCCCTGCCCGCCGAAGCCCTGCCCGACCAGACCGCCCCGCTCGGACACACGGCCCCGCGTCAGCCGGTCGTAGCTGAAGCCCACCTCCGGCACGACCTCGACCGGCAGGCCGGTCGCCAGCGCGTAGCCGGCAAAGCCCGACACCCCGCCGTTCCAGCCCGACGACAGCCCGGACGCCTGCGACACCGCCGCGCCCAGCGCCACCGTCCGGTCCACCCGACCGTCCGCGTACGACACGCCCGCCGTGCCCCGCAGGATCACCGCGCCCAGCCGCGTGCTCGCGTACAGCGTCCCGCCGTAGCTGTCGGTGGTGAACCGACCCAGCCCCGCGCCCCGCGACGTGCCGCCCGCGCGCAGGTAGCTGAACGCACCGCCCACCTGCGTGTCCGCCCCGACCTGGCGGTCGACGCCCATCAGCAGCCCGCCCGCGTCGAACCCGGCGCCCGCCGCCGCCCGGTCGCCCGCGCGCGCGCCGAACCCGTACAGCGCGTCGGCCCAGACCCGGCCCTCGCCCACCGCAAGCGGCGCCGCCGCCGCCCCGGCACCGCCGCGCACCTGCAGCGCCGTGCGGTTCGGGCCCGGGCCCGGATCGCCCGCGCTGAACGCGCCCGCGCCCCCGCCCAGCCCGCGCTGGTGCCGGTCGATCGTGTCGGAGAGCAGACGGCGCGCGGCGAGGTCGGTCATCACCGCGTCGCCGTAGCTCTGGCCCGACAGGCTCGCCAGCCCGCCCGGCAGCGTCGCCGGGCCGGCCGCGTAGAGCGGGTCGAACACCCGCGCCCGCGCCGCGTCCGGCCGCGTGCCGGCGGCCGGGCGGGCGAGGTCGAGGGCCGCGCCCACGGCCCGGGCGTTGCCGGTCTGGGCGAGGCCGAGGCCTGCGAGGTTGCCGTAGGCGGCCGGCGTGACCACGAGGTCGAGGCCGGTGGCGGCGTAGAGCGCGTCGAGGCGCGTGCCCGCCGGCAGGCCCGCCGCCGGCTGGGCGAGCCCGCTGAACGAGCCCGACAGCCCGGCCTGCGCGGTGAGCACGCCGAAGCGCTGGCCGAGCGCGGGGGTGAAGCTGTTCGTGGCGTTGCCGGTGATGCCGCGAAGCTCCGGCACCAGGGTGCCGTTGGCCGAGACCGTGCCGGTCGGGCCGAGCGCCAGCAGGCGGGCGTAGCTGCCCGCGCCGGTGCCGGTGCCCGGGCCGTCGATGTCGAGGCCGAGGCTGCTGCCGGGGGCGAACGCCACCGGGCCGAGCACGGTGAGCGTGCCGGGGGAGTTGCCCGGCCGCAGGGCGCCCGCGACCGTGACCGGGGCCGCGACGGTGCCGATGCCGCGCAGGGTGCCATTGGCCGCGACCGTGACCGGCGAGGTCCAGAGGCCGTTGAGGGAGAGCGTGCCGGCCTGGATTGTGGTCGGGCCGGAGAAGAGGCCGGGGCCGGTGAGCAGGAGCGTGCCGGGGCCGGCCTTGGTCAGGCTGGTCGGGCTCGCGGTCTCCAGGATGGCGCCGGCATAGGTGGAGGCGGCCGCACTGGAGACCGTGAGGGCGCCGTTGCCCAGGACGGCGGAGGCCGGGCCGGCGAGGTCGGTGAGCGTGAGGGCGGTGCCGCCGAGGTCGAGGGCGCCGGTGTTGGTCAGGCCGGTGAGCCCGGCGAGCGGGCCGGTGATCTGCACGAGGCCGGTGTTGGTGAGCGTGCCGTTGAACTGCCCGGACAGGCGGGCGACGCCGGTGTTGGTCAGGTCGGCGGTGAGGGTGCCGTCGCTGGCGACGAGGCCGGCGTTGCTGAGGCCGCCGGAGGCGGTGAGGCTGGCGCTCTGGGCGACGGCGACGAGGCCGGCATTGGCGAGGGGGCCGGCGAGGCTGTAGCTGCCGCCCGTGGTGACGGCGAGCGTCGCGCCGGCGGCGTTGGCGAAGGGGCCGCTGCTGGCCACGGATCCGGCGACGGCGAGCAGGCCGGCATTGTTGGCGATGGCGCCGTCGATGCGGCCGGCGCTGGCGAGCACGGTGCCGGCATTGGTCAGGCCGCCGCTGATCGTGCCGCTGGTGGCGAGGAGGCCGGTGTTGGCGACGCCGCCGCCGATGGCGCCGCTGTTGCTCAGGATGCCGCTGCTGATGACGCCGCCGGCGATCGCGCCGGTGTTGAGGGCGGTGCCGGTGTTGGTCAGCCCGCCCGCGAGGGTGCCGGCGTTGATCAGGCTGCCGCTGTTGGTCGCGCCGCCGCCGACGGTGCCGGTGTTGAGGGCCAGACCGGCATTGGCCAGCCCGCCCGCGACGGTGCCGGTGTTGAGGGCCAGACCGGCATTGGCGAGGCCGCCCGTGATGGTGCCGCTGTTGGCGAGGACGCCGAAGTTGCCGACGTTGCCGGAGACGAGGCCGGCATTGAGGAAGCTCGCCGCCGAGCCGACGAGAACGGGCGCGGTGAGGCTGCCGGTGGCGGTCAGGGCCAGGGTGCCGGTGCCGACCAGGGCGCCGCCCGTGAACGTGTTGGCGGCCGAGAGCACGGCGGTGCCGGGGCCGGTCTTGACGAGCACGCCCGGCTGGCTGCCGTCGTCGATCGGCCCCGCGAAGGTGGCGGTGCCGAGGTCGATCTGCAGGGTGCCGGGGCCGGCCAGCGTGATCGGGCGGGCGGTGGCGAAGCCGTCGGCCAGGACCTCGAGGGTGCCGCCGCCGAGGGTCAGGCCGGTGCCGGCGGCGCCGAGATTGGCGTCGCGGGAGACGGCCAGGGTACCGCCGAGGACGGCGGTGCCGCCGGCATAGGTGTTGGTACCGGCGAGTTCGAGTGTGCCGAGACCAACCTTGATCAGACCGCCGACGCCCGAGATGTCGTTGGCGAAGCGGCCGTAATAGGCTTGGCCATTGTAGGTGGTGTTGACCGTCCAAGTGGAGGTGAACTGACCCGGGCCGTCGATGGCCTTGCCGAGGTTGAGCAGGCCCCAGCCGTAGATGGCGTTCGGGGCGTTGGCGGGCCCGTCACCGAGATGGGTGGCGGTTGTGAACATGGTCTGGGCGATCTGCGGCGCCGTCAGGAACGGGAACGCCTGACGCAATACGGCCGCAGCACCGGCCACGTGCGGCGCGGCCATTGAGGTGCCTTGCAGAGGCCCATAGTTTGAACCATTGAGAATTTTATTGTTGTTGGCGTCGAAGCCGCTGTAGCCCTGTCCGACCTGCACGGTTGAATAGATATTGACGCCCGGTGCCGCGATGCACCACGCTGCCGTAACACCGCACCAGTTGCTGAAATTGGCGATCTTCTTGTTTTCGTTGACTGCGACTACTGAAACGATAAAGCCGTCCAGCTTCGAAAAATCAATTTTGCTTTGGTCGACGGGGCCGGTCGGCGCATAGTCGGGGCTGGGATCGCCATTAGGGTCAGTCCCGTAGGTGGTATAAAATTGGTAGAGACCGCTATTCGCATTCGCTGGCTTGATGAATGGATAGAATGCGGCGCCGCTCGGGTTTTGAGTTACATCGGGTTGACTTCTTCGATCGTTGCCTGCGGCAAAGACCATGAGCATGTCTGACTGTGCGGCCCCAAGAAGCGCACTGGCCTCTCTTTCATCTGATATCTCGAATTCTTGAATTGACATTCTTCTATAGTTAGGATTTAAAAATCCATCGACGATCGGAGAAGAGGTCGTCGGTCCATAACTGCCATTCAAGACCCGGGCGCCGCTTTGAGTTGCTGCCTCCACTGCAGAGATTGTATTGCGTAAATTGAATAACGCCAATATCTTGCTGTCGAAACCGACCCCCATCATCCCGACGCCATCACGGGCAGCCGCAACTGTACCAGCCGCATGGGTTCCATGACTGGATGCAGTGTCCGTATCGAATATAAGGGTTTGATTTAGTCCGGGAATAAAATTTCTTGATTGCTGAGAGATCCGTCCTCGGAATTCTGGATTCGTGGGGTCGATCCCGGAGTCAATCACGGCAACCAATACGCCTAGACCGGTGAAGCCTCGGGCGTAAGCGGTGGCGGCATTAATCGCAGACAAGCCCCAGTCGGCTCTGTATTCGGGCGTGTCGAACTGCGCCGCGGTCAGGGGAACGCCAAAAGCATCGAACGTCGAAGGCGAGCGCGCCGGCACGGTCTGCGCCGCAACAGGTCCGAGAGCCAGCGTGAGGGTGGCGAGCGAGCTGCCGACCAGCAATCCGAGCCGTACGGGGCCGCGCCGCCGGGTTCCGGCGCGCGCGCCCCGGCTCGGATCACAGGATCCGGTCACACGCTCTACATCGCTATACTGTTGGACCACCAGACTGACCCCCGTCATGCCTGCCGCAAGCTTTGCACGGGGGTTAGGAAATGCGGCTTTAACGGACTATCACATCGCGGCCACACCCGGCGCCGCGCGCGACGTCCTGAAACGGGGATCCCCCTTTCTGGGACGGATGGAACCACACCGCCGGCTCGCGGGTCACGTTGATCGGACGTTGCGCCGGGGGCGGTCCGGTCGGGCGGCCCCCGCGTCGAATCGCACGCCGCCCGGGCAAACGACAGTGTACAGCCGCTCGGGTCGGCGGGAGACAGGAGGACTGTCCGGGTGGACGCGGCTAACGTGCGGGACGACCGGACCGCGTTGCCACGCGTCACCTTGGGACAGGCCCCCGTTCTTCATCGGTCGCGCGAACAGCAGGTGTCAGGCTCTACGTATGTCTTCCGAGGAGAGAAACCACGACCTGGACGCGGCACCGGCCGGGGGGGAGGCGCCGGGCGGCGAGATCGCCTGCCTGCGGTTCGAGCCGCCCGGGGATCCCGCGGCGCTGGGGCGGGCGTGGCAGGACCATCTCGCGCCCATCTTCGACGTGAGCTTCCGCCCGGAGACCGATCTCACCGTCCCGATCGCGATGCGCAGCTACCATCTCGGCGACCTGCTGGTCGGCGACGTGGTGGCGCCGGCCCACACCCTCGTGCGGACGCGGGAGATGATCGGCCAGCAGGGCCTCGACCACATCCTGCTCCAGTTCTACCGGCGGGGGCAGAGCCGCGTGGAGACCGAGCAGGGCACCGGCCCCGTGAACGAGGTGCAGTGCATCGTCTTCGACCTCGCCCAGCCCGTGCGCATCGTGGCGGCTGCCGTCGACGCCACGAACGTCGTGATCCCCCGCGCCCTGCTGGAGAAGCAGGGCTGCCACCCCGACGCCCTGCACGGGCGCCCCCTCGACCACGACGGCGACCCGTTCGGGCGGCTGGTCCATAATTTCGTCGCCAACGTCGTCGCCTGCGGCGACCTCCTCGACCGCCGCGAGGCCCTGGCGGCCTCGGCGGCGATCACCCAGCTCTGCGCCAGCTGGCTGCGCGGGCAGGAGGAGGGGCGCCCCTCCCAGCACCAGGACATCCGGATCCGCGTCCGCCGCCTCGTCGAGGCGGAACTCGGCAACCCGAAGCTGACGCCCGCCCTGATCGCGACCCGGCTCGGCCTGTCGCGCTCGACCCTGTACCGGCTGTTCGCCCCCAACGGCATCGTGGCGTATATCCGCGACCGCCGCCTCATGGCGGCGATGCGGATGCTCGTGCGCGACGATGCCCCCAAACCCCTGCGCATCTCGCAGGTCGCCTTCGCGGTCGGTTTCTCGGACGAGCGGACCTTCCGGCGGGCGTTCAAGCGCCGGTTCGGCTTCATCCCGAGCGACGCGTCCCAGCGCCTGGAGACCGGCCCCGAACCCGCGCCCGGCGCCGTCCTGCGCAACTGGATCGAGAGCCTCTGACGTGCCGCGCCGGTCCGCCGGCCGGCGGCGCGCCGGCGCCGCGGGCGTCCTGTCCCTCTGCCTGTGCCTCTCCCTGTGCTGCGCGGCCGCCGCGCCGCTCGCCCCGGGCCCCGTCCAGGCCGAGACCCGGGAGGCGGCGCCCGCGCTCCGCACCGGCGAGCCCGAGACGTGGCGGGTCGCGACCCATCCGGTGCCGCCCCTGGTCATGGACGAGGACGGCCGGCTGCGCGGGTTCAGCATCGATCTCTGGAACGCCATCGCGCGGGATCTCGGCGTCCGGACGGCCTACCTGCGCGTCGACGACCTGCCGGCGCTGTTCGCGGCGGTCTCGGACGGGCGCGCGGACCTCGCCATCGCGGCGGTGTCGATCACCGCGGAGCGCGAGCGGCGTTTCGACTTCTCCGTCACGATGCTGGAGACCGGCCTGCGCATCGCCGTCCGGTCGGAGCCGGACGCGACCGGCTCGGCCACCGCGCGGGCTCTCCAGGCGCTCCTGAGCGACGCCGCCTTCCTGCAGGTCCTGCTGGGGCTCGCCGCCCTGATCCTGGCGGTGGCGGCCCTGGTCTGGTGGCTCGAGCGGCGCCACCCCGGCGGCATGGCGGCGCGCTCGGGACCGGCGCGCGGCTTCGCCCACGTCGTCTGGTGGGCCCTGAGCAGCCTCGCCGCCCAGGCGGAGGAGATGCCGCGCAGCCCGCTGGCGCGGGCCGTCACGGTGCTCTGGCTGTTCACCTGCATCGCCCTGGTGGCGTGGTTCACCGCGGGCCTGACCAGCACGGCGACCGTGGAGCGCCTGCGCGGCGCGATCAACGGCCCGCAGGACCTGCCGGGCAAGCGGGTGGGCACGGTCGCCGACACGACCTCGGTCGCCTACCTGGCGGACCATTTCGCCACGCCGGTGGGCTTCGCGACCCTGGAGGAGGCCTGCGCGGCGCTGCAGGCCGGCACGGTCGCGGCGGTGGTCTACGATGCCCCCGCGCTCAGCTACTACGCGACCCGGCCCGGCCACGACGCCCTGCGCCTGGTCGGCACCGCGTTCAACCGGCAATCCTACGGCATCCTGTTCCCGGCCAACGATCCCCGGCGCAAGCGCGTCAACCAGGCCCTGCTGGGCCTGCGGGAGGACGGCCGCTACGACGAGATCTACGGCCGCTGGTTCGGCTCCGAGAGCGGCGAGTCCCAGGGGCGCTGATCAGGGCCGCCGAGGCGCGCCGCGATAGGCCTCGGCCGGGTGGCGGGCGGGCAGCCGGTCCCCTTGGCCGAACAGCTTCGCCCGCAGCGAGCCCTCGGCGTAGGCGGTCTTGTAGAGGCCGCGGTCCTGCAGTTCCGGGATCACGAGGTCGATGAAGTCCGAGAAACTCTCCGGCACGACGATCCGGCTGAGGTTGAACCCGTCGACCTCGCCCTCCGCGATCCAGGCCTGGAGTTCGTCGGCGATCGTCACGGCGTCGCCGGTGAGCACCGCGTAGCGGCCGCCGAGCTGCAATTCGGCGAGGAGGTCGCGCTTCGTCAGTCCGCGCCTGGCCGCCGCCGCGGTGGCCGACTGGATGGCGTTGCCCGGCGCGTAGGGGATCGGCTCGTCGAGGCCGTAGCGGGCGAAGTCGATCCCCGTGGAGGCGGAGAAATGCGCGAGGCCCGCCTCCGGGCTCGCGTAGGACAGGTACTCGTCGCGCTTGGCCTCGGCCTCCGCCCGGGTCCGCCCGGGGATCACCGCGAGGCCGACGAACACCTTCACGTCGTCGGGCTCCCGGCCGGCCGCGACCGCCTCGGCCCGGATGGCGCGGACGGAGTCGCGGGCGGTGGCCGGGTCGCGGGCCGAGATGAACACGCACTCGGCGTGGCGGCCCGCGAAGGCGCGGCCGCGGCCCGAGGCGCCGGCCTGGTAGAGCACCGGCGTGCGCTGGCGCGACGGCTCCGACAGGTGGTAGCCCTCGACCGCGAAGAACTCGCCCCGGTGGACGACCTTGCGGATATGGGCGGGATCGCTGAACACCCGGGCCGCCCGGTCGCGGCGCACGGCCGCGTCGTCCCAGCTGCCCTCCCAGAGCCGGTAGAGCACCTCCAGATACTCGTCGGCGTAGTCGTAGCGCCGGTCGTGCGCCGGCAACGCGCCGCCGCTCTGGCCGCGGTGGGCGCTGTCGAGGTAGCCGGTGACGACGTTCCAGCCGATCCGGCCGCCCGTCAGGTGGTCGAGGGTCGAGAGGCGCCGGGCGAAGGTGTAGGGCGCCTCCTGGTGGACGTTGATCGTCACCCCGAAGCCGAGATGCTCGGTCACCGCCGCCATGGCGGAGATCATCACGGTCGGGTCGTTGACCGGGAGCTGCACGGCCTCCCGGGCGGTCACGTCGATGCCGCCGCCGTAGACGTCGTAGACGCCGATGATGTCGGCGATGAACAGGCCGTCGAACAGGCCGCGCTCCAGGAGCTTCGCCTGCTCGGTCCAGTAGGACAGCGTGTTGTAATCGGCCGAGCGGTCGCGCGGGTGGGTCCAGAGCCCGTGGTTGATGTGGCCCGCGCAGGTCATGTTGAAGGCGTTCAGCAGGATCTGCTTCGTCGCGGCGGCCATCAGAGCGCTCCGTGCCGGGGCGGCTGCCGGCCGTCGAGGTGGTAGGCGCCGATCCAGTGGTACTTCCAGCGCACCGGATCGTGCAGGGTGTGGGTGCGGACGTCGCGCCAGTAGCGGTCGAGCGCCTCGGCCCGGTCGGTGGCCGAGGTGCCGCCGAGCTCGACGAGCTTGTTGGCCGCGAGCAGGCCGGCCCGGTGGCTCGCCGCCCGGGCCTCGGCCACCGCCACGGAGGCCGCCGCGACGCTGTCGGCGTCGGGGGCTTCCTGCGCGGCGTCCACGTAGCGGCCGGCCCGCGCCAGCAGGGCGTCGGCCGCCGCGAGGCGCACCTGGACGTCGCCCAGCGCGTGGAGGGTCAGGGGATCCTCGCTCGCCCGCGCGACCCCGGAATCGATCCACGGCCGGGCGCGGTCGCGCACGAAGGGCAAGGTCGCCGCGAAGGCGCCCGCGCCGATGCCGAGATCGATCCCGGCGTGCAGGATCTGCGCGAAGGGGCCGAGGGCGGTGGGCCGCTCCAGCGAGGCCTGGAACGGCACCACCCAGTCGGGCTCCACGGCGACGCGGTCGAACAGGACCGAGCCCGAGCCGGTGAGCCGCTGCCCGAACCCGTCCCAGTCGTCGACCAGGGTCACGCCCGGCGCGTCCCGGGGGACGAAGACGAGGTAGGCGACCGCCCGGCCGTCCTCCTCGGCATTGGCCAGGGTGGGGATGCGGTGGGCGTAGAGCGAGCCGGTGCAGTAGTCTTTGCGGCCCTCGACAGTCCAGCCGGCCGGGTCGCGCACGAGGCGGGTGCGGCGGGTGTGGTCGCGCGCGCCGGTCTCGGCGAGCGCGTTGCCGAAGCGCTCGCCCGCCAGGACGCGGCCGTAGAGGGCGCGCTTCTGGGCCTCGGTGCCGCCGTTGCGGAGCACCTCCAGGGCGTAGAAATGGTTCTGCGGGATCTGGCCGAGGGAGCCGTCCGCCGCGGCGATCCGGGCGATCACCTGGGCGACCGTGGCGCTGTCGAGGCCGGGGCCGCCGTATTCCCTCGGCACCGTGATCGCCCAGAGGCCGGATTCGGTGAAGCGCGCGATCTCGGCGACCGGCAGGCGGCGCTCCAGGTCGCGCTCGGCGGCGGCCTCGGCGAAGGCCTCCGCCAGCCGGTCGGCGACGGCGAGCGCCGCGGCGGCGTCCGGAAGGACCGGCACCGGGCGCGGCGGCGCGGGTGCCTGCGTGAAGGCGGTCTCGTGGGGCTGGAGCGGCATCGCCCGGTCCTCAGTTCCACTGGTGCCGGGCGGGCAGCACGCCGTTCAGGGCGTGGTTCCCGAGGAGGTGGTACTTCCACCGCACGGGGTCGTGCAGGGTGTGGACCCGGGCGTCGCGCCAGTACCGGCCGAGATTGTACCCGTCGCGGGTCGCCGAGGCGCCGGCGAGCTCGAGCAGCCGCTCGGAGGCCTCCAGGGCCGCCTCGGTGGTGAGGATCTTGGCCTGCGCCACCGCCACCGAGGCCTCGGCCGCGCTCTGGGCGGTGACTGGGGCCGCGGCGATCCGGTCGAGCGCCCGTCCGGCCCGGGCCAGGACCTCCTCGGCGGCGTGCAGGTCGACGGTGAGCCGCCCGACCTCGCCGAGGATGTGGGGATCCTCCGCGACGGTCTCGGCGGTGAAGGGATAGGGCCGGGTCCGGGTGCGCAGGAAGTCGAGGGCGGCGGCGGCCGCGCCCCGGGCGAGCCCGGCGTCGATCGCCGCGTGGATCAGCTGCGAGACCGGCCCGAACAGGCCCGGGCGCCCGGCCAGGGGCGCGAGGTCGATCGTCAGCTCCGCCTCGACCGGGGCCTGCGCGAAGATCACGCTGCCGCTCGCCGTGGTGCGCTGGCCGAAGCCCTGCCAGTCGTCCACCACCCGCACGCCGGGGGCGTCCCGGCGCACGAAGACCAGGAGCGGCCCGCCGTCGGGGCCGACCGCGCGCGTCGGGATCCAGTGGGCGAAGAGCGCGCCCGTCGAGTAGAAGCGCGTGCCGCTGAGCCGCGGGCCCTCCGGCCCGGCGGTCAGCCGCGTGTCCACGCCGGTGATCGCCTTGCCGTTGCGGGCGGGCCCGGCATTGCCGATCCGGTGGCCGGCGAGCACGTCCCGGTAGATCCGCGCCTGCTGGGCGGGGCTGGCGGCGGCCGCGACCAGCGCCAGGACGCCGAACTGGTTCTGGGGGATCTGCGCCGCCGAGCCGTCGGCGGCGGCGAGGATCGCGAAGACCTCCGCGAGCGTCGCGTGCGAGACCTCGGCGCCGCCGTGTTCGCGCGGCACCGTGATGCCGCCGAGCCCGCTCTCCGTGAAGGCCGCGATCTCCGCCCAGGGCAGGCGCCGGTCGCGGTCGCGCTCGGCCGCGCCCGCCGCGAAGATCCGGGCCACGGCCCGCGCGGCCGCGATCGCCTCGGCGTCCGAGCGGATCCGGTGCGGCGGCGCCGGCGGCGGCGGCAGCCGATCTTCGACCGGGTCGGTGACGGGATCGTCCAGGTGCAGGCTCATACGGTTTCCGGTTGACCGCTCGGGTTGGGAAGTCCCGCCGTCATCGCGAGCGCGGCGAAGCGACCCGGGGCCCACGCGCGGTCGGAAGACGCGGCGCGGCCTGGACGGCTTCGCTCCGCGCGCGCGGACGGCGATGTCGAGGTCGTCGACCGGGGACGACCCATGGCTGCAGGCTCCCGGTCGGATCGCCCAGATCGGGCGGTTTCGCTCAGCGGGCCCGGAGCCGCCGCACCGCGGTGTCGCCCGCGAACTGGACCGCGCACACGAGGGCGATCAGGATCGCGATCACCACCACCATCACGGTGGTGTCGAAGCGCTGGTAGCCGTACCGGATGGCGACGTCCCCGAGCCCGCCCGCGCCCACCGCGCCGGCCATCGCGGAGGCGCCGATCATCGCCACCACCGTGATGGTGAAGCCGGCCACGATGCCCGGCAGCGCCTCGGGCAGGAGCACGTGGGCGAGGATGTGCCGGCGCCGGCAGCCGATGGACTGGGCGGCCTCGATCAGGCCCACATCCACCTCCCGCAGCGAGACCTCGGCGATCCGGGCGAAGAACGGGGTCGCGCTCACCGAGAGTGGCACGATCGCCGCCCAGACGCCGATCGTGGTGCCGGCCACCAGCCGGGTGAACGGGATCAGCGCCACCAGCAGCACGATGAAGGGCACGGCCCGGAAGCCGTTGACCACGGTCCCGACCACCCGGTGGGCCGTCGGCGCAGCGAAGATGCCGCCGGGCCCGGAGGTGACGAGGAACAGCGCCAGGGGAATGCCGGCGACCACGGCGATCCCGGCCGAGACCCCGACCATGAGCGCGGTGTCGAGGAAGGCCTGCCAGAGGCGTTCGATCATCTGCGGCGACATGGCGGGCCTCCGGGTTCGGGGTGCTGGGGCGGCGGTGGAGCGGTCGGGGTATCGGGGGAGGAGCGGTCCCGCATCGTCTCACCCCTCCGCCGGGTCGGCGGGGACGTAGCCGACCCGCTCCACGTCGCCGCCGAGCGTCCGCAGCCGCGCCTCCGCGCCCGGATCCTCGGCCGGGACGGCCACCAGCATCCGGCCGACCGCGTGGCCCTGGATCCGCTCGATGCCCGCCTGGAGCAGGCGCACCGGCGCCCCGGCCCCCGCGAGGCCCGAGAGGTCGGGCGCGGCCCGGCCCGAGCAGGTGATCCGCAGGATCGCCCAGCCGCCCGGCGCGGGCCGCGGCTGCAGCCGGGCCGCCAGATCCGGCGGCAGCCCGCGGGTCAGGGGTTCGAGCAGCGCCCGGGTGGTCGGGTGCTCGGGCGCCCCGAACACGCGCCAGACCGGCCCGGTCTCGACGACCCGGCCGCCCTCCAGCACCACCACGTCGCTGCAGATCTCGCGGATCACGCTCATCTCGTGGGTGATCAGGATGATGGTGATCCCGAGCCGCCGGTTGATGTCGCGCAGCAGGTCGAGGATCGCCAGCGTCGTCTCCGGGTCGAGGGCGGAAGTCGCCTCGTCGCAGAGCAGGATCTCCGGATCGCTCACGAGCGCCCGGGCGATGCCGACCCGCTGCTTCTGGCCCCCGGAGAGCCGCGACGGGTAGGTGTCGGCCTTGTCCTCCAGGCCGACGAGGCGCAGGGCCTCCGCGACCCGCGGGCCGATCGCGTGCCGCGGGACGCCCGCGACCGTGAGCGGCAGCGCCACGTTCTGCCGGACGGTCTTGGCCGCCAGCAGGTTGAAGTGCTGGAAGATCATGCCGATGCGCCGGCGCAGGGCGACGAGCCCGTCGGTGTCGAGGGCGTCGATCGGGGCGCCGTCGACCAGGACCCGGCCCGAACTCGGCGCCTCCAGCCGGTTGACCGTGCGCAGGAGGCTCGACTTGCCCGCCCCCGAGCGGCCGATGATGCCGAAGATCGCGCCGGCGGGGATCGCGAGGTCCACCCGGTCGAGCGCCTGCACCGGCCCGGCGGCCGAGCGGTAGGTCTTCGAGACGGACTCGAACCGCACCGTGCCGGTCTCCCGGTCGGCCTCGCTGCCGGGCGCGGCGGCCGGGGCCCGGGCGGCGGTCGCGGCGCCCGGGCTCGTCCGCCCGGCCGCGGCCGGCGTGCCCGGATCGCGCAGGCTGTCGAAGATCAGGCCGACCATCAGTTCTGCCACGCCAGCAGGTACAGCTTGTCGCTGTTGGCGAAGGACTTGCGGATCTGCTGTTTCACGGCCTCCGAGTTCTGGAAGAGCGTCACGAATTTCCGGATCACGGGGTCCTCCTTGCGGGCGGCCTTGGTGACGAAGCTCACGGCGAAGCGCCGGTCCTCGATACCGGAATAGATCAATCCGCTGGTCGGGTCGAAACTGCCGGCCGCCACGATGAAGTGCGGGTAGCCCAGGGCGAGGTCGACGTCGCCGGTGATCCGCGCGAGCTGCGGCCCCTCGACCTCGGTGAACCGCAGCGTCTTCGGGTTCTCGACGATGTCGTCGAGGGTGCCGAGGAAGCCGACACCGTCCCTCAGCGTGATCAGCCCGGCCTTCTGGAGGAGCAGCAGGCCGCGGCCCTGGTTCACCGGGTCGTTGGCGATCGCCACCGTGCCGCCCGCCGGGATCTGGTCGAAGCTCTTATGCTTCAGGGAGTACAGGCCGATATTGGACAGGATCCCGAGCCCGACGATGTCGAACGCGTAGCCCTTCTGCTTGGCGGCGTTCTCCATGAAGGGGCGGTGCTGGAAGAAGTTCACGTCGATGTCGCCGGCGTCGAGGGCGACGTTGGGCGTCGTCCAGTCGCTGAACTCGACCACCTTGACGTCGAGGCCCTCGGCCTTGGCCTCCCGGGCCGCGACCGTGACGGCGTCGCCGTAGGCGCCGGGCACGACGCCGACCCGGAGGGTCTCCGCCCCGGCCGGCAGGGCCCCGAGGCTGAGCGCCGCGACGGCGAGGAGACGCAGGAACTTCATCGGGCGGGAACTCTGATCGGGATGGACGGGGGCAAGTCCGGCGGTCGGGCCGCGATGGTTCGCGCCGCATCCGAAGGCATGCGGACACGATCCATCAAGTCGACAGGCGCCGTCTCACGTGGATGATTGTCTCGCGTCAGGTTTAGATCAGCGCGGCCCGCCCCGAAATTCTAAAGATCGTCGTTCGACGACACGAACGATCTCCCGATACCCCTGAACCGGAGAGGCGCATGCTGCGCCCCCGCGGAACTCCTCTCCGGCCCCGCTCCGTCCCCGCGCGCGCGGTCCGGCCCCGGGGACGGGGCGCGGCGCCCGGGCGGATCCCGGTCGCCCGGACCGGTCGCCGAATACAGGTCGGTCCGGCGGGCGGAGCGCCGGAACAAGCCTTGTCGGATCGGATTGAACCTGCGATTATCCAGTCATCGCAACGGCTTAGTGAAGATCATGCTCTTCCGCGAGCACTCCGCGAACGAAACCTTCTCCCCCATCCTCGATCCGGGGGATGAGCCTTCCCGGGTCGCGGAGATGCCCCGCCGCCCGGTCCCCGAGGCCTGGTCCGGCGTTGCCGCGCCGGCCCTCGCCCCGGGCGACGAGGTGGTGTTCGACCGGCTCGACCTCGCCGAGATCCTCGGGATCTGGCGCCATGCCCGCGGCCGGGTCGTGGGGCTCCACCGCCCGTGGGGCGCGGCCGCCACCGTGGACGTGCAGTTCGAGGGACACGAGACCCTGGAACGCTACCTGCCGGATCTGTTCCGGCGCGTGCACTGAGGCGCGCCGCAAACCCGCCGGCCGGCGGAGTCATTGGCTGACCCCGGGCTGACCCCGGGCTGACCCCGGGCTGACCCCGGGCTGACCCCGGGCTGACCTTGCGCCGACATCGCCCGGATCTGTCGGCTGAGAGGACAGCGAGTGTCTGTTTTCACGACACTTCGCGGCGCAGGGCACGGATCGGGCCCGCGCTCACGAAAATGTAGGGCCCCACCGGCGCGCGTCTCCCCCCGGGGCCGGAACCCCGCCGGCTCCGAAACGTCGGGCCGGTCGCGACCACCGCGGCCGATCTCCCGGCCGGGGCGGACGGGCCTGTCCGGGGGGCACGATGGCTCAGGAAAACCACAGACGGCGCGCGGGCGCGCCATGACGGCGAGCCACGGCGTGTTCGCCTTCGCGCATATCGGCGACCTGCATCTCGAGCGGGGCTCCGACCCCCACGCCGCCGACCTGCGGGCGATGCTCGCCGAGGTGGCGGGGCTGCACCGACACGATCTCCTCGACTTCGTCTACATCCCCGGCGACCTCGCCGAGGACGGGCGGGCGGAGCAGTACGCGGTCCTGCGCGAGGCCCTGGACCGGCACCCGGACCTGCCGGTGCGCCTGATCGCCGGCGACCACGACCGCCAGCACGGCACGATGGCGGATTTCGACGCCCTGTTCGCCGCGGTCGCGGGCAGCCCGCGCGGCGGCGGCCACGCGGCGCGGCGCCACGACCTGCCGCGCCCGCGCGACCCCGTCTCGGTGACGCACTACTACTTCGCCGAGACCTGGGCCGGCGTGCGCTGCCTGTTCCTCGACATGGTCAGCCCCGGCTACGGCCAGAAGGGCTTCGGCCTCGATTTCCGCCTCGGCCCCCACCAGCTCGCGTGGCTCGGCGAGGAGCTGGCCCGGGCCGAGCGGGAGGGCCAGCCCTGCGCGGTCTTCGCCCACACCTACCCGGACGACCTCTGCGTGCCCGACGAGCGGGCGGCGCTCGCCGGCCTGATCCGCCACTACGGCGTCCGCCTCGTCGAGATGGGCCACACCCACTACAACGAGCTCGCCCCGGACGGGCGCACCCTCTACGCCGCGGCCCGCTCGGTCGGCCAGAACGAGGACGGCTCGGTCGGCTACGCGGTCGCGGCGATCGACGGGCCGGTCGCGAGCTGGCGGTTCAAGCCCCTCGACCGGGCACTGCCCTTCGTGATGGTCACGAGCCCCGCCGACCGGCGCCTCGCCACGGCGCCCCTCGACGCCGCCGACGGCACGGTCTCGGTGCGCGCCCTCGTGCTGTCGGACCGGCCGCGGGCCGCGTGGCGCTGTCACCTGCGCGTCGATGGCGGCCCGGCCCACCCGATGGTGCCGGACGGCCCCCGGACGGTCCACGCCCGCATCCCCTGGCGGGACGGCGCGCGCCGCCTCGCCGTCACGGTCGCGGACGGCACCGGCCACACCGACACCGAGGTGATCGAGCCCGTGGACCGGAGCTTCGTGCCGCCGCCCGCGCACGAGCGGCCCGGCAGCGACGCGTTCCGCCTGCCGGCCTGGCCCGAGAAGGGGCTCCGGGGCGACCAGCTCGGGCCGAACCGCAACGGCCGGCACTGGTAGCCGGTCCCGCCCGAATCGCGGCACACCGCACCGCACGATCCACCCCACCAGAGGACCACCGCAACCGATGGGCGCGCTGACGCTGACCCCCAACATCGCGACCTGGACGATCGCTGCCCTCGCGACCCTCGGCGTCATCCTGCGGCCGTTCGCGTGGCCGGAGGCGATCTGGGCCGTGCTCGGGGCCGGCGCCCTCGTGGCCCTCGGCCTGCTCGCCCCCGCCACCGCCTGGGACGGCGTGCTGAAGGGGACCGACGTCTACCTGTTCCTCGTCGGCATGATGCTGATGTCGGAGGTGGCCCGGAAGGAGGGCCTGTTCGACTGGCTCGCCTCGATCGCCGTGCGCGCCGCCAAGGGCTCGGCGACCCGGCTGTTCACCCTCGTGTACCTCGTCGGCACCGTCGTCACGGTGTTCCTGTCGAACGACGCCTGCGCGGTGGTGCTCACGCCCGCCGTCTACGCGGCCACCAAGGCAGCCAAGGTGGAGAACCCCCTCCCCTACCTGTTCATCTGCGCCTTCATCGCCAACGCGGCGAGCTTCGTGCTGCCGATCTCGAACCCGGCCAACCTCGTGGTCTTCGCCGAGCACATGCCGCCGCTGGTGCGCTGGCTCGGCCTGTTCGCCCTGCCCTCGCTGCTGGCCATCGCGACGACCTACGCGGTGCTGCGGCTGACACAGGCGAAGACCCTGCGCGGGCAGGAGGTCGCCACCGACGTCGAGGCTGTGCCACTGTCCCGCACCGGCCTCGTGGCGGGGATCGGCATCGTGGCGACCGGCGGCGTGCTGATCGCGGCTTCCGCGCTCGGCCTCGACCTCGGCCTGCCCACCTTCGTGGCCGGGCTCGCCACCACGATCGTCGTGCTGCTCCTCAAGCGCGGCGGCCTCGTCGAGGTGGCCAAGGACGTGTCGTGGAGCGTGCTGCCGCTGGTGGCCGGGCTGTTCGTCCTCGTGGAGGCCCTGGAGAAGACCGGCGTCCTGGCGATGCTGGCGGACCTCCTCAAGGGCTACGCCCACGCCGCCCCGGAGGCCACCGCCTGGGGGGCGGGCGGCCTCGTCGCGGTGCTGTGCAACCTCGTCAACAACCTGCCGGCCGGGCTGATCGCGGGCGCCGCGGTCCAGACCGCCCACGTGCCCGAGAAGGTGGCGGGCGCGATCCTGATCGGCGTCGATCTCGGGCCGAACCTGTCGGTGACGGGCTCGCTCGCCACGATCCTCTGGCTGACCGCCATCCGCCGCGAGGGCCAGGATGTCGGCGCCTGGACCTTCCTCAAGCTCGGCCTGCTGGTGATGCCGCCGGCCCTCGCGCTGGCGCTCGCTGGCCTGCTCCTCGTCTGACCCTCCCTCCCCGCAAACCCGAAGGTCCGCGCGCGTGACGGCTGCCCTCCTCTATCCCTTCATCCTGGTGGCGGGCGCGCTGCAGGCGATCGGCAATGCCATGAACGCGCAGCTGCGCGGCCGCATGGTCAATCCGTGGCTCGCCGCGACGGTGTCGTTCCTGCCGATCGTCTTCGTGTTCACGACCCTGTTCCTCACGATGCCGACGCCGCTGCCGAGCCTCGACTCCCTGGGCAAGATGCCCTGGTACGCGCCCCTCGGAGGCTTGGCCGGCGCGGTCGCGGTGTTCGGCGGCCTCGCCTTCATCGACAAGGTCGGCGCCGGGCCGTTCAACGGCCTGACGCTCACCGCCAACATCCTCACCTCCCTGGCGATGGACGCGCTCGGCCTGTTCGGCCTGCAGGCGGCGGGCTTCAAGCCGATGCCCTGGCTCGGCGGCCTGCTGATGGCGGTGGGCGTCACCTTCATCGCGCGCTCGGGCGGCAAGAGCGACGGCGGCGGCTCGGGGGTCGGCGGCAAGCTGCTCTACCCGTTCATCCTCGTGGCCGGCGCCCTGATGGCGATCGGCGTGGTGTGGAACGCGCAGCTCCGCGGCGCCCTGGAGAATCCCTGGCTCGCCGCGACGGTGTCGTTCGTGCCGGTCGTGTTCGTGTTCGCGCTGATGTTCCTGCTGCGGCCGTCGCCGCTGCCGACCCGCGACGACGTCGCGGGCGTCCGCTGGTGGATGCCCCTCGCCGGCCTCACCGGGGCGGTCGCGGTCTTCGCCGGACTGCTCTTCGTCGACAAGGTCGGGGCCGGCGCCTTCAACGGCCTGCTCATCACCGCCAACCTCCTGACCTCGGTGGCGCTCGATCATTTCGGCTGGTTCGGCATGAAGCGGGTCAAGGCCGGCCCGCCGCGCCTGATCGGCGCCGCCCTGATGGTCGGCGGCATCGTGCTGATCTCGCTGTTCTGAGTGGCCGGGGCGATGTGGACCCTCCCCGCCTGGATCCTGCGCCGGGAGACCCTGCTCCTGGCCGGGGCCGCCCTCCTGGGCGCGGGCGGGGTCGCGGCGTGGTACCTGCTCCAGGCGACGGTGCTCACCATCGCGGTCGCTCCCCGGGACGGGACCGAGCCCGGCCTGATCAAGGCCTACGCAGACGCGCTCGAGGCCGCGCACGAGAATGTCCGGCTGAAGATCCTGTCCTTCGACGACGTGCGCGAGAGCGCCGCCGCCCTGCAGGACGGGCGCGCCGACCTCGCGGTGGTCCGCCCCGACGTGCTCCTGCCGACGAACGGCCTGACCCTGGCGATCCTGCGCGACCAGGCGATGGTCATCGCCTCGCCCGAGCAGGCCGGGATCACCAGCTTCCCGAAGCTCGCCGGCAAGCGGCTCGGCATCGCGGCGCACCGGGACGCCGATCTCTGGCTGCTCCGGAACCTCCTCGGCTATTACGGGCTCACCCTGGAGGAGGCCGCCGGCCCGGCCCGGGACTCGACGGTCCTGCTGGTCCCGGTCGACCAGGAGGCGGTGGCCGGCGCCTTCCGCGAGAGGCGGATCGACGCCTTCGTCAGCATCATCGCGCCCTCGGCGCCGAAGGCGCTGGCCCTGGTCTCGGCCGTGCAGGGCGTCGCCCGCGGCGGCAAGGTGGCGTTCGTCGCCGTGGAGGATGACGGCGCGGTGATCGAGCGCTTCCCGCGGCTCCAGGCGGTCACCGTCCCGGGCGGCCTGTTCGGCGGCCGCCCGAAGCTGCCGGCCGACGACGTGAAGACGGTGGGCGCCTCGTACCGGCTGATGGCCCGGGCTTCCTTAAGCCGCGTCGTGGCGGCCGACGTGACCCAGCAGCTCTTCGAGAAGCGCGGCGCCGCCGCCCTGGCGACGGACGCCGCCGAGTACGTCCAGGCCCCGGCCTACGACACGACCGTGGCGGCCACCAGCGCCCGCATCCCGATCCATCCGGGGGCGATCGACTATTACGAGCGCGACCAGCACGGCTTCATCGAGCGCTACGGCGACACGCTCTACCTCCTCGGCGCGCTGGTGGGCGGCCTCGTCTCGGTGCTGGCCTGGATCCGGCAGCGCCTCGCCAGCCTGCGCCGCGAGCGCATCGACGAGCTCCTGGACCGGCTCCTGGAGATCGCCGGGCAGGCCCGGGCGCTGCGCGACCCGGCGGCGATCGAGGCGCTCACCGTCGAGGTCGACGCGCTGGCCATGGACGTCGTCCGCTACGCCCGCGAGCGGGAGCCGGACACCCGCACCATGTCGGCGGCGTCCGTCGCGATCGACACGGCGCGGGCGACCATCGCGGATTGCCGGGCGCGGGCGGCCGAGGACGGGGGGCGGACCGGGCGGCCCGTCCGGCTGCACGGCGCGGGCGGGGCCTGACATGTCCGTCCCAGCGCCCGCGCCCGCCACCGTGCCCGCCACCGCAACAGAATCGGACCGGAGCGACGCCGCGCCGGACGCCGCCTCGGTCAGGGCGCGTGTCGGCGCGCGCGTGGGCGCGCGGGTGCAGCGATCCCTGCGCTCGCGCACCGTGACCTGGATGACGGTGGGGTTCGCCACGATCCTGGTGATGACCGCCATCGCGCTCGGCGCCTTCGTGTACCAGCAGCGCGGCGTCGACGCCGTGCGCCACACCGTGGCGGTGGACGGGCGCCTCGCCCGGGTCCTGTCGGCGGTGCAGGACGCCGAGACCGGCCAGCGCGGCTACCTGCTCACCGGCGACGAGGCCTTCCTGCTGCCCTTCACCGAGGGGCGGCTGAACGTCGACCAGCAGCTCGATCTCCTGCGCGACCTCGTCCAGGACGATCCCGACCAGCGGGGCGACCTCGACACCCTGGCCGGGCTGATCCGCCGGAAGCTCGACGAGCTCGGCGCCAGCGTCGCCCTCATGCGCGCCGGCGACGGCGCGGCGGCCCGCGCCTCCGTGGCGGACGGGCGCGGCAAGCAGGTGATGGACGCGATCCGCGACCGGGTGCGCCGCATGGAGGCGCACGAGGCGCGGCGGATGGAGCGGCGGCAGGCGACGGTGTCGCGGATCGCCCTGGCCATCTGGGTCATGGTCGGGGCCCTGGCGGTGCTGTTCGTGCTGTTCGCCGTGTCGGCCCTGCGGGAGGCGACCCGGCGCAACCGGCTGTCGCGGTTCCTGCCGCAGGAGCTGGTCCTGCGGCTCGCCGACGGCGACGGGAGCCTGAAGGCCGGCCGCCGCCAGCAGGCCGCCATCGTGTTCGTCGACATGCGCGGCTCGACCACCCTGGCCGAGAGCCTGGATCCGCACCGGCTCTCCGAGTTCCTGTCCGCCTTCCGGCGGCGGGTGACGCGCCTCGCCCGCCTGCGGGGCGGCGTGGTCGACAAGTTCATCGGCGACGGCGCCCTGGTGGTGTTCGGTCTGCCCGAGCCCCGGCCCGACGACGCGGCCCGCGCCCTCGCCTTCGCGCAGGACCTCGTCGCGGTGATCGCCCGCTGGACCGACAGGGCCGCACCCGCGCAGGCCGTGCGCATCGGTGTCGGCGTCCATTACGGCGAGGTGTTCTGCGGGATCATCGGCGAGGAGGCGCGCTACGAGTTCACCGTGCTGGGCGACGCCGTCAACGTCGCCGCCCGCCTCGAGCAGGCGACCAAGCTCCACGGCGTCCCGATCCTGGTCTCGGAGGCCGCGCGGCGGGCCGCGGGGGCGCCGGCCGAGGCGTGGCGCGAAGTCAGTCGCGAGCCCCTGCGGGGGCGCCGCGAGCGCATGGCCTACCACACGCCCGCCGCCCCGGGAGCGGGCGGCCCCGGCCCCCGCCGGGAAGAAGATATCGCGTTTCCGGCGGTCGAACCGGCCCTCTGAGAAGAACCTGCCTGTCGTGGGGATCGAATGGAGAACAAGCATCTCCGTGCGCAGCGAAATTCGAAAGACGTGTCCATTGCGAACGGACCTGCCGAGCGCGACATTCGGCACCATGCGCAGCGCCTCTGAAAACCAGTCGCCGGCCTTCGATCCGTTCGGCGAGCCCGTCGCCGACGGCGTCGCCGGCGCCTGCCCGGCCACCTCGACCGGCGACCGCACGGCGCGGCGCGTCGGCGGTGCGGTGTTCTGGACGCTGGCGCTCGCGATCCTGGCCGGCCGCGTCTACGCCTACGATCTCCCGGCCGTGCAGGCCGTCGCCTCGCACGCTGCCCAGGTGCTCGCCCTGCGCTGAGCCTCCCGGTCGAGACCGTCGAAGGCGACCCGCGCGGCGCGCAGGTTGCCGTCGATGTGCAGCCGCGCGCGGGCCCTCCCGGTTCAGTCCCTCGTGAGGTGGCGGCGGACGGCCTGGGCCGTGACGGCGGAGACGCGCACGTTCGACTCCTGCGTCACCCCGGCGATGTGCGGCGTGAGGACCAGGTTCGGCACGTCGGCGAAGACGGCGCCCGCCGCCGCGTCGAGGGGTTCGCGGTCGAACACGTCCAGCGCCGCGCCGCCGAGATGGCTGGACCGTAGGGCTTGCGCCACGGCGGCCTCGTCCACCACCCCGCCCCGGGCCGCGTTGATCAGGATCGCGCCCTTCGGCATCCGCGCCAGCACCGCCGCGTCGATCAGTCCGCGGGTCTGATCGGTGAGCGGCACGTGCAGCGAGAGCACGTCGCTCTGCGCGATCAGCGCGTCGAGCGCCTGGCTCTGCACGGGGCCGTAGGCCGGGTTCCAGGCAGGGTCGTCCGCGGCCACGAAGGGGTCGTGGGCGGCGACCGTCATGCCGAGGGCCGCCGCCCTCCGGGCAGTCTCGCGGGCGATCGACCCGAAGCCGACGAGGCCGAGGCGCTTGCCGGCGATCTCGCGGCCCATCAGGGCGTTGCGCGGCCACGTCCCGGCCGCCACGCGGGCCGTGGCCCCGTAGGCGCCGCGCAGGAGCAGCAGCGCGGTGGCGACCACGTACTCGGCGACCGCGCCGTCGTTGGCGCCGGTGGCCGGGTAGACCGCGATGCCCCGGTCCCGGCAGGCTGGGACGTCGATGTTGTCGAGGCCGACGCCGAGGCGGCCCACCACCTTGAGGTCGCGGGCGGCGTCGAGCAGGGGGCCGCGGACCTGGGTCCGGTTGCGCACGATCAGGGCGTCGGCCCGGGCCACGGCGGCGGCGAGGTCCCCGGGCCGGTCGACGAGGCCAGGATCGTACTGCACGTCGAGGCCGGCGAGCTCGGCCGCGATCGCGGCCTCGTCCATGAACTCGCTGATGACGACCTTGGGCATGGCGCGCCTGTGTCCCGGTTCCGCGTGATCGTCTCCCGCTAGAGCCGTTCCGGCCCGCGTGGCAACCCGGATCCGGGCTCGCCCGCCCTCAGGCGACCGCGCGGACCGCCCGCTCGGTCGGGAGCGCCCGCCGGGGCAGGCTCTCGATCAGGCCGGGGATCTCCTCGGGCGGCCGGGCCGGGCTGTACAGGAAGCCCTGCGCGCTGTTGCAGCGCCGCAGCCGGAGCAGCTCGGCCTGCTGCTCGGTCTCGACGCCCTCCACGGTGACGTCGATGCGCAGGTCGCGGGCGATGACCATGATCGCCTCGATCACCGTCAGGCATTCGGGGCGGCTGCTCAGGTCGCGCACGAAGGCGCGGTCGATCTTGATCTTGTCGACCGGGAACTGCGTCAGGTAGCTCAGCGAGGAGTAGCCCGTCCCGAAATCGTCGAGGGCGATCCGCACGCCGAGCGCCCGCAGGGAGCGGAGATTGTCCAGCACGTGCGGCGTGTTGGCCAGGAAGATCGACTCGGTGATCTCGATCTCCAGGCGGTCCGCCGCGAGGCCGGTCTCGCCCAGCACCGCCGCGACGTCGGCGAAGAAGTCGGGCCGGCGGAAATGGACCGACGAGATGTTGACGGCGACGCGCAGGCGCACCGGCCAGGTCAGCGCCTCCGCGCAGGCCCGCCGCAGGGCCCAGCGCCCGATCGCGAGGATGAAGCCCGTTCCCTCGGCGATCGGGATCAGCTCGGCGGGCGAGACGGGGCCGAGACCGGGCCGGGTCCAGCGGAGCAGCGCCTCGCAGCCGACCACTTGGCCGTCCTGCAGGCTGACCAAAGGCTGGTAGTGCAGCGCCATCTCGCCGTCGGCGAGGGCCTGGCGCATCGCCTCGTCGAGTTCGTGCCGGCGCTGGACGCGCACGTCCAGGTCGCGGTCGAAGCCCCGCCAGCGCCCCTTGCCGCCCTGCTTGGCGCTGTAGAGCGCCAGATCCGCCTTCCGGAGCAGGTCCTCGGGCTCGGTCGCGTCCGCGGGGGCGCAGGCGATCCCGACGCTGACGCCGATCTCCGCCCGGACGCCGTCGATGAGGTAGGGCTCGCGCAGGGTCGCGATCGTGGCCTCGGCCAGGGCCTGCGCGGCCGCGCCGTCCCGGCCGCGCTGCAGGATCGCGAACTCGTCGCCCCCGAGACGGAACGCCTGCGCGTCGGCCGGGAGCAGGGCGCGCAGGCGATCGGCGACCTGCCCCAGCAGGGCGTCGCCCGCGGCGTGGCCGATGCTGTCGTTGACGGTCTTGAAGCCGTCGAGGTCGAGGTAGAGCAGGCTGACCGTCGTGTCCGGGGCCGGTTGCGCGTTCTGCGGCGCGTTCTGCGCGGCGGCCGCGCAGGCCTCGGACGCGACGTCGTGGAACATGACCCGGTTCGACAGGTCGGTCATCGGGTCCCGGGTGGCCAGATAGGCGATGTGCGCCTCCGCCCGGCGGGCCTCGGTCACGTCGGAGCCGACGCCCCGGAACCCCGCGAAGCGCCCCTTCTGGTCGAGGAACGGCTTGCCGCTCAGCCGGAGCCAGCGCCGGCCGGCCGGCGTGTCGACGGCGATCAGGTGCTGGTGGAAGGCGACGCCCCGCCGGAGACGGTCCACGCGGTCGGCGCTCTGGTCGGCCTCGGGGGGCGCCTCCGCCCGGCCGGCGAGCAGCGCCGGGAACGAGGCGTGCTGGAGCCTCTGCACCGGGCAGGCCAGCACGTCCGCCATCCGGGTGGAGACGTGCTGGAACCGTCCGGTCCCGTCCGTCTCCCACAGTTAGTCGCTGGCATTCGCCTCGAAGGCGTTGAGCAGCAGCCCGATCGTCTCGCTCTGGTCCTCGACCCGCACGCGGTCGAGGATGCGCTGGCGCGACAGGCGGCTCATGCGGCTCACGCTCGTCACCACGAAGATCGCGTAGACGGCGAGCAGGAAGCCGATGCTGAGCGCGACTGGCTCCCCGGACCGGGCCAGCCCGACGAAGCTGCCGACGATGACCGGGACCGCGAACAGGTACGAGACCGACAGGAGCGGGCCGACCACGTAGGCGTCCGAGATCAGGCCGGCCACGATGGCGACGACGAGCAGCCGCGCGTCGCCGCCGGAGGGGGCGAACAGCACGACCGGCAGGGTCGCCCAGGCGAGGCCCAGGGCGAAGGCGAGGCCGGCGGAGATCCGGCAGCCCCACCGGACGGTGTGCGCCGAGGCGGTGTCGCCGTGAGTGCGCCAGTAGAGCCAGGTCGCGTAGGTCGCCGCCGTGATCAGCACCGCGACCACGGCGAGCAGGCCGAGGAGGTAGGTGTGCGAGGCCGAACCCCAGAAGAAGTACGCGACGGCCAGCGCGATGATCAGGTGCGTCACCGCCGAGTAGGTGGCGAGCTTCAGCGTCTCGTCGAGGAGCCCCGCCCGCACCTGCAGGCGGTAGCGGCTCGGCAGCGCGTCGTCGGCGTCGGGACCGAAGAGGCGGGCGAGCAGCGATCCCGGCCGGCGGTCCGGCCAGGTCCCCCGCCGCGCGCCCGGCCCGGTCGCGCCCGCGGAGATCTCGGGCGACACCTCGGGCGACATCTCAGGCGGCATGGGCCGCCCCCTGCTCGGCCCCGTGCTCGGCCCCGTGCCCGTCCCCCTGCCCGGCCCCGTGGCGGGGCGCGACCCTCATGGTCAGGCCGCCCCTGGGCCGCAGGGTCACGCGGAACTGCGCCGCCGGCATCTCCGCCGTCACCGGCCGGAGGCGGAAGGCGGGCAGCAGCGTCGCCAGGACGACGAGGCACTCGGTCAGGGCGAGGCCCATGCCGATGCAGACCCGCGGGCCGGCGCCGAACGGCAGGTAGGCGTAGCGGTCGCGCGCGGCGGCCCGCTCCGGCGCGAAGCGGCCCGGGTCGAACGCCTCCGGACTTTCCCAGAGCAGCGCGTGCCGGTGCAGGGCGTAAACCGGCACGTGGACCGACTGCCCGGCCGGCACGACCGTGTCCCCGAGCCGGACCGGGGCCCGCGTCCGCCGCACGATCAGCGGGGCCGGCGGATAGAGGCGCATCACCTCGAGGAGCACCTGACGCGTGTAGGGGAGCCGGTCCACGGAACCGGGATCGGACTCCGGATCGGCGCCGAGGCGCGCCATCTCGGCGACGACGCGCTCCTCCACCTCCGGGTGCTCGGCCAGGACCCGGAAGGTCCAGGCCAGCGCCAGGGCGGTGGTCTCGTGGCCGGCGGACACGAAGGTCAGCAGGTTGTCGACGAGGCTCGCCTCGGTGAGCGGCGCGCCGGTCTCCGGGTCCCGCGCCTGCAGCAGGAGGCCGAGGAGGTCGGAGCCGGGCTCGCCGCGGGCCCGGCGGCGCGCGATCGTGCGGGCGACCTCGCCGCGCAGGTAGCGCACCGCCTCCGCCCCGGCCCGGGACCCCGGATGCGGGATCCAGGCCGGCGCCCGCAGCATCTCCAGGGCGATCTTCCAGCTGGTCTGGCCGAGATAGGCGTCCATCGCGGCCCCGAAGGGCCCGACCTCCAGGTAGGGATCGCCCGACACCATCGTGGCGACGATGACGTCGAACGTCGTGCGCATCATCTCGCGCAGGATGTCCCGCTCGCTCCCGGCGGGATCGGCGTCGCGCCAGCGCGCCCGCGTCGCCGCGGCGGCCCGGGCCATGGCCGGCACGAAGCTCCGGACCCGGTCCGGGCGGAACATCGGGGTCGCGGTCCTGCGCTGACGCCGCCAGTGGTCCCCGTCCGCGGTGAGGACCCCCGCGCCGAGGGCCGGGGCCAGCGCCCGCAGCATGAAGGGTTCCCGCTCCAGCGCCTCGGCCTGGTCGACCATCAGGCTGCGGATGTGGCCGGGATCGCAGACGTAGGTGGTCCGCTGGCCGAGGAAGCGGGTGGTCACCAGGGGTTGTGTGTAGATCTGCCGGGGCCAGGCCTCGATCAGGCTGCCCAGCATCGTGACGAGCACGGATGGCAGCGCGACCGCCTCGGCCACGCCCTCTGCCACGGCCGCCGCGAACGGCGGCCGTCCCGGCGCGCAGACCCTGAACGTTCCGACAGCGGGCATACCGGCTCCCTCGCGGGACCAGATTCGAGGTTCAACGTTAAGTTTTGGCTTGCCGCCGCGGCGCCGTCGAGCGCTTCCCCCGGCGCCGGGGCGGAAAACGCCGCCTTGCTTACCGGGAGCTTACCGGATTCCCGGGGAGGCGCCGCGGACACCCGGGGGCGGCCCGCCCTAGCGGTCCCGGGTCGCGCGGGCCTGAGCCTCGAGGGCCTCGTGGAGCCGGCCCTCGATCAGCAGGGCCGAGCCGTAGTGGAACTCGATGTCGAAGGCGTGGCGCTGGTTCATCGAGAGCGACGCGCTCTGCATCGCGATGAGATGGCCCTCCGCGTCGAACAGGCCCGAGCCCGATCCGCCGTAGCCGTCGTTGCAATCGTGGCGGGCGCGGCGGATCGCGCCCTCGCTCGGCGGATCGATCCGCCGGACGGCGCAGGATTCCCGGCTGCTCTGCCCCCGGTAGTTCTCGTGCCCGGCCGGTGAGACCATCGTCACCGGGAGCGTCAGGTCGCCGGTCGGAAGGGTGGGCGGGTCCGGGATCGGCTGCGGCCGCGCCTCGGCCGGCTCGGCGAGGCGCAGCAGCGCCCAGTCGTCGGTGATGTGCAGGCGCCGCGCCTCGGGCTCGACGCCGAGTTCCAGGATCTCGGGCACGAAGGCGTAGTTCCGACCTGCTATCTGAAAGTAGCAGTCGGCGACGTTTCGCGTAACCTCCAGTTGTCGATTGCGGAAATTGTGCGCGTTCATCAGCACGAGGGACCGGCTCCCGATCAGCCACGCGGCGGCGGCCTTCTGGGGAATCCCGTCCGGGCGCCGGCACCACAGGACGCCCGCGCCGGGAAAGCGCTCCAGGTCGGCCCCCGTCAGCTCGCGCCGCCCGTCCTGCTGGTAGAGCGCCGCGAGACGGCGTTCCCCGCCGGTCCCGGCCGCCAGGGCCGCAGGCGCCAAGGTCGCGGGTGCCAGGATCGCAGGCGCCAGGGCGAGAGCCGCCCAGCAGGCGGCCAGCGCCGGAGAGCGGGCCGCGCAGCCCGTGACATGACCCATGGCGTCCTCCCGGGACGGGTCGGCGGCCGGCTCCGGGCCCGCACGCCCGCGTATCGTTCCCACCTGTCTGGCCCACCTGTCTGGGATGGCGGCCGGCTCTCGGTCAAGGTCTCCGTGATCTTACCAGATCTCCGGTGTTCTTTTGCCAAATCATCCCGAAAAGAAATGTTTCGTTTTGCAAAGACACGCATTACAAGCCGTGCGAATAATCAAGTGGCGCACAACGATAATAAGTCTTTCATAAGCTCAGCGAATACTGGAAATAGCCCGGTTATCGCGACGCTGGAGGCGGGTTTGTCGGTGAAAGTCGTGTCGCCATCGAATCAACACCACGATGACTGCGAGGCCAAACGGCGTGGCAGTCCGGCGAGGAGACGCAGGATGATCAGGCTCCGGAATTCCGTCTCGGCATTGGCGATCATGGCGCTCGCGCCGGTCGCCATGGCGGGCGTGGCGCAGGCCAACGACAAGCTCGTCGAGAAATCGAAGAGCGACGAGAACTGGGTGATGCCCGGTAAGAACTACGACTCGAACAATTACAGCGACCTGACGCAGATCAACAAGAGCAACGTCAAGCAGCTCAAGCCGTCCTGGACGTTCTCCACCGGCCTGCTCAACGGCCACGAGGGCGCGCCGCTCGTCGTCGACGGCGTCATGTACATCCACACCTCGTTCCCCAACAACACCTTCGCCCTCGGCCTCGACGATCCGGGCAAGATCCTGTGGCAGGACAAGCCCAAGCAGAACCCGGCCGCGCGCTCGGTGGCCTGCTGCGATCTCGTGAACCGCGGCCTCGCCTACTGGCCCGGCGACGGCAAGACCCCGGCGCTGATCCTCAAGACCCAGCTCGACGGCAACGTCGCCGCCCTCAACGCCCAGACCGGCGAGACGGTGTGGAAGGTCGAGAACTCCGACATCAAGGTCGGCTCGACCCTCACGATCGCCCCCTACGTGGTGAAGGACAAGGTGATCATCGGCTCCTCGGGCGCCGAGCTCGGCGTGCGCGGCTACCTCACCGCCTACGACGTCAAGACCGGCGCGCAGGTCTGGCGCGCCTACGCCACCGGCCCGGACGAGGACCTGCTGCTCGCCAAGGACTTCAACATCCACAACGCCCATTACGGCCAGAAGGGCCTCGGCACCTCGACCTGGGAGGGCGACGCCTGGAAGATCGGCGGCGGCACCAACTGGGGCTGGTACGCCTACGATCCGGGCACCAACCTGATCTATTTCGGCACCGGCAACCCGGCGCCGTGGAACGAGACCATGCGTCCCGGCGACAACAAGTGGACGATGACGATCTTCGGCCGCGACGCCGACACCGGCGAGGCGAAGTTCGGCTACCAGAAGACGCCCCACGATGAGTGGGACTATGCCGGCGTCAACGTGATGATGCTGTCCGACCAGAAGGACAAGGACGGGAAGATGAGGAAGCTCCTCACCCACCCGGACCGCAACGGCATCGTCTACACCCTCGACCGGACGGACGGCACGTTGGTCTCGGCCAACAAGATCGACGACACCGTCAACGTGTTCAAGTCGGTGGACCTGAAGACCGGCACGCCGGTGCGCGATCCGGAATACGGCACCCGGATGGACCATCTCGCCAAGGACATCTGTCCCTCGGCGATGGGCTACCACAACCAGGGTCACGATTCCTACGACCCGAAGCGGCAAGCCTTCTACATGGGCATCAACCACATCTGCATGGATTGGGAGCCCTTCATGCTGCCCTACCGGGCGGGTCAGTTCTTCGTCGGTGCGACGCTGAACATGTATCCGGGCCCGAAGGGTGACCGGCAGAACTACGAGGGCCTCGGCCAGATCAAGAGCTACAACGCCATCACCGGCAAGTTCAACTGGGAGAAGATGGAGCGCTTCGCGGTCTGGGGCGGCACCACCGCCACCGCCGGCGACCTCGTCCTCTACGGGACGCTGGATGGCTTCATCAAGGCGCGCGACTCCGACAACGGCGACCTCCTCTGGAAGTTCAAGCTGCCGTCGGGCGCCATCGGCTACCCGATCACCTACACCCACAAGGGCACCCAGTACGTCGCCATCTACTACGGCGTCGGCGGCTGGCCGGGCGTGGGCCTGGTGTTCGACCTCGCCGACCCGACCGCCGGCCTCGGCGCGGTGGGCGCCTTCAAGAAGCTCGCCAACTACACCCAGATGGGCGGCGGCGTGATGGTGTTCTCGCTGGACGGCAAGGGCCCGTACGACGACCCGAACGTCGGCGAGTACGCGCAGCACGCCGCCAAGTAAGGGCCGCGCGGCAGGCCTCCGAGCGAGGCCCGCCCGACGACCTCCCACCTGACGACCTCCCGCCGGCCCGACGGCCGGCGGGATCTCGGGACGGATCCGAGCGGGCGGGGCGACGCCATGCCCCCCCTCAGGCCCCGCCACCTCCGCCCCGCCACTCCGGCCCCACCGGACACGCCACAAGAAACGCTTCGACAACAGGGATAGACGTCCATGCCGCGCCCGCGCGCACGCATCCTGGCGGCCCGCTTCGCCGCCGTCCTGACGCTCGCCACCCTGGCCGCCGGGCCGGTGGTGGCCCAGGAATCCGAGGCCCAGGCCATCCAGTCGGATCCCGGCAAGGCCCCGGCCGCCCCGCCGGCCGACCCCGCGACCCTGCGGATCTGCGCCTCCGAGAAGCAGCCGCCCCTCTCGATGAAGGACGGCTCCGGGCTCGAGAACCGCGTCGCGGTCGCCGTCGCCGAGGCGATGGGGAAGAAGCCCGTCTTCGTCTGGCTCGAGAAGCCCGCGATCTACCTCGTCCGCGACGGCCTGGAGAAGCGGACCTGCGACGTGGTCGTCGGCCTCGACAGCGACGACCCGCGGGTGCTGACCACCCGGCCGTACTACCGGAGCGGCTACGTCTTCATCACCCGCGCCGACAAGGATCTCGACGTGAAGTCCTGGTCCGACCCGCGGCTCAAGACCCTCGACCACATGGTGGTGCCGTTCGGCTCCCCCGGCGAGGCGATGCTCAAGGATATCGGCCGCTACGAGGAGGACATGGCCTACCTCTACTCGCTGGTGAACTTCCGCTCGCCGCGCAACCAGTACACCCAGATCGACCCGGCCCGCATCGTCAGCGAGGTCGCCAACGACAAGGCCGATGTCGGCGTCGCCTTCGGCCCGGACGTGGCCCGCTACGTCAAGGATTCCCCGACGCCGCTGCGCATGACGCTGGTCCCGGCCGACACGGTCGGCAGCGACGGCCGCAAGGTCCCGCAGGTCTTCGACCAGTCGATGGGCGTGCGCAAGGACGACGAGGCCCTGCGCAAGGCCCTCGACGCCGGGATCGAGAAGGCCCGGCCCGCCATCGCGACGATCCTCAAGCAGGACGGTGTGCCGGTCGTCGCCTCGAACTGAGGCTGCCCCACCGAGACCGCCCCACCGAGACCGCCCCACCGAGACCGGCCCGGCGCGTCCGGGCCATCGATCAGGACATCAGGACCCGCTCAACAGATGCACATCGTACGTTCGGCCCGCGTCGCCCTTCTCACCCTCGCCGTGGCGATGCCCGCCGCGGCCCGCGCGCAGCCCCAGTCCGGCCCGCAGACCGGCATCGTCTTCCGCAACACCATCACCGGCGAGGCGATGGACACGGCCGAGGGCAAGCCGGGCGGGCGGGACACGCAGGCGGTCAAGACCTTCTTCCAGACCGGGAAGAACCTCTACATCGACGACAAGTCCTGCCTGCGGAACGGCGAGAGCCTGTTCCTGACCTCGTGCTCCGGCTGCCACGGCCATCTCGGCGAGGGCAAGGTCGGGCCCGGCCTCAACGACGATTACTGGACCTACCCGGCGAACACGACCGATGTCGGCCTGTTCGCGACCCTCTGGGGCGGTGCCAACGGCATGATGGGACCGCACAACGAGGATCTCAATCCCGACGAGATGCTGCAGGTCATCGCCTGGATCCGTCATCTCTACACGGGCCCGGTGAAGGATGCCGAGTGGCTCACCGACGAGCAGAAGAAGACTTACAAGCCCTTCAAGGAGGGCGAGACCTTTGCCAAGGACGTGCCCGGCCAGTGCAAGCCGCTGGACTAGCCGTTCTCGGCAAGTCGCGCCCCGCGGGAGACGGGGCGAACCGGCGGCCCGACCGGCCGCCCCAGGAAGAGACGGAGGAATCTACGATGCGCACAGTGATCACGGCGGCGATGCTGATCGCGGGGGTGGCCTTCGCGGTGCCGGCGCTGGCCTACGACGGTCAGACCTGCAAGGCGCCGGGCAATTGCTGGCAGCCGAAGCCCGGCTTCCCCGAGAAGGTCGCCGGGACCAAGTACGATCCCAAGCACGACCCGAAGGAGGTCAGCAAGCAGGCCGAATCCATCAAGCAGATGGAGGAGCGCAACAGGAAGCGGATCGAGAACGCCAAGAAGACCGGCAAGTTCGAGTACGACGTCGCCAAGATTTCTTCGAATTGATCGCGGCCAACTGAACGCGGCCGATTGATCCGGCCGTCCTGGGGCCGGCCCGCGCCGCGGCGCCGGCCCGCAGCGACGCTCGGCACCGCGCCGCACCGACACGCCGCACCGTTACCCGGCGCCGCCGTTCCGGCGCCCCGCCCGACACCGCAGGCACCGCCTCATGAACACCCTCCGTTCCGGAGACACGATGCTCACCGACTGGCGGGCGGCGGCGGCCCGCTTCGAGGCGGAGGTCGCCAAGGCGGTGGTCGGCCAGGAGCGGGCGATCCGCCTCGTGACGATCGCGATCTTCGCCCGCGGCCACGTGATGCTCGAGGGCGACGTCGGCGTCGGCAAGACCACCCTGCTGCGGGCGGTGGCCCGGGCGCTGGGCGGGGCCTACGAGCGCGTCGAGGGCACGGTCGACATGATGCCGACCGACCTGATCTACCACACCTACCTCGGCCCCGACGGCCGGCCGCGGGTCGATCCCGGCCCGGTCCTGGCCCGGGCCGAGGATCTCTCGGTGTTCTTCTTCAACGAGATCAACCGGGCGCGGCCGCAGGTCCACGCCCTGCTGCTCCGGCTGATGGCCGAGCGCAGCGTCCAGGCCTTCGGCCGCACCTACACGTTCCCGAACCTGCAGGTCTTCGCCGACCGCAACCGCGTCGAGCGGGAGGAGACCTTCGAGCTCCCGGCCGCGGCCCGCGACCGCTTCCTGATGGAGATCGGGCTGGAGGCGCCCCGGGACGCGGCGGTGCGCCGGAGCCTGGTCTTCGACCCGCGCTTCCACGACACCGACGCCCTCGTCGGCGCGGTCGCCGAGGGCGTGCTCGACCACGCCCGGATCGGCGGCATCGCGGCCGCGATCCAGCACGCCGTCCGCGCGGAGCCGTCGATCGAGGCCTACGTGGTGGCCCTCTGGGACGCGCTGGTCCGCCCCGCGGAGGCCGGGATCCGGCTCCCGGGCCTCGACACCGCCACCCTGGTGCAGGGCGGCGCCTCGCCGCGCGGCGTCGCCTTCCTGGTGCGCGCCGCCCGGGTGCGGGCGTGGCTGGAGGGCCGCGAGTGGCTGGTGCCGGAGGACGTGCGGGCGGTCTTCACCGAGGTGATGGCCCACCGGGTCTTCCTCGAGCCCGTCCACGAGTTGCAGCGCGGCGCGATCGTGCCCGCCCTGTGCCGGGCCGCGTTCGAGACGGTGCCGGCGCCGTGAGCGACCCGCGCACGGCCGACATCGTCTACCTGCCGCGCTGGCGGCCGCGCGGCAGCCGGGCCGGCCTCCACCGGGGGCGCGACGCCGGCGGCGCCGGCCCGTTCCGCGATCAGGTGCCGTTCCTGCAGCTGCCGGATGCCCGCCGCATCGACCTGCGGGCGACGCTGCGCGACCCGTTCGAGGGCGTGCATGTCCGCCGCTTCGAGGCGCGGACCGCGGTCGAGACCTGGGTCCTGGTCGATCTCTCGGCCTCGATGGGCTTCCGTGGCACGGCCGACCGGGCGCGACTCACGGGTGATCTCTGCCGGGCGCTGGCCGTCTCGGCGACCCGGATCAGCGACGGGTTCGGCCTGATCGGCTGCGACGAGACCCTGCGCGACGACCTCACCCTCCCCGCCACCCGCCACCGGGGCGCGGCCGTCGCCGCGGCCGAGCGGGTCGCGGGCGCGCCGCGCGCGGGACGCGGCTGCGCCGGCATGCTCGAGGCCGCGCGGCGGCTCGCCGGGCGGCCGAAGCTCGTCTTCCTCGCCTCCGACTTCCGCTGGCCGGAGAGCCTGATCGCCCGGGTCTTCGCCGCCCTGGCGCCGCACGACACGGTGCCGATCCTGCTCGCCGACCCCGCCGAGGCGGAGGCGCTGCCGGCCTTCGGCCTCGTCGAACTCGACGACCTCGAGGGCGGCGGTCGCCGCGTGGTCCTGCTGCGCCCGAGCCTGCGCCGGGCCTGGATCGCCCGGGAGCGGGACCGGATCGCCGCCCTGGAGCGCGCCGCCGCGCCCTTCGCCCGCCGGGTCTTCCAGCTCGCCGGGCGCTTCGACGCCCAGGCGCTCACCCGCCACCTGATGACGACCTGAGCATGGGCGCGCGCGGTCCCGCCCTCCTGCCGGCCGGCCTCTTCGCCAGCCTCCGCGCCGGCGTCCTCGCCGGTGTCCTGGCCGGCATCCTGGCCGCGCCGCTCGCTCTGACGGCCGGCCCGGCCGCCGCGCAGGTGCGCTCCGTCGAGGTGCGCAGCCCCCGGCCCTTCGGGATCTTCCTGGGCGACCTGGTCGAGGCGCAGGTGGAGATCCTGGCCGATCCCGATTTCCGGCTGCAGCGCGCGACCCTGCCCCGGCCCGGTCCGGTGACCTACTGGCTCGACCTGCGCGCCGTCGCGGTCGACGAGGCCCCGGCGGCCGGCGGCCGGCGGGTGCGCCTGCGCCTCACCTACCAGAGCTTCTACGCCGCCCTCGACGCCCGCACCCTGGAGGTGCCGGGCTTCCCCCTGACGCTGGCGAGCGAGGCGGCGACCGGGCGAACCACCGCGGCCGTCCAGGTGCCGGGCTGGAGCCTCGGCGTCTCGCCCCTGCGCGAGGTGCAGCCGCAGCGGCGCGAGGATCCGGCCGAGTACCTGCGCCCGGACGGCCGGAGTGGGCGGGTCGATCCCGGGCCGGACGTCGCGGCGGCGGCGGGTCTCGGCGCCCTCGCGGGCCTCGCCGCGCTGGCGCTGGCGCACGACCGGGCCTGGGGACCGTTCCGGCAGCGGCGGGGCCGGCCCTTCGCGGCGGCTCTGCGCGCGCTCCGGCGGCAGCGGGCGGGGGCCGGGCCCGATCAGGCCTACCGGGCGGCGCTGCTGGCCCTGCACCGGGGCCTCGACCTGACCGACGGGAGGCGGGTGCTCGCCGACGATCTCGGCGCCTTCCTCGCCCGGCACGGGGCCTTCCGGGGCCAGGCGGCGGAGCTCGCGCGCTTCTTCGAGGCCTCGCGCCTCGCCTTCTTCGGCGGCCGGCTGCCGGCCGCGCGCGCGGCCTGGCCCCGCGCCGAGGCCGAGGCGCTCCTGGCGCGGCTCGCGGCGGCGGAGCGGAGCGCGTGAGGCCGTGACCGATCTCCTCGCCCGCCTCGGCGCGACCGATCCCTGGGTCCTGTGGCTGCTGCCGCTGGCGCTGCTGCCGCTGGCCCGCTCGGCCCTGCGCCGGACGGCCGTGCCGGCGGTCGCCGCCGCCCCGGCCGACCCCCTCTCGGCCTGGCTCGGCCGGGCGCTGACGCTCGCCGGCGTCCTGGCCATCGCCGGCCTGATCGTGGCCCTGGCGGGCCCCTACCGGACGGGCGCAAGGATCGAGCGCCTCGGCATCGGCGCGCAGGTCTCGCTGCTGATCGACCGCTCCGGCAGCATGAACGAGACCTTCGCGGGCCGGCAGCCCTCCGGCGCCGAGGAATCGAAGGCTGCGGCCTCCCGGCGCCTGCTGGCCGATTTCGTCGGCGCCCGGGCGCACGATCTGTTCGCCGTGACGGCCTTCTCCACCGCGCCGATGCTAGTCATGCCGATGACCGACCGCCACGACGCCGTGCGGGCGGCGATCGCCGCCATCGACCGGCCCGGCCTCGACTACACCAATATCGGCCGGGGCCTCGGCATGGCCCTGTCGCAGTTCGGAATCGATGTCGGCGCCTCGCGGGTTCTCCTGCTGGTCTCCGACGGCGCGGCGGTGATCGACCCGCGCATCCAGGACCAGCTGCGCGCCGCGGTCGCGCGGATCCGGCCGAACCTGTACTGGCTGTTCCTGCGCACCCAGGGATCGCCCGGCATCGCCGACCGGCCGGCCGGCGAGGACACGCCCCAGGCCGCGCCGGAGCGCCATCTCGACCTGTTCTTCAAGAGCCTCGGCGTGCCCTACCGCGCCTTCGAGGCCGAGGGCGCCGAGGCGGTGGCCGCCGCCATCCGGCAGATCGAGGCCCTGGAGCGGGACCCGATCCCCTACGTCGAGGAGCGCCCGCGCCGGGACCTGACCGGGCTCGCCGCCGCGCTCGCCGCCCTCGGCCTCGCGCTGCTGGTCCTGGCCAAGCTCGCGGAGGTGGACCTCGCGGCGGCACCGGCGGATGCGGAGACTGCGACGGAGGCCGCGACCGAGACCGCGGGCGTTGCGGCACGGAGGGCGGCATGAGCGCCGGCGCCCTCCTCGACGGCCCGGCCCCGCGCCACACCGCCCGCCCCCGCCTCAGCTTGGCGGCGGCGTGGCGCCGGGTCCGGCCGGCCCTGCTGGTCGCGCTGCCGCTGGTCCTCGCGGCCGCCGCCCTGTGGTTCGCCGTCTCGGGCTGGAGCGCCGCGCGCGACGACGACCGGATCGCCGCCCTGGAGGCGGGCCGCGACCGGCCGGTCGAGCCGGATGCGCGGCCGGCCCTCCTGGCGGCGCGGATCGGCTTCCTCGCCGCCCGGGACCGTCTCGGCGAGACCGAGCCCCTCATCGACGCCCTCGACCGCGCCGGTGCGGTGCGGGAGGCGGCCCGGGCGCGGTACGTCATCGGCAACGCGCGGATGCGGCAGGCCTTCGCGCTGATCGGCCGGGGCGACCTCGACAAGGCCGCGCCCCAGGTGACGCTGGCGCGGCAGGATTACCGCCGCGCCCTCCAGGCCCGGCCCGAGTTCTGGGACGCCAAGTACAACCTCGACGTCGCCTCGCGCCTCGTGCGCGACTACCCGGAATTCGACCGCAAGACCGGGGACGAGCTGCGCGCCGAGCCGAAGAAGATCTGGACCGACATCCCCGGCCAGCCGCGGGGCGGCCCGTGAGCCCGCGGCGCGTCCTTCCCCCCGTCCTGCCCTCGGTCCTGCCCACCCTCGTCGCCCGCAACCTGCGCGACGGGCGGTTCCGCGCCCTGGCGGCCGCCCTCGCGCTGGCGCTGGCGGCCCTGGTCGCGCCGCCGATCCCGGTCACCCGCACCGGCGTGTCGGTGCTGGCGGTGGTCGACATCACCGGCAGCATGGCGGTGCGCGACTATCCCGCCGCCGGCGGGTCGATGAGCCGGCTCGAGACCGTCAAGGCGGCGCTGCGGGCGACGCTGCCCGACCTCCCCTGCGGCTCGCGGGTGGCGCTCGGCCTGTTCACCGACCGGCGGCCGTTCCTGCTGTTCACGCCGGTCGAGGTCTGCGCCGACTTCGCGCCGCTGGACGGCGCCATCGCGGCCCTCGACCCGCGCATGGCCTGGGAGGGGGACAGCCGCATCGCGGCCGGCCTGTTCCGGTCGATCGCCATGGCGGGGGAGATCGACGCCGACCTCCTGTTCCTCACCGACGGCCAGGAGACGCCGCCCCTGCCCGCCTCCGGCGGCCCGACCTTCGACGGCAGGCCCGGCGCGGTGCGCGGGCTGATCGTCGGCGCGGGCGGCTACGGCCTGTCGCCGATCCCGCGCTTCGACGATCGCGGGCGCGAGACGGGTTTCCTCGGCGAGAGCGACGTCCAGCAGGAGAACCGCTCCGGGCCGCCCCCGGCCGACGCGGAATCCCGCGAGGGCTACAACCCGCGCAACGCCCCCTTCGGGGCCCAGGCCGCCCACGGCACCGAGCACCTCTCGTCGGTCCGCGAGCCCTACCTGAAGCGCCTCGCCGCCGAGACCGGCCTCGGCTACGTCCATCTCGACGGCCCGGGCGGTCTCGCCGCCTCTCTGCGCGCCGCGGCGACGCCGCGCCCGCTGCCCGGCCGCCTCGACCCGCGGCCCGCCCTCCTGGCGGCGGCCCTGGCTCTGACGCTCCTGGCCCTCCTGGCGGGGCCCCTCGCCCGCGCCCTTCGCGCGCTCCGCGGGCGCGCGGGCCACTCTGCTCCAATCCCTGCTCCAACCCCTGCTCCAACCGGAGCGATCAGGACCTGACCATGCGGATGCCCCTCGCCCTCTTTCCGGCCCTCGCCCCGGCCCTCGCCGTCGTCGGCCTCGCCGGCGCGGCGCTGGCCCACGGGCCGACGCCGCAGAAGATCGACCAGTCGATCACCATCCAGGCGCCCCCGGAGGCAGTCTGGAAGGTGGTGGGCGATTTCGGCGGCATCGGGCGCTGGCACCCGGACGTGGCCAAGGCCGAGGCCAGTGGCGGCAACGTCGAGGGCACGACCCGCCGGGTGACCCTCAAGGCCGGCGGCACCCTGGTCGAGGGGCTGGACGAGTGGCTGGCCGACGGCCGGACCTACTCGTACCGGATGTCCGACCCGGACCTGAAGGCGCTCCCCGTCTCCTCCTACTCGGCGACGCTCACCGTGACCCCGGACGGGTCCGGCTCCAAGGTGTCGTGGATCGGCCGCTTCTACCGGGGCGACACCGGCAACGAGCCGCCGGAGACTCTCAGCGACGAGGCCGGGCGCACGGCGATGAACCGCTACTTCGCGGACGGGCTCAAGGGCCTGAAGGCGGCCGTCGAGAGCCGGACGACCCATTGAGGCCCCGCATGCGCCACCTGTGGCTGATCGCGACGCTCGCGGTCGCGGTCGCGGCCGGGACCGGCGCTGGGACCAGTGTCGCGTCCGCGGCCGGCGACCCGGTCTGGGTCGTCAGCCAGCAGGGGGCCGAGCTGGCGCGGATCGAGGCCGGGAAAGTGGCCGGGCGGATCCCGCTCGGACCGGCGCCGGTGGCGGCGGCGACCGACCGGGCCGGCCGCCTCTATCTGACCCACCCGGACGGGCGCGCCGTCACCGTCGTCGCGCCCGGCGCGCCGCCCCGCCGCCTGCCCGTCCCCGGCCAGGCCTTCGGCCTCGCGGCGAGCCCGGACGGGGCGCACCTGTACGTCGGCGACTGGTCGGGCGACCGCGTCCTGAAGATCTCCGCGGCGACCGGCGCCCTCGAGGGCGCCGCGGCGGTGGGCCGCGACCCGGCCCACCTCGTCCTCGACCGGCGCGGGCGGCTCTACGTCGCCGACCGCGAGAGCCGTCAGGTCAGCGTGATCGACACCGGGACGATGGCCCGCGTGGCCGTGGTCCCGACCGGCGAGGCGCCCTTCGCCCTGGCGCTCGCGCCGGACGAGGCGAGCCTCTACGTCGCCAACGTGCGCAGCGGCGACCTCACGGTGATCGACACGGCGACGCTGCGGGCCCGCGCCACGGTTCCGGCCGGCCGGATGCCCTACGGCGTGGCGGTCACCGGGGACGGCAGCCGCATCCTGGTCACCAACCAGCACGCCGCCGCCGTGACGGTGATCGACGCGGCCCGGCTCGAGATCGTCGCCACCGTGGCGGTGGGCCCCTATCCCGAGGGTATCGCGGTGGTCGGTCCGCTTGCCTACGTGGCGAACTGGTTCTCGGACGACGTCTCGGTGATCGATCTCGCCACGTGGCGCGAGACGGCGCGCATCAAGGTGGCGGAGGGCCCGCGCACGGTCCTGGCGGGGGAGCCCGCGCGATGAGCCGTGCCGGCCGCATCGGGATCGCGTCCGGGCTAGTCCTGCTGGCCCTCGGCGCCTGCGACCGCGGGGCGGACGAGCGCGCCGACGCGCGCGCCGACGAGGCCGGCGCGGTGGTGGCCACCACCGCTGAGGGCACCCTGCCGGCCTGGCTCGCGCCGACCGACGGGACCGACCCGGCCCGCTGGCTCGCGGGCCGCGAGGCCGGCAAGGCCCTGCCGGCCGACGATCCCCGCGTGCGCGCGATGGCGACGGCGCTGGCCGGAGCCCGCGACGGCTTCATCGAGGACCCGCGCATGATCGCCAACCGCACCGTCCAGCTCGGCCAGATGCTGGCCGAGGCCGGCATCGGCGAGGGCTACGGCGCGATCCTCGACGGTCTCGGCGGCATCGCGGCGGAGCGCGGCCGCCGCAAGAGCCTCTACGGCGAGATGTGCCAGCACTACTACAACGCCCGGATGCAGGGGGCCGACCACGCGGCCGCGCTGGCGCGCCTCGCCGGCCCGCACCCGGTCGGCGAGGGGACGCCGTGAGCGCCGCCCGGGCCTCGGCCGACCGTCCGGCGGGGCGGGACGGCCCGCGGGTTCTCGACGCGGTGCTGATCGTCGACGACCACCCGGTCGTGCGGCGCGGCTTCCGCCATCTCGCCGAGGATGCCGGCGTCCGGGCGGTCCACGAGGCCGCGGACGTGGTGTCGGGCTACCGCACCTTCCACCGCCACCGGCCCGGGCTGGTGGTGACCGACCTGGGCTTCCGCGACCAGGGGCTGTCGGGCCTGTCGCTGATCCGCCGGGTGCGGGCCCTCGAGCCGGCGACCCGGATCCTCGCCTTCAGCATGCACGACGATCCGGTGATCGTCGCCCGGGCCATCGAGGGCGGGGCCCACGGCTTCGTCCTGAAGGACACGGCGGTGACGCGCTTCCACGAGGCGCTGGCGACCGTGTCGGCCGGGCACAGCTACCTGCCGCACGAGGTCGCGACCAAGATCGCGATGCTGAATGCCGGGCTCCTGGAATCGCCCCTCGCGCGCCTGACCGCGCGGGAGGTTCAGGTGCTGTCGCTGCTGGGGGCGGGCAAGTCCAACGAGGCGATCGCCGACAGCCTGTCGATGAGCCACCGGAGCGTGTCGGCCGTCGTCTCGGGCATGAAGCAGAAGCTCGGCGCCGGCAGCCTAGCCGACCTCCTGCGCATCGCCCTGTCGCGGGACGGGCGCCCGGTGTGACGACGACCGCCGTCAGCGGGCCGGGGCTACCGCGGCACGATCAGGCCGGGAACGATCGATCCCTGCGGCCCGAACGTCGCCTCGGCCTTCCGGCAATTGGCCGCGACGTCCTTCTGGTAGGCCGCGATGTAGCGGGTCGCGGTCAGGTGCAGGTCGCCGGTCTCCAGGCTCGCCGCGTCGACGCCCAGGGCCTCGACGGTCTGCTTGAGGCGCGCCGGATCGCTGCGCAGGCCGGGGCATTCGAGGTTCACGAAACCGGCGAGCCCCGCGAGCTTCGCCGCCTGATTGCGCCGCGGATCGGCGGACGCCGGGTCCTGCGCCTGCATCGGGGGCTGTCCCTGGGGCTGGATCGGGTGTTGCGGGATGGGCTGTGCGGGGGGCTGCGCCTGAGCATGGGCCTGGGCCGTCAGAAGACCCAGGAGGCCGGCCGAGATCGGGCCGGAAAGACGGATCGCGCGCATCGCTTCTCCCATCCAGTCGCAGGAGCAGCGCGTCCGTCGACCGTCACCGCTGCGAAGAGTCGCGCAGTTCTATGCCGCTGGATCGGAGATTTACAATGCAGACCAAGCTTATAATCGTCTTAGTGACTCTGGCCTGCGCGACTTTGCCGGCGAAGGCCGCCCGCCTGACCGTGGACGACAAGGCCTCGCTGTGGCCGCGGGCGAGCGCGACCGACAAGATCGATTTCTCGACCCGGATGGGCCGGGCCTTCCACACGCTGTCGCCCAAGCTGGACGCGGCGTACTTCATGCGCTGTCTGGAGGAGACCGCCAATATCGGGGACACCAAGGACCTGCGGCTCGAGGAGATGGTGCGGACCTGCATCTCCCTGGTCCGGGACGAGGCCGAGTGAGCGGCCGGCCCGGCCTCACGGAGGGCCTCGCGCGCGGCCTCACGCCAGATGGGCGACGATGTTGACCAGCCGGTCGAACGGGTCGCGGACGTAGAACCGCTCCACGCCCCAGGGCTCACGGGCCGGGCCGTACAGCACGGGCAGGCCCGCCCGCCTCACGCGGGCGAGGACCTCCGCCAGGTCGTCGACCTCGACCGAGATGTCGGGAACCGGCGTGCCCGAGCCGCCCGCGCTGGCCACGCTGATCTGCGGCGTCGCCGACATCCCGGGGGCCGCGAAGGTCAGGATCCAGCCGTGATCCATGACCACTTCCAGGCCGAGCACCTCCGCGTAGAAGGACCGCGCCGCCTCGACCTGCGTGGTCCGGATGTTGGTGACGATCCGCTTCACGGCCATGGCCCGGTCCCCGCTGCGCGCCGCCTATCAGAGGGCTCCGCGGGCGGCCCGGCAAGGCCCGGGACGGCGCCTCGGGAATCCGCGCCCCGGCCTCGTCGCGGTCCGCCGCCCGGAAGTGCACGCAGCGATTGAAAGCGGGCCTCCGGAAAGAATCCGGAAAGCTCCCCGATGGTACCGTCCGCGCCGGTGGGACCTCGCACCGTCCAGCAGAATGTTCGCCCAGGCGGACGATTGGGATCCCCGGGTATGAACAGTGGGACGGTCGCGCTGCGGGAGAAGGCGAAGCTCCTCGACACCGTTCTCGACACGATGGATCAGGGGCTGATGATGATCGACGCCGCCGGCGTCGTTCAGGTCTGTAATGCCCGCGCCCTCGCGCTGCTCGACCTGCCGCCGGACCTGATGCGGTCCCGCCCGACCTTCGAGGCGGTGCGGCAATACCAGATCGCGCGGGGCGAGTTCGGGAAGGCGAGCGAGACCCTGCAGCGCTGGGTGGCCGCGGGCGGCCTGGAGTGCCGCGCCCACACCTACGAGCGCGAGCGCCCCGACGGCACCGTGCTGGAGATCCGCACCGTGCCGCTGCCCGACGGCGGTGCGGTGCGGACCTTCACGGACATCACCGCGCGCAAGCGGGCGGAGGAGACGCTGCAGGTCAGCGAGACCCGCCTCGCCCTGGCGCAGGATGCGGGCAGCGACGGGCTCTGGGACTGCGATCTCACGACCGGGGAGGCGTGGTCCTCCGACCGCTGGTGGGGGGTCCTGGGCTACGAGCCCGGCGAACTGGCGAGCCACGCGCGGACGTGGCGGGCCCTGCTCCACCCGGAGGATGCGGGCGCGGCCGAGCGGGCCCTGATCGAGCACCTGAGCGGGCGGGCGCCGACCTACATGTCCGAGCATCGCATGCGCCGCAAGGACGGCTCCTGGGCCTGGATGATGACGCGCGGCAAGGTGGTGGCGCGCGCCGCCGACGGCCGCGCGGTGCGCTTCATCGGCACCCAGATCGACATCAGCGCCCGCAAGGCCGCCGAGGGGCAGGTCGCCCACATGGCGCGCCACGACGGCCTCACCGACCTGCCCAACCGCGCCCTGTTCTACGAGCGGCTCGAGATCCGGCTCGCCGACCTGCATCTGAACGGCGGCACCTGCGCGGTGCTGTGCCTCGACCTCGACCGCTTCAAGGCCGTCAACGACAGCCTCGGCCACGCGGCCGGGGACTTCCTGCTCCGGGCGGTGGCCCATCGCATCCGCGCGGTGCTGCGGGCCGACGACATGGTGGCGCGCTTCAGCGGCGACGAGTTCGCCGTGCTGGTTGCCGATGCGGACGACCCCACCCGCGCGGAGGCCCTGGCGGCGCGCCTGATCGCGGCCGTCCAGGCGCCGATCCCCTTCGGCAAGCGGCGGCTGAAGGTGGGCCTGAGCGTCGGCATCGCCCGGGCACCCGGCCACGGCTTCGACAGCGAGACGCTGGTCCGCCGCGCCGACCTCGCCCTGTACCGGGCGAAGACCGAGGGGCGGAACACCCACCGGGTGTTCGAGCCCGCGATGGACGCGGCCGAGGCGGCCCGGCGCGATCTGGAGCGCGACCTGCGCCAGGCGATCGAGGGCGACGAGCTCATCCTGCACTATCAACCGCAGGTGAGCACCGCCACCGGCCGGCTTCTCGGGTTCGAGGCGCTCGTGCGCTGGGAGCATCCGACCCGCGGCCTCGTGCCGCCGAACGCCTTCATCCCCCTGGCGGAGGAGAGCGGGCTGATCCTGCCGCTCGGCGAGTGGGTGCTCCGGGCCGCCTGCCGCGAGGCGGCCCGCTGGGCGCACCCGCTGAAGGTGGCGGTGAACCTGTCGCCGCGCCAGTTCCAGCAGGCGGATCTGCCCGAGCGCGTGCTGGCCATCCTGACCGAGACGGGCCTCGCGCCGACGCGGCTCGAACTCGAGATCACCGAGACCCTGATCATCAACGACATGGCGCGGGCGCTCGGCATCCTGCGCCGGCTGAAGGCCTTCGGCGTGTCCATCGCGATGGACGATTTCGGCACCGGCTACTCGTCCCTCGCGACGCTGCAGGCCTTCCCCTTCGACAAGATCAAGATCGACCGGTCCTTCGTGGGCCATGTCGAGGTCAGTCCGCAGGCGGCGGTGATCGTGCGGGCGGTTCTGGGGCTCGGCCGCAGCCTCGGGATGAGCGTCGTAGCGGAGGGCGTCGAGACGGAGGCGCAGATGCGCTTCCTGGCCGCGGAGGCCTGCGACGAGGTCCAGGGCTACCTGATCAGCAGGCCGCAGCCGATCGAGCGGTTCGCCGCGCAGATCGACGCGCCCGAAACCTTCGTGCCACCCGGCCGCCCCGACTCGGCCGTCGCCTGAGGCGCGCCGCGACGCCCCGGCGACGGCCCGGACGCCCGGACGCCCGTCGCGGTACCGGTGCGGAGCGCCGAGCGGCGGCCCTGCCGCCGGCCTCTGTGGCACGGCCGCGACACCCGCCGACGACCGCCTGTGGATGACGCGACCTGCCCCCGATCCGTCAAGGTTCGGATGCCAGCGTGACCGCGCACCTCCGATCCGGCTCCCTCAGCTCCGCCATCCCATGTTCGCCCAGCCCCACGCCCTCATCCTCCGCCATCGCGAGCGTGTCGCCGTGCTCATCTCCTCAGCGCTGTTCCTGGCGGGCGCCCTGCCGCTCTTCTGGGCGATCGGCTGAGGCTCGATCCCGGGCCGGCCGCATCGTCGGCCGGCCGTCGAGCTTCCGCGCCGCCGCGCTCGCGAGGACGGCGGGCCGCGTTCGGCCCGCCCGAACGGCGAAGGGGCCGCCTCCTGTGGGAAGCGGCCCCTTCGCGTTTCGGGTCGGGTGCGACGGTCGGGATGCGAGCGTCGCACCCGACCGTCGCTGGTCGATCTCAGTAGGAGCCGAACTTGTAGTTCAGGCCGGCGCGGACGACGGCGAACTCGTCGGAGCGGCGACCGATGCCGCTGTAGACGACCGGGAAGTTGTTGGCGGCGTTGATGACGAACGCGCCCTGGTTGCGGGTGTTGCGGTCGAGGTTGACGTACAGGCCTTCGACCTTGAGCGTCACGGCCGAGGAGCGGAAGAAGTTCAGGAACGAGTCGGTGGGCAGGGCGTACTCGATGCCGCCGCCGACGGCCCAGCCGGTGCGGAAGCTGTCGTTGCCGGCATAGCCGCCGAAGGAGCGGTCGGCGCTGCCGGAGCCGTAGGCGAAGCCGCCGGTGCCGTACACGAGGGTGCGGTCGAAGGCGTAGCCGAGGCGGCCGCGGACGGTGCCGAAGAAGTCGAGGCTGGAGAGGCCGCGCGGGTCGGTGACGTAGTAGCCGGGGGCCAGCGCGCCGGAGATGAAGGCGCTGTTCCGGTTACGGCCGAAGTCGAGGTACTGGGCGTCGGCCTCGACACCGATCACGAGGCCGGAGCCGGGGGTGATCTGCCAGTTGTAGCCGATCTGGCCACCGCCGGAGAAGCCGTCCTGGCTGCGGTTGCGGAAGGAGGCGACGGTGCCGGGGGCGGCGTAGGGGAAGGGGACGGCGAAGGTGTTGCCGGTGTTGCGGTCGCTGGCGTCGAAGGCGTAGCCGGCGTTGATACCGAAGTAGGCGCCGGTCCAGGTGAAGACCGGGACGGGGGTGAACACCGGCGGCGGGGCGGCGCGGCGCGGCAGGTCGGCGGCCGAGGCGGCGGCGGTGAGGGCCGTGAAGGCGGCCAGCGAGGCCAGGAGCTTGGTCATGTCGGTTCCCCGAATGTGTGATCTGGCGGTGTGGCTACCGATCACCGGGGGAAATGGCTGTAGTTTTGAGGTCACACCGCCTGTCGAAGGCCCGAAATGCCAGAGTAAAGCATCCTTCAAGACGCGACGAAGCGCGGAAATACAGCGCGCATCACGCGGGTGAGCGCGACAACAACGCGGCAGCGTTTTGGTTGCATCGAGATGTCGGGTTGGCACCGGGTGTGACGGGCACGCCACACCCGGTGCCGGTCGGTCGCCGGACGGCGCGTCGGCGATCCCGATCGCTCTCGCGGGATCCCGACACCGGCCTGGGCAACCCGGCAAGGTGCCGGAACGCCCCCGCCGCCGCGAGACAGGTTTTCATCCCGCGGATCCCGATCGAGGGTCCGATCACCCGCGCGTCCCGGGCCTCGATCCGAAGTTATGACTCCTGTTACCAACGGGAAAATAGATGGACTCGACAGTCGTCGTCGCGACGACCGCGCGATGGGAACCGGGGCGCCATGCATGTGAGAGTTCGCCTCGACGGCGCGAACCCGCGGCGCTGGCACGTCGCGCTGCTGGACCGGCTGTCCGGCCTGCCGGGCATCGCGGCGGTGAGCGTCGACGCCGCGCCCGGTCCGGACGGGTGGCCGGCACAGGCCGATCTGCTGTTCCGCCTGGAAGCCCTGATCTTCCGGCTGGCGCCGAACGGGTCGCGGCCCGTGCCGCCCGCCGATCTCGCGGCCTGGACCCGTCCCGGGACCCCGGACCTCGTGCTCGACCTGTGCGGCGACGCGGCCGCCTCCTGCCCGGTCTGGCGCGTGGCCTACGACGGCGGCCTCGGCGAGACCGGCCTGCTCGCGAGCCTGCTCGCCGGCCGGGTCCCGCATCTCGACCTCCTCGAAGGCGGCACCGTCGTCGCCGCGGGTCGCCTCGGCTCGGACTACCGGGGTTCCATCGCCGTCTCGTTCGAGGATGCCCTGTCGCGCACGGCGACGCTCGTCGTCGCCGCCCTGCGGGCCCGGTCGGACGGCCGCGCCTTCGCGGCGACGCCCGCCGCGGCCGCGCCCGCCCGTCCGGCGCGGATCCTGGCGTCCCGGCCGGCGCGGCTCGTCGCCCGGAGCCTCGTCGGCCGCCTGTACAGGCTGTGCTACCACGCCCCACACTGGCGCACCGGGTGGCGGACCCTCCGCGGGCCGGACCTCGTCGCGCTGGGCCGCCATCCCGCGGAGGGCTGGCAGGTGCTGCCCGACGACGGGCGGCGCTTCTACGCCGACCCGTTCCCCCTCGCGGTCGACGGGACGACCCACGTCTTCGTGGAGGAGTTCCCGCACGCGACCGGCAAGGCGATCATCTCGGCGGTCCGCTTCGGGCCGGACGGGCCCGAGGGGCCGCCCGTCCCGGTGCTGGAGGAGCCGCACCACCTCTCCTACCCGTTCGTGTTCGCGCGCGCGGGCTCCGTCTGGATGGTGCCGGAGAGTTCCGCGGCCGGCACGGTCGATCTCTACCGGGCGACCCGCTATCCGGGCGGCTGGGTGAAAGAGGCGACGCTCCTCTCCGGCGTGGTCGCGAGCGACGCGACGCTCCTCGAGCACGGCGGCCGCTGGTGGATGTTCGCCACCGTCCGGGACGCGCCCGTCGGCGCCCCGCCCGGATCGGGCTGCCACCACGACGCGCTGTATCTCTGGTCCGCGCCCGACTTCCGGGGGCCGTACGCGCCGCATCCGGCTAATCCCGTGCTGGTCGACCCGTCCTTCGCCCGGCCCGCGGGCCGGATCGTCGCGCGCGACGGGGTCCTGATCCGGCCGGTCCAGGATTGCGCCCACGGTTACGGACGCGCCCTGTCGCTGGCGCGCATCGACCGGCTCGACCCGGAGGGGTTCGCCCAGACCATCCTCGACCGGATCGAGCCCGGCCCGGCCTGGCCCGGCAGCTGCCTCCACACGCTGAACACGGGCGGCGGGATCGAGTGCATCGACGGCTCCGGTCGGGCCTCGCGTCTCAGGGCGTATCTGAGCGCGCGGTCCGACGCCTAGGCCGGGCCGCGGCGGAAGCTCGGCCGTCCGGAACCAGCCGCCGCGATCCGTGTTCGCTCACGAACGCGGAGACCCGTTGCCCCCATGATCATGATCCTCATCTGCTTTCTCGCGCCGTGGCTCGCCATGTTCCTGCGCGGAAAGGTGTTTCAGGGCATCCTCTGCATCATCCTCCACCTGACGATCATCGGATGGATCCCGGCGACGATCTGGGCGCTCGTCGTCACCCGCAAGGAAGCGGCCTGACCGGGGCGGAGCGGCCGGGATCGGCGGCTCCGCCGCGCGGTCCGATCCCCGCATACGGGAACGGCGGGGCTCTCGCCCCGCCGCTCACGCCGTCCGTTCGGGCAGTCCGTCGCCCGGGCGGCCCCGAGGGCCGCCGCAGCTCAGAAGCCCATCAGCACCCCGGCCGAGCCGGTCACCGTCATCGCGAGGCCGCCCAGGAAGGCGCCGATCATCGCGTAGGAGAAGCCCTTCAGGACCATGTCGTGCACTCCTTTCATCAAGCGGCGGGTCTCGGGCGAGACCCGGGATCACCAACTGCAATGATGATGCCGGATCGGCCGGCTGCGTGCGGTGCGAAGAGTCACGCTGCGCCGCGGAACCGTTCGGCGCGCGTTCAGGCGGCGTCGGTGAGCGAGACGGCCGCCGGGCCCGTCTCGCTCACGCGAAATGGGCCGGCAGGCTGAGGGCCTGCGCGTAGGTCACGAGGGCGACCTCGCCGGCGATCAGGGTCGCCGCCAGGGCGATGCGGTTGGTCCAGGTCATCGTCGTCTCCATCGGGTTCGCGACTGTGTTCGCGGTGTGATCCCGATGTACGCTCAAGCTTTCGGGCCCGGCGTGTCCCGGAACACCCGCGGTCGCCGGAGCCGCTCGGAACCGTTGCGGCGGCATTCCCGCAATTGCGTCCGGGCCGCTCCGACCACTCGGGAATCGGGAGCGGCGCCCCGTCTGCGTTAGGCGGCTTGCGGCCCCGACGCGCCGTCCTTCGCCGCGGCGCGCAGGGCGGCCGGGCGCGCCCGGCAGCGGTCCAGATAGGCATCGAGGGCCGCGCTCGGCGGGAAGGCCGCGCGGCCGAAGCCCAGGGCGCTGCCGATCAGGATGTCGGCGCCGGAGAACCGCGCGCCCATCACGTAGGGGCCGCGCGCCAGGGCGGCTTCCAGGCGGTCGACCACCGCCGCGTGGTTCCGGCGCTTCTGCGGTGATCCCGCGAGCTCGCCCGTCAGGCCGGCGAACAGCGCGGGCTCGAACTCGGCGACGTACCAGGCCAGCCACGTCAGGTACGCGCCGCGCTCGGGGGCGCCCACCGCCGGCGCCAGCCCGGCTTCGGGGAACGTCTCCGCCAGGTAGAGCACGATGGCCTGGGACTCGGTGACCAGACCGCCCGCGTGCAGGACGGCCGGGACGCGCTTGTCGGGATGCGGATTGGTGGCGTCCGGCACGCCCTCGCCCGTCATCGGCCGGAAGATCGAGACCGGCGCGATGGTGTAGGGAACTCCCATCTCCTCCAAGAGCCAGACGATGCGCGAGGAGCGCGATTGTGGGGCGTGGTACAGGGTGATCATGGCGCGGTTCCTGTCGGCACGGCGCGCGGGATGGCCGTGGCGGGAGGACTTGTAGGGACGCCCTGCTGACAGCATTCTGTCAGCAGGAGTCGGTGGATGCGGCGTGCGGACAGGCTGTTTCAGATCATCCAGATCCTGCGCCGCTCGCCGCGCCCGGTGACGGCCGCCGAGATCGCCCGAGAGCTGGAGGTCTCGGTCCGCACGGTCTACCGCGACGTCGCCGACCTCGTCGGCCAGCGCGTGCCGATCCAGGGTGAGGCCGGGCTCGGCTACGTGCTCGGCGAGGCGTTCGACATGCCGCCGCTGATGCTGACGCCCGACGAGATCGAGGCGGCCGTCCTCGGCGCGCAGTGGGTCGCGGGACGGGGCGAGCCGGTCCTCGCCAAGGCGGCGCGCGATCTCATCGCCAAGATCACCGCCGTGGTCCCCGAGCGCCTGCGCCCGCTCATCGCCGATCCGTCGATCGGCACGCCGACGGCCTTCGCGCAGGCCGCGGACGGGATCGACGTCGCCCGCGCGCGGACCTGGATCCGCGAGGGCCGCAAGATCCGCATCCAGTACCGCGACGTCCGCGGCGATCCGAGCCGGCGCGTGATCTGGCCGGTGATCGTCGGGTTCTTCGATCAGGCCCGGATGGTGGCCGGCTGGTGCGAGCTGCGCGGGGCGTTCCGGCACTTCCGCACGGACCGGATCACGGACGCCGAGTTCCTGGAGGAGCGGCACGGCCTCCGGCCCGCCGTCCTGCGGGCGCGCTGGAAGCGGAGCCTGCCGGACCGGCAGGAGGCGGCGAACCCCGCCGCGCCGGCCGCGCCGTAGGGCCGGATGACAGGGCCACGCGGAATGACCTGGCGACCCCGGTAGGGCTCGAACCTACGACCTGCCGCTTAGAAGGCAACGGAGTGCTGAACCAAAACAGGCTTCATTCCGACAGGTTCGCGGTTTGCCCTCACACAGAAATGATTGGCGAATTTGGCCTTGTCGGAACGGCCAAGAGCCATTTGCCGAGCTTGCTGAGGAGTAGCTGAGTCGCCTTCACCGCGCTCGCTACCACCGACCGCTACCAGATCCTGGTGGCCTGCCCCGCCCTCACCCGTTCCACAGCTTGAGAGGAGCCATCATGTCGAACGTCATCACCCTGCCGACCCGTTCGAAGCCGGCCTCGACAGCGCACTACGAGGAGATCGCCCTGTACGGGCACGCCGGCCCGTTGATCGTCTCCCTCGCCCGCCGCACGGACGAGCCGACCGGACTGATCCACGTCGTGCTGCTCGGCGCCTCCGTCGGCCTGGAGATCGTCGCCAGCCTGCCGGACGACGAGAAGGGCCGCGCCATCGCCGACTTCGTCGGGCCTGCCGTCCTGCGCACCGCTGAACTGGTCGAGACCGAGCTTGCCGCCCAGCCGGAGGCTTGCTGATGACCGAGCCCCCCATGCTCCATCCCGGCCGCACGTCGGCCGAACGCCGCGTCTTCGACCGCATCGGCTGCGGCGGGCAGCGCACGGCTCGCCCACCTCATACCTCCGAAGTGAGTAGGCCCTCGCACAGGCGAACCTCAGCAAGCGCGCTACTTTGGGGGCATTGGTACCGATGGAGCTGCCCGTGTCCTCGCCACTCGAAAACATCTTGCTCGAAGAGCTCCGCGACCTGACGGTGCGTTTCGAAATTCTGCAGTCGGCTCTCGGTATGACCATATCGTTGATGGCCGACGAACAGCGAGTGGCGATCATCAAAATGCTGGCTGAAAATCTCAAGTTAGTAGGTAGCGAAGATCCTCGCGGTGTGGCCGGGGCGACCGTGAAGGATCTGATTGACCTCGCGCTATTGCCTCCGGATGTAGTTCAAGGACGACAGACGGGCAGTCAATAATCGATACGGCTGAGTTCGCGAGCGAGGCGGGTGCGTGGGTATGACTGCCTCACGCGTGTTCGCGATAGGCATTCTTGGAGCTGTGCTGACTGGCAGTTGCTCACACGAAGTGCGGCGGCAGGATCATGAACTGTGCGTGCACGATCAGGCTGAACGCCATGGCAGCCGTCACGACAGCGTCGACGAGACGGTTCGTCAGGGTGATCGGCTTGGTCATCATGGCCTCGTCAGCTCGGCTATTCCGAGGCCGCCTTATGGCCAAGCTGAATGTCGCGAGGATTGCTCCGATTGTTGCTTGAAGGTGTGCGGCTGGACGTGCACCAACCAGAGCGCTCACACGTCCGTCTCACGCTTCACGACTGCATCCTCGTCAGTGCCCTTCTGCGTCAAGCCGACATCCGGGCCTTCCAGCGGGTCTGAGGGTGCCTTGGGGCTGATCGGACGAATGGATTTCTGTTCGGCGCCAACTCGGGCCCAGCGCTCGGCGTCGTACTCGGCGTCTGCGAGATCCTGCGTGTTCGAGGTTAGTGGTTCATCGGGCATCAGACGCTCTCCGTGTGCAGGAGTAACACAGCGAGTGTCAGAGCAGGTCCGGACGCCGCATCGATGCGAGTTGACCGGGTTCGAGGCTGGAGAGGCGTTGCTGTGATTTGCCCCTGCCTCGCATACGAAAACGGCGGGGTTCGCACCCCGCCGCTCATCCACTCGCTGATCTCGGCGGCCGCTGAGGCCGCGTGTAGTCCGAGGCCCTTACAGGCCCATCAGCACACTGGCCGAGCCAGCGACAGTCATCGCGAGGCCGCCCAGGAAGGCGCCGATCATCGCGTAGGAGAAGCCCTTCAGGACCATGTCGTGCACTCCTTTCATCAAGCGGCAGGCCTGCAGTCAGGCCCGGTGAGTTCGTCTGCAACCAAGATGCCGGATCGGCTCCGTGCGTGCGGTGCGAAGAGTCATATTGCACCGCGGAATAACCCTATGCAGACCGATCATGACAGTTCGAGAACAAGCTGATCCGCCCCCAGTGAAGTGGTCCGCCCTGAGGTATGGCTTTCGGGCCAGGACGAGGACGGACAGATGGGAACGAAGGGGCACAAGCCGGAGGA